>LJTN01000073.1 GCA_001303415.1 Myxococcales bacterium SG8_38
CATGCGCGCTGGGAAGACGCCAGCGATGACAGCAAGTGCATCAAGTGGTCACGCGACTACTTCGAAGCCACTGCGCCGTACGCCACGGGCGGCGTCTACGTGAACTTCGTCCCCGAAGGCGAAGCACCCATCGAGGCCGCCTACGGCCCCAACTACGATCGGCTGCTCGCGCTCAAGCGCAAGTACGACCCGAGCAACCTGTTCCGGCTCAATCAGAACATCGCACCTTGAGGCGGCTTTCGTGAGTATGACGATACCCGTATGGGTCCTGCTCGCATTCGCGGGCTGGACCCTCCTCATCTTGTCACTCACCGTGGGTGTCTATCGCTGGGGGCGCATCTTGACTGGCCGGTCCGAGATTCGAGAGTTCGATGGTGCGAATCTCGAAGGGACGAACTTCTACCGGCGCGCCATGCGCGCCCACGTCAACTGCATCGAGAACCTTCCAGTTTACGGCGCGATCGTGCTCGTGGCGGTCATCGCCCAGGTCGACAACCGGGCGATGGATGTGCTGGCGCTGACGCTGATCGGCGCACGCATCGTCCATTCGACCGTTCATGTGTCGTTCACGCAGACGAACTTCGTCGCCAGCCTGCGCTGGACGTTCTTCTTCATCCAGTTCCTCTGTATGATCGCGATGGGCATCATCGTGGCGCTGGCCGCGTGGAACGCGTGAACGGGTCGACAACACGTGGCAAGAGCCTTGGCGATGGAACAACGAGAGCTCACCATCCACGGCAAGCGCCTCACGTATCAGACCGCGGGTAAGGGCCGACCGGTGGTGCTCTTGATTCACGGCATGGCCGGTAGCGCGGCGACTTGGAAGCAGGTCATGCCCGGGCTGGGCGAGCACTTCACGGTGCTGGCGCCCGATCTCTTGGGCCATGGCGAGTCGGACAAGGCCAAGGGCGACTATTCCCTGGGCGCGATGGCTTCGACGCTTCGTGATCTGATCGTCGCGCTTGGATACAAGCGGGCCACCGTGGTCGGGCAGTCGTATGGCGGCGGCATTGCGATGCAGTTCGCGTACCAGTACCCGGAACGCTGCGAGCGGTTGGTGTTGGTGGATTCGGGGGGGCTCGGTTCCGAGGTGACCCCGCTTCTGCGAATGCTCACGCTACCGGGCTCCGAAGCCGTGCTCCTCGTGGCATGCGCGCCGCCGGTCCGGCGCATCGTCGAAGTGATTGGTCGGCTCGCGCTCCGTAATAAGATTCAGGACGCACCCGTCATACCCGAGCTTTGGCGAAGCTACTCCTCGCTTGGCGACGTCGAGGCCCGTCGCGCGTTCCTCCGCACGCTACGCGAGGTGATCGACCCACGCGGCCAGTCGGTGAGCGCAAACGACAAGCTCTACCTCGCCGCGGGCTTGCCGACGCTCATCATCTGGGGCGCCGAAGATCGCATCATTCCCGTCGAGCACGCATATGCAGCACATTCGGCCATTCCGGGAAGCTGGCTCGAAATCATCGAGGGTGTGGGGCACTACCCGCACTGCGAGGCGCCCGAGCGCTTCGTCGACGCGCTCACCGAATTTATCGAATCCACTCGGCCCGCGCGAATCAAAGTCTCGCGCAAGCGCATCCTAAGGCCACCTTCACGAACCGGGTTTGAGAGGGATTAGCGTTTCACGACGCCGATCTCCTCGCGTTCATCGCCACTCGGTGACGATGACGTCCGTAGCATCCACAAACAGGCACTCCTCATGAATGGACAAAACAGCCCCGCCATCATGCACGAGGACAATCCGAACGCAATCAACGAAGCCCTCATGAGGTTCCTGCAGCGTGCGACGTTTGCGAAGCGTTGAACGAGCACCCCCTCGACGGCAAAAGAATTACGTATAGACGGTTCGCAACGAAAGCGAGAGCATCGATCGTCCGGGAAGCATTGCGCGCATTGGCGCGCTTCGCTTCTTCTCAAGACGGGGAAAGGACGCAACATGAAAAAGCTACTCTCAGTTGGAGTCGTCGCGCTCGCCGCGGCGGCTTTTCTCATTCCAGATGCCAAGGCGGACGACGTCGAAGGCGAGTGCAACCGCATCGTGGCTAGAGCGCTCGGCTCCGGCCAGGCTTGTTACAACTTCGGCTGTCTACCCACGGATTCGGAGTGCATCGATGTGGGAAGCGCTCTGCTTTCGTTCTTCGGGAATCTTGAATGTGCCGAGGCCTATGCCAACGGCGAGCTCGATGGTCTCGGGGGCAACGCGATCGTCCAACCGGCGGGACCCAATGCTGGAGGGACGAAGCACATGCAGGAGGTAATTTGCACCTCCATTGCCGAATGCGGCTTCTGCGCGGCGGCCCTTGCCGTTGGCATCTGTCCGCTGTACTGCCTTTGACTCATAGGGGCCTCGAAGCGGCTGATATCGCGGGGAGACGCTCCGCTCGCTTGTGGAGCGTCTCCCGCGATTCGCCTTGAGGTACTGCACGCGGCGCCGCGGTCGTGCCACACTTGCGCCATGGCCAAGGTCTATGAATCCATCGACAGGAAGCTTCGGGACTTCATCGAAGCGCAGAAGGTTTTCTTCGTCGCCACTTCTCCGCTGAGCGCCGACGGGCACATCAACCTCTCTCCGAAGGGGCTGCCTGGGACTTTTTGCATCGTCGATGACGAGACGCTGGCCTATCTCGATCTCACCGGAAGCGGAGTCGAGACGATCGCCCACCTTCGGGAGAACAAACGCATCTGTGTCATGTTCTGCGCCTTCGAAGGCCGACCGCGCATCGTTCGCGTGCATGGCATCGGCGAAGTCATCGAGCCGCACGACGAGGCCTTTCGGACATTGATCGGCAAGTTTGCCGAGTATCCGGGCGTGCGCTCGATCGTCGTCATCCGCGCGAACCGCATCAGCGACTCCTGCGGCTACGGCGTGCCGCTTTACGAGCACAAGGGCGAGCGCGAGCAGCTTCAAAAATGGGCCGCGCACAAGGGCCCAGAGGGAATCGCCGAGTATCAGCGCGAAAACAACGCCCAGAGCATCGACGGCATCCCAAGCGAGCTCCGCAAGGCGGTCTCCGAGTAGCGCCTGGGGACACGCACCCGCTAATTGCGGCGTGGCTGCGCTTGGGTGCGTTTTCGGCGGCGCCTTTCGTGGATCGAAAGCGAACCTTTGCCGGAGGCGGGTGGGATCAAGTGCCTGTCGGCGCTTCCGATCAGATCGCGGCGGCCTGCTTGGATCAGCGCTTGTCGCGCGAGGTCGTGCTGCGAGACGTCCCAGTATTGGAGCAGCGCTTTTTGCATGCGTTTTTCCCGCAAGCTCTTCGGGACGTAGACCGGCTCTTGGGTGAAGGGATCGAGGCCGGTCACGTACATGCTGGTGGCCATGCTCATCGGAGTCGGGATGAAATCCTGTACCTGCCGCGGCCTGAGCCCCCGCTTCTTCAGGTAGAGCGCGAGGTCGATCATGGAGTGCATCGTGGAGCCGGGGTGGCCGCTGATGTAATACGGCACGAGGTGCTGGTCCTTGCCAGCTTTTTCGCTGGCGCACGCGAACATGCGCGCAAAGCGCTCGTAGCTTTCGACGCCGGGCTTCTTCATCTTGTCGAGCACGTCTTCGTCGATGTGCTCGGGCGCCACCGAGAGCTGCCCGCCGGTGTGATGCTTGGCAAGCACCTCGACGAACTCCGGGCTCAGCTCGGCCAGGTCGTAGCGGACGCCCGACGCGATGAACGCCTTCTTCACGCCTGGCTCGTGGCGCACTTTGTCGAGCAGCTGCACCAACGGCCCGTGGTCGGTGACGAGGTTCTCGCAGACTCCGGGATGGACGCAGCTCAGGCGGCGGCACGCCTTTTCGATGCGCCCTTCCCTGCATTTCATCTGGTACATGTTCGCGGTCGGACCGCCAACGTCGGTGATCACGCCGGAAAAACCATCCATCCGTCGAAGCGCGCGCACCTCGCGCAGGACGCTTTCTTCGCTCCGCGACTGAATCACCCGCCCCTCGTGCTCGGTGATCGAGCAAAAGCTGCAACCGCCAAAGCAACCGCGCATGGTCACGATGCTGTGCTTGACCGTCTCGTATGCGGGAATGGGCTCGCTGTATGAAGGATGCGGAAACCGGGTGAAGGGCAGATCGTAGAGCCCGTCCATGAGCTCCGTGCTGAGCGGCTCGGCCGGAGGGTTGAGGTAGACGGCCTCGTGCCCATGCGGCTGGATCAACGGCCGCCCGTTGCCCGGATTGGTTTCCTTTTGAAACGCGCCGCTCATCTCGCTGAACCGCGCCTTGCTTTCTTTGACTTCCTCGTAGCTCGGCAGGTGCACCGGCTTGCCATCGACGATGAATCGGCTCGTCTCGATGTGCTCCCACTCGCCTTTTCGCAGCACGTGCGCCGTTCCGCGCACGTCGCGCAAATCCTGGATTGCTTCGCCAGCGGCGAGCCGGTCGGCGACCTCCCACACCGGCCGTTCGCCCATCCCGAAGATCAGGAGATCGGCCTTCGCGTCGAGCAAAACGCTCCGGCGAATCGAGTCGCTCCAGTAGTCGTAGTGCGCGATGCGCCGAAGGGATGCTTCGATGCCGCCTAGGACGATCGGCACGCCCGGAAACGCCTGCCGGCAGAGGTTGCCGTAGACGATGCTCGCCCGATTGGGCCGCATGTGGGTGCGCCCTCCGGGCGAATACTGGTCGTCGGAGCGCACCTTCTTTTGGGCAGTCAGCTTGTTGAGCATGCTGTCCAAGTTGCCGGCGGTGATGCCGACGAACAGGCGCGGCGCCCCCATCCGCGACACGTCTGCCGTATCCTGCCAACGCGGCTGGGCGATCATGCCGACCCGGTACCCACGTCCCTCGAGGAACCGGCCGATGAGCGCAGCGCCAAACGCCGGGTGGTCTACGTAGGCATCCCCGTTGACGATGAGCACATCGAGCTCGTCCCAGCCGCGCGCCTCCATCTCCGCACGCGTGGTGGGAAGGTAGGCAGTCGTGTCGGGCCTACGCCGTCCGCGAGCGCCTTTCTTCGATAGGGGGACGAGGTCCACCCCGCACCATGGCTACGAGCGACCGCCAGCGCAAACGGAGCGGCGCGGCAATTGCGAGACGCAAACCCTGCGCCTTTCGATCGGACGACGATGGAAAGGTTTCGTCTCTAGCCGGTGACCGTGGCGATTACGACGCAGCATTGGTGTGGCGGGACGCGCGGATCGGCTTCGCGGCGATGACCGATCGGAGCCCGGACGCGTCGTTCAACGCCGCAGCCGAAGGCAAGCTCCATGTGGAAGGAATGAGCGTGTATGCAGGCAAACGCTGCTCACGGTGTAGTGTGCGATCCGCACTACCAAGTGCCTCGGGCTCGATCGGCGCTTCCCTTGGACGCCGGGCGCGTTATAGATGTTCAATCGATGGAAACACCCAGATTCAAGCTCTACCACTACCCCGGCACGCGAAGCGCCCGCGTGAAGTGGATGCTGCACGAAGTGCTCGACGACGATTTCGAGGTCGAAATCGTGCCCGTCTACGAAGGCAAACAGTACGAGCCGGAGTATCTCGAAAAGAACCCCAATCACTGCGTGCCGACGCTGGAAGTCATCATGCCGGACGGCCGCGTGGTGCACATGCTCGAAAGCGGTGCCATGGTGACGTTCCTCGCGGACGCGTTTCCGGAAAAGGGCTTGGCCCCACCGCCGCACCCCTTTTCGCTCGAGCGCGCCGAGTATCTACAGATGCTCTACTTCGGTGCGTCGTGGATGGACATGATGCTCTGGCAAATTCGCGTGCACGAGCACCTCTTGCGCGACGACGAAAAAGACCCACGCACGATCCGGCGCTACCGAGACAAGCTCGTCAACGAGGTCGAGCCGCAGCTTCGCAAGCGCTTGGAGCGGCACCCGTTCATCTGCGGTGATGCATTCACCGCGGCCGACTGCGTCATCGGGCACAACGTCGCATGGGCCCGGGGCTACGGCCTGTGTCAGGACGAGGTCTTTCGCGGCTATCTTTCGAGGGTGTCGAAGCGCCCGGCCTTCGTGAAAGCCTTTGCCGATGCGCGAAGCTTTCAGCCGAAGCCGCCCGACGACACGGAGCTTCTCGAGCGGTTTACGGGGTAAGAAGCGACCGCGTAATCTTCCCCCGGGCCCGCGTGTAGACTCCATGGGACTCGCCTGTCGCACTCGAAAGGCGCAGCGGACCCCCATGGACGAGACGCCGTTGGAAACCATGCTCAAAGAGGCCCAGATGGGCAGTGTTGTCGCGTTCGGTCAAGTCTATGGTCGGTTTTCGGGCCGCGTGTTCGGCCTCTGCCGCAAGATGCTCGGCTCGGACGCCGCAGCCGAGGACGCGACCAACGAAGTGTTCGAGCGAGCTTATCACGCCCTCGGTCAATACGACCGCGAGCGCCCATTCGACCGGTGGCTTCTCACCATCGCAAGCCGGCATTGCATCAATCGTTTGCGAAGAGAACGCATCGAAAAGCGTCTCTTTTACGACGAGCCGGTCGAGGCATCTGCCGCCGTGACGTCGTCGTCCCCGCTGGTCGCGTATGAAAACCAAGAGCAACGCCGCGCGCTGCTGCAGGCGATCGACGCCCTACCAAAGCACTACCAAGCTCCGCTCATCCTGAAGTACTACGGCGACCTCTCCTACGACGAGATCGCCGATCATCTGGGGACCACGCGCAACAACGTGGCCGTGCAGCTGCATCGAGCCAAGCGCGCGTTGCGGCAACACATCGGCGCTTTGCAAAAGGAAGAATCATGAGCTGCCCGACCGAGCTTACCTTGTCCATTCATGCAGACGGCGAGCTTCCCGAAGAGGAAATACATCGCGTCGCCGCCCACCTCGAAGGCTGCGCGGATTGTCGAGCGCTCGCCGCGTCACTCGAACGAGAGAACGAAGTCCTGAGAGAGGTGCTGGGCGAAGAGGAAGCGATGCCGCTGAGTCCGCCTGCGGGCTCGTTGGCAGCCGGCTCGCACGCGACGAGCTCGTCCACGTCGGCTTCGCGCTGGGTCTATGGCGCCATCGCGTCGGCAGCCTTGGCGCCCTTGATGCTCGATTTTGCTTGGCGAGCGACGCCGAGCTTGCCCGCAGGCCTCGGTTGGCTTGGCAATCTGGGGGGCGCCGGTGGGGTATTTTCTCTGTCTCGCGTGCTCGTGGAGCTCACGGTGGGAGGTGAGGACATGTTGATTTCGTCGTTTGGTTTCGCCGTAACGCTGTTTTTCGTCATCGGTTCGATCGGAGTCGTCGCCCTTCGTCGCCCGGCGGTCGGCGCAGCGGCCGGCGTGGCGTTGGCGCTTCTGGCAAGCCTCGCCCCCCCGAGTCCGGTGCACGCGGCGGAGCTCCGTTTCGAAAAAGAGGGCACGGTCAAGGTCGATGCCGGCGAATCGATCGACGACACGGTGTTTCTTTCCGGGAAGACCGCCATCGTGGCGGGCACCGTGCAAGGCGATGTCTTTGCTGCGGCGGAGCGGGTCGAGATCACCGGGACGGTGCACGGCAACGTCTATGGTGTCGGTCAGTCGGTCACGATCACGGGCGAAGTCGGGGGCAACGTGCACGCCGCAGGCAAGACCGTGGAGGTGGACACCAGGGTGGGCGGCTCGGGATTCTTGGCAGGCCAAAACGTCATTCTCACCGAGGGTAGCGAGCTCTCGTACGGAGGCTTTCTCGCCGGCGAGACGGTGCGCGCCAAAGGCCGAATCAGCCGCGACGCATACTTCGCCGCCGAAACCATGGAAATCAGCGGTAGCGTCGAGCGGACCGTGCGTGGTTACGCCGGGCAGCTCAGCGTGAGCTCGAGCGCTTCGATCGGCGGCGACATCGAGGTGACGGTCCCCGCCGAAGATGCCGCGCAAATCGACGAGGGCGCCACGGTGAACGGCGCCACCGTCATCGATGTCGACGCTAAGCACGAGCACCGTGCGTTCTTGTACCCCGGCTTTTACTTCGGGGTGCTGGCCAAGGCTTTGGCCCTGTTGTTGCTTGGCGTTCTCGCCGTGACGCTCTTTCCTTCTCTTCGGCCGCCCGTTCCGGAGTCCGGCAAGGAGGTGCTGCGCGAGATGGCCATTGGCTTCGTGATCCTCTTGGCGACGCCCGTCGCGATGGTGCTCGTCGCGCTGACGGTGATCGGAATCCCCATCGCCATCGTCACCGGGATGGCATACGCCGTGCTGCTCTACGCCTCGACGTTGGCCGTGGCCTATTTCGCCGCGCAGCGGCTGCCCGCTGCTTTAGACAACCGACGGTTGGTCCTCCGCACGGGGCTCAGCCTGCTCGTGGTTCTATTCGTGCTGGAAGTCCCGCTGGTCGGCCCAGGCCTCAGCTTCTTGGTGCACATCTTCGGCGTGGGATGCTTGGTGATGCACCTGAGGGAGCTCTACCTGGCGAGCCGTGGCCCGACGAGCTCGGTGGCGGGGCAACCGGGCGCGCTCGCGACGTGATGCCAGCATGAGCGTGGCCCGAGACTCCTGGTCATCGCTTCCGGTGCCATCGAAGGAGCCAGTCGACGAAACGCTCTGGGTCTTCGAGCTCGGGGCTGTGGCCGCACTCGGCCATGGTGACGACCTTGGCGCCCCGAACCGATTGCGCGGGATCAGACTGCCGATGGGTTCGATCGCGTGGCCCCCACACCACGGCAGCCGGGACTGGTAGCTCGGTCGACGGGGGCGCCGGGCCGCGCTGATAACCTTGCATCAAAGAGGCGAGACAAAAGCAGCCGCCGAAAGCAAACGCTTCGTTGGCGGCCTCGGTGAAGGGCGCGCGGAAGCTCGGGTCGCTCGTGCTCATTCGGTACCAGGTGGCAGCCACGTCGCGCCGGCGAAGCACGAGCATCAACTGGCCAATCACCGGCGTGCGAAGCAAACGCTTTGGGTCTACGGTATCGGCCCAGCGCTGCATGTCGCTCCAACTCGGCGTCTGCGGCATGACCAGGCCTCGGACAAGCTCGGGGCGCGACCGCGCGATGCGCTGTCCGACGAAACCCAAGTAGCAAGGAAAGACGAGCGTGCGAGGTCCCACCGTCTCGAGCACCTCGGTGCACGACTGTGTGAACGCGTCGATGGTGAAGTCGAAGCCGCGCGCCGGTGCAGAGGCGCCCGTTCCGGGCGGCTCGAAAACCGCCCAGTCGACGCGCGCTTCGAGCGGGGGGATGAGGCGGTCGTAGTGCTCGATGACGTTCGGGCCGTCGGCGGCCATCAACACAGAGAGCTCGCCGGTCGAGCCGCCGCGACGCATCCGAATGCGGCCTCCGGAAGTCTCGACGAACGAAAGCCCCGGCCTCGATGCAAGCGCACGCGCCTCGTCGACCCGGCCGGCCTGCCCGAGGTGCGGCACCGTGTCCATCCACGTCGCGTCGAATGCCATGCGATGCTCCAGTTTCAGAGGATATACCTCTGACCTGCCGCCGCGGAAGCATCTATGCCGAGCGGCTTCGCCTGGGCGGCAGCGAGGGAGCTGCGTTGGTGACTTCGACCATGAGCTCGCGGAGCCAGCGATGGGCCGGGTCTTCGGTGAACCGCGGGTGCAAGCGGTGTCGACTGGGTCCTCGCCCAGCCGGTGCATCTCACCGACGACGACCGCGACGACATGCCCTTCGCGTCACCCGACGGACGAGTGCACGAGTGGAAGATCTCGCGCAAGGGCGTCGCACTGTTCCTCGCGCATGCGGCGCAAGCGCCTGACTATGTGAGGCAGTCTATCCGCTCTCGGACCATGCTCTGTCGCGCGCGACGTTCATGGTGTGGCCGGTGATTCGGGGTGCTATTGATTCGCGTTTTCGTTGAACGAGCCCCCCGTGGAGCGCCCACCATCGTTCTGCATCGGCCCGCAACCATGGGGGGAGCTGGAGCTTGTCCAACGCATCTGCAAACGCTTCGGCAGAAGCTGGGCGATCGTCTTTGGACTTGGCCAAGCACGAGAGGACGAGTCGCTCGAGACCTTCTGGGATGGGATCCGGGCAGACCTCGCGCAACGGCCTGGGCGTC
The DNA here is from genome assembly GCA_001303415.1 of Myxococcales bacterium SG8_38. GTDB lineage: Bacteria > Myxococcota_A > Polyangia > Polyangiales > Houyiibacteriaceae > SG8-38. Next base: position 9,913 of record LJTN01000073.1, read on the forward strand.
GACTGCACGTGATGAAGACAAATTTGAAAGGCGCTATTGCCGTCGAAGACGGGCCGGCCCGCAAGCAAGAAGTAGCCGACCGCGCCGAGCGCGTAGAGGTCGCTTCGCGCATCGACGCTCGCCGGGTCGTTGATGGACTCGGGGCTCATGTAATGCGGTGTGCCCTTGACGGCGCGTAGGCCGGTCTGCTCGGGCTCTTCGGTCTCTTTCACGCGCTTCACCAGCCCGAAATCGAGAACTTTGACGACATCCTGCACCCTACCCTGCCTCGCCAGCATGATGTTGCTCGGCTTGATGTCGCGATGAATCAAACCCATTGCATGTGCCTCGTCGAGCGCAAGCGCCGCGTCTCGCAAAATCCGTACGACGCGTCGCATGGGCTGCGACCCCGTCGCATCGACGATGTCTTGGAGGCTCGCACCTTCGAGAAGCTCCATCGCGTAGTAGAAGAGGCCCTCGGGTGTGCGGCCATAGTCGTAGATTTTGATGGTGTGCGGATGCGTGAGCTTTGCCGTGAGCTGTACCTCTTGGCGAAAACGGTCGAGCGCTTCGCCGCCGAGGAGCTCAGGGCGGAGCAGCTTCACCGCGGTGGGCCGCTTCAACATGCCGTGGGTGGCCTGATAGACCACGCCCATCGCACCCTCGCCGAGCTTGCGCTCGAGGTGGTATTGGCCGAGACGCTGGATGGTCTGGACCTCGGTCCGCAACCGATGAATCACGTGCGAAGCCAGGCTCGCCAGGCCGACGGTGAGCGTCCACCACATGGTGGTCATCAGCGCCGTGGACACGGCAATGCGATTTCGTTCGAAGCCGCGGGTGTCGTAACCGACCCTGCGCCACATCTCGGCGTCGACTGCGAGGTAGTGAAAGCTCATCATGCCGATGAGCGGTACGCCGACCAGGAGACCCAGCGAGGCGGTCTGTCGCGCCGTGCTCGGGACGAACACCGAACGCGAAAAGAAGGCAAACGACAACGTGAATGCCGTGATCGCATCGGCGCCCACCTCGGGCGGAATGGTCATTCCCATCCCGATGTAAGCAACCGACGTAGCAAGCAGGCCGGAGGTCTCGACGGCAATCGTCTTGTTGAGCGGCAGCTGGCCGCGACGGCAGATCAGCCACATCGCCACGCACGGCACGATGCCCGCAAAGTGAAGCCAGTAGCTCGGCGCGTCGGCCGGCTCTCCGAGCGTTCCCGACCAAAGGGCAATGACCAGCCGAAACGAGAGGCCGATCGCGCCGGCCGCCGCGATGCTCAAGCCGAACAGGGCCACGCGTCGTTGATAGAACGCCTGGCCTTCGAGACTGACGAAAGAGCTGGAGGTCATGGCCGCCACATCCGGGGTGCGTCAGAACAATACCACCGGCTCGTAGCGCGGCAGCGTGATGGGGTCGATTCCGACCCGAGGAGCAGCGCCCCCGTTCGCTCTTGCGGGCGTTGTTCTTGCGTCTTCTTTGGGGGTAGACTCCGCCCTCGTGTGGGACGGTTGTGTGCTGACGGCTACCATGCAGGCGACACCCGCCGAGGCGCTTCAGGCGGTCGAGCACGCGTTTGCGAGAGCGCACGTGTTTTTGACCGAGGCGCATCAGCTCGGTGGCCTGGCGTTGGTGGTGCATTGGGACATGGAGGGAGACCACCGCCAGCTCTTGGTCGATGCGCTGCTCGAGGCGTCGGTCGATCTCGACGAAAGCGCGTTCGACGCGCTGCAAGGGCCGTGGCGCGGCGAGCTCACCGGCTCGCTCCACGTCACGCTCGAGCATGATGGGCGGGATAGCAAGGTGCCGGTGCCTGCGGTGCCCGGGTGATTTTGTTCTGAATAGACGCGCAGGGGTGGAAAATTGCGTGTGACGCTTTGTGTGCCTGGCATTCACAGTAGGCCGTCGGTCGGGCGGCCGGAATTTTGAAAATTCCCGTCAATTTGGCGGCTAGCGGTTGGCACGCGTGATGCACGTCCGAGGGCGCGAACGAGCGCACCGAGGAAGGCCTGCGCACTGTGAACGGAGCCAGAGACATGCAAGCGAAAGCGAATGACTTCTCACAACTTCTCGAAGAGCTCGCGAGGTCGGAGCGTCATGCGCATCGATACCGGGAAAAGGATGCGGTGGTCGACCTCACGTACGGTGAGCTCGTCGCCGAAGCAGACCGCTTGGCTCGGCGCATGCACCGCCTGGGGGCTCGGCGCGGCGACCGCGTCGGGCTCGTGCTGCACCGTGCGCGGGACTTCATCCCTGCGTTCCTAGGCTGCGTTCGCGCGGGGTTCATCGCGGTGCCTTTGTATCCGCCGCTGACCCTCGGGCAGCTTGCCTCTTGGGCGGAGACCACGGCGCGGATGCTCGGGACCGCGCGGGCGACCCTGGTCCTTGCCGACCCGCCTATCGCTTACACGCTTCGCTCTCTTCCGGATCAGATTCCGTCGCTGCGCGAGGTGGTTTCGATCGATGAGCTTCCCGAAGGTGGGGAGCTCCTGCTTCGCCCCGTGAGCGATGACCAAGTCGTGTTCCTGCAGTTCACCTCGGGCAGCACCTCGACGCCTCGCGGCGTTCGTGTGACGCACGGAAGCCTCTGGGCGAACGCGCACGCGATCATGGTCGATGGATTGGGCGCGAGCGCGGAAGACCGTGGCGTGAGCTGGCTTCCGCTCTACCACGACATGGGCTTGATCGGCTTCGTGATGTCGCCGCTCGTCACGCGCACGCCGGTCACCTTCATCCCCACGCTCGACTTCTTGAAGCGACCCGAAGTCTGGGTCCAGACCCTCTCGGAAGACCGCGGGACGATCTCGTTTGCGCCGAACTTCGGGTATGCCTTGACGGCGCGGCGCACGACGTCGATTGAGGGCCTGGACCTCTCCGCGGTGCGTGTGCTCGGATGCGGTGCGGAGCCGATTCAGCCCGATGCCATTCGCGGCTTCTTCGACCGTTTTGCCGGGGCGGGACTCAAGCCGAGCGCGTTCCTCGCGTGCTACGGCATGGCCGAAACGACCTTGGCCGTCACGTTCGCGGGAATGGAGGACGAGCTCAAGGTGGACTGCGCCGAGCTCGGGTTCCGTTTGGGCGATGACAGGTCCGGAGTTCATCGTCTCGACCGCCGTGTTCCGGTGGTGTCGTGCGGACGCCCCCTGCCCCGCCATCGCGTCTCCATCCTCGATGCAAACGGCGAGCCGCTTCCCGAAGGCCACGTCGGGGAGATCTTCGTCGAGGGGCCGAGCGTAACGACCGGTTACTGGGACGACGAAGAGGCAACCAAGCGCGTCTTCGTCGACGGCGGTGTCAAGACGGGAGACCTCGGCTACATGTCGGAGGGCGAGCTCTACGTGACCGGACGTTTGAAGGACACCCTCATCGTCCGCGGGCGGAACTTCGATCCGACTCCCATCGAAGTCGCCGCGGGGCGCGTCGATGGCGTGCGCATGGGCAATGTGGCGGCGTTTTCCGTTGAGGGAGATCTCACCGAGCGAATCGTCGTGGCCGCCGAGTACCGCGATGGCGACCCCGAGACCATCGAATCGAACATCGTCCGCGGCGTGCAACGCGCGGTCGGGCTCACCGTGTCCGAGGTCGTGCTCATCGAGGCGGGCTCGTTGCCCAAAACCACCAGCGGCAAGCTTCAGCGCTCGGCGACGCGAGCGCAGTATCTCCAGGGCACGCTGGGCCGTGTGCGCCGGCGGACGGATACGTCGGCGGTGGCTTGAGCTCGGCTAGCGGCTCAGGGCCTCGAACCGGAGCTATTTCCGAACCGACTGACTTGGATCAGCTCTTCGACCATGCTTTCGCCGCGATGCGCGTCGGAAAGCGGGTTGTAATAGGTGCGCGTGGTCTTGGGCATGGGGCGCGATGGTAACGTGGCGCGGTGCGGGGAGACAATGGCGGTTGGCGCTGTGGAGCGCGCCGCCTGTTCAGTCTGGAAGATTTTGATCGAGTGAAAGCGTGCTCACCATTTTTGGGTCGTGCATGCGCGGATTGGTACCCTTCCAAGTAGGGAGCCATGGGAGAACCGGGGCGGCAAAAGCGGACGAAGTGGGTGCAGCTCGTTGCGGCGTGCTTGCTCCTGCTGATGCTTGCGCCCTATGCGCAGCAAACGGATCGGCAGGCTTGGCTCTCGAAGGCGCTTCAGGTGTCGGCGGCCGCTGCAGAAGCGCAACAGGAGCGTTTGCGCGAAGAGACTCCGCCGCCACGGGTCGAGTCGAAGACGGGTCGCTCTCCGGCAGACGACTCGCCGAGCTTCGAAGACGCGACTCGGAAGTAGATCGTCGCACCGACGCAAGGCCGCTTTCGGCCCGACGCTCTAGTGTTCATGTACCTCGTTCTCACCCACCAGCTTCAACACGAAAGCCTGATTGGTCGGGCTTGAGCTCGATCCACGTGGCCTTGGCCGACGCACAGGCGTTGCCGTCCTCGTCAAAGACCGCCGAGCCGGACCATCGCTTTCGACCTTCGCCGCCGATCTTCCAACCGACGACCATATAGCGTTCACCGACTCTGGCTTCGCGAAGGAGCTCACCATGCAACCGGCCGAGGACTGCCTTCGCTGGGTAGTGGGGGAAGTAGCTCGTGCAGTCGAGCGCGGCCCATAGGATTTCGTCTCGGATTCGATGGCTTTCATGCGGCATCGAGGCGTTCGGCGTCCAAGGCGTCGCGACGATCGAACGTTCCGGAATCGCGCCTGGGTAGAGCTGCATCCCGTCATCGAGAGGCCGTCCCGGGCCGCACACAAAGCACGTCGGGAAGAGGTGCGCCTGAAACCCCGCGTAGTGCCGGCTCGCCTCGACCGCTTCATCGAAGGAAGGCGGCTCGGGCAACGCGAGGCTCAACGGCTCGGGGACTGCTTCACCGATCACGACGTCACCGTCCCAAAGAACCACCTTGCCTTGTTCGGGCGTTTGAAGGATGAGCTCTCGATCGAGCGGTGGTGGCTTTCGCAGGGTACAGACGGCGGGTCCCTCGATCGCGTTCGCGATCAACCCACACACGTAGCCGCCGTTTCCCGAATCGGGGGGTCCGTTGAACCGACGATCGATGACGACCTGAGGCACGGTAGGTGATGCTACCCGTGCGCGACCGCGGATGCCATGCCCGCGAGCAACGTGGCCAGCCATGGCACGGATCGGTCATTTCGTCGGTGCGGAAGGCCATTGCTTGGCGGGAGGCTGCCGCGATAGGCTCAGCCGTCGTGTTTCGGTCGAAGCTCGCGTGTAGGGTTTGGGTTTGCGTCGCTCTGTCGTCCGCAGGGTGCACCGCGGAGTCGTCCTCCGTTCCGTGCGAGTCGGTGTTGCAACTCGAGCTCGACGTCGGGCCCGCGCAAGACGGGTCCGAGATCGTCATCGACCAAGTGCGCTGGACAATTCGCGCGGAGGGGATCAACCCGATGATGGGCACGATCGACACGAACGCGCCCGGCGCGACCGCATCCGTGGAGGTCTTTGGACTGCCGCCCGAGAGCTACGTGATCGATTTGGAAGCGACGAGCGCAGACGGGGAGACCACCTGCCAAGGTTCGGCGCCGTTCGAGGTGACAGCCGGCGCGGTGACGCACGCCGCTGTGCTGCTGCGGTGCAAACCTCCGGAGCAGCTTGGCGGGGTTCGCGTCAACGGGAAGCTCAATAGGTGCGCCCAGCTCACGAAGGTCGTCGTGGCTCCGCTTCAGACCTCGGTCGGGTACACGATCGAAACCCGCGCCGAAGCCAGCGACGCCGAGGGCGACGACGTCGAGTACGCATGGACCGGAGATGGCGGCACCTTCGACGATCCCTCTGTGCCCGCCACCTTCTATACGTGCGAGGAAGTGGGCGACCACGAGATCACGATCACCGTAAGCGATGACGGGTTCGAGCACTGCGCTTGTGATTGGACGGTGGACGTTCGATGTGTCGGCGACGACGGGACAGGTGGTAGCGGTGGTGCGGGCGGATCAGGTGGATCAGGTGGCGTGGGCGGTGCAGGCGGCAGTGGCGGCGTTGGCGGTGCGGGCGGCAGTGGCGGCGCGGGCGGTGTTGGTGGCGCGGGCGGTGTTGGTGGCGCGGGCGGTGTTGGCGGTGCGGGCGGT
>LJTN01000074.1 GCA_001303415.1 Myxococcales bacterium SG8_38
CACGGCGCCGAGCTCGTCGTGGCACGAGGCGGACAGGGCGGACGGGGCAACATGAAGTTCGCCACACCCTATGACCGCGCGCCCCGCCGCGCCGAGCCCGGCCGGCCCGGCCAACGAAGGAAAATCCGGCTCGTGCTCAAGCTGCTCGCCGACGTGGGCATCGTCGGCTTCCCAAACGTGGGCAAGAGCACCTTCATCGCCACCGTGTCGAGGGCGCGCCCCAAGGTGGCAGATTATCCGTTCACCACCTTGGTTCCGAATCTCGGCGTCGTTTCGCTCGGCATCGATCGGACCTTCGTGATTGCCGACATCCCCGGCATCATCGAGGGAGCATCGGAAGGCGCCGGGCTCGGCCTGCGCTTCCTGAAGCACATCGAACGAACACGGGTGCTCTTGCACATGCTCAGCGTGGACCCGGATCCGGACCGAGATCCGCTTGCGGATTTCGACGCGCTCATGGTGGAGCTCGATCGCTTCGACCCGACCCTTCCGAAACGACCGATGATCGTCGCCGTCAGTAAGTGCGACCTACCCGAGGCGCGGGAAGCATTCGAGACGGTCCGAGAAACGCTCGAGCCCAAGGGCTTCCAGGTGTTCGCCATCAGCTCGGCGACCGGCGAGGGCCTGACGCCACTCCTCGAGGCGCTCTGGGCTATTCTGAAGCAGCCAAACGACGCTTGAGCTCGTCGCGGCCCCAGTCGGCAGCCTCGCGCACCACGGCGGACGAGTGGCTGCGCCGCGTTTCCTCCAGCACGGGCAAGTGCCTGCGGTTGCCGCGATTTCCCAATACGATTGAAGCATTGCGAGCCAAACCTTCGTGCCGGGCGCGCTTCACGGGCGAGCCCTCGGCCCATGTCCGAAAGGCTTGCTCGGTCATCTCGAGGAAGCGCTCGGCCGCCAGCCCGGACCATCGATCATCGGGCTCGAACGCGGGGAGCGATCCCTCCGCGGCCCCGGTCGCCTGGTTGTAGGGGCATACGTCTTGGCACACGTCGCAGCCGAAGAGCCACGGTCCCAAGGCGCGCCGATGCTCGACCGGGATCGAGCCTCGATGCTCGATGGTCAGATAGGAGATGCATTTGCGGGCGTCGAGCGCGCGGGGCGCAGCAAAGGCTCGGGTCGGACACGCATCGAGACACAGCGTGCAGCTTCCGCAGCGGCGCCGAATCGGCTGGTCAGGCAGCAACGCCGCAGAGGTCACCAGGCAGGCCAGGAATGCATGAGACCCGATGCCAGGAATGATCAGACAGCAGTTCTTGCCCAAGAAACCCACGCCGGCGCGCTCGGCCCAGGCGCGCTCGAACACCGGCTTCGAGTCGACGGCGACCCGCGAAGCGTGGCCCTCCTCCGAGAGAAGCGACGCGACCCGGCGCGCTTTCTTGGTCAGGACGTTGTGATAATCACGGCCGAGCGCGTACTTGGCGACGCTTGCGGGCGGCGGCCCCTCGTAGCTGCGATGTCTTGGATATGGCGCCGCCATGACGATCACGCTCTTGGCGTCTGAGAGCATGCCTCGATGGCGCGGATCCATTCGGACCGCGGCGGTCTCGGCCATCCAGCTCATCTGCCCGTGATAACCATTGGCCAACCAGGCTTCGAGGTGCGTCGATTCCTCCTCGAGAGCCTGCGCTGTTGCTACGCCACACCGAATGAAGCCTGCCTGCGCAGCCTCTGTCTTGACCCGTTTGGTCAGCGTCGCATCGTAAGTCATCCCAGGCCGGAGCCGGGCGGTGCGGGAGGTGCCTTGGGCGCCTCACCCTCCTCTCGCCTGGGCTCCGCCGGAGGCGACTTGGCGGGAGGCCGCTCGGGTTCGTCTTCGTCCCTCGAGCCCTCGCCACTGGTGGGTTGCCAAGTGGGCTTCGCATCGGCAGGAACCACGGTTTCCCAGTCAGGCTCGTCGGTCAGGCCGTCCCGGCGCGCCGGGGCGCCTCGGGGATGGGGGATGATGTAGGGCTCGGCGTTGAATGTCCCGCACTGGCGCTGATTGCGATAGAAGCCCCAATGGAAGTACACGCGTCCGTCGCCGCTCAGGATCGAGGACGGCGCGGGCGGATACGGCTGCCCGCGAAGCACCGAGTTGAACGCACCGAAGTCGAAGGGCAGAAGGCCGCTCGATCGAACGACCCCGATTCGATGCACCGAGCCGTCCTGGTTGAGCACGATTTCGAGCTTGGTCATCAGCGTGGGATCTTGATAGGGGCTGCCCATCGGGAGGCTCCGCAAGAACCCATCCGCGAACTCGCGGTGGATCCGCCGATGCACGGCAGCGATATAGGTGGCGAAGGGCGACGCCGCGGCATTGAGCGCGGTCGTGTTTCCCGATTTCACTCCAGGCACGTAGTTCTCGATCGCGGCGCGGAACTCGTTCCAGGTCTTTTCGCGCGAGACGCCGCGCTGCGAGGACTTCTGTTCTGCGAGGTAAGCCCGGCGATCCTGCTCGAGCTCATCCGAGCCGACCGCGGCCTCGAACTGAGACCACGCTAGCTTGCCGCCGGGACCGCGCCCCGTCGCGCGCTCGCCTCCCCCCTGGCTCGGATTGCTGGGCCGCCGAATGCTGAACGTCCCTGCGGGGTCTGTGATGGTGATCGTGTCCTCTGCCCTTTCGCTCGCCCTGTCGCCCGAAGTGTCCGCCCGCTTTCCATCAGGGGACTGGCTCGACACGCGCTCGGCCTTGATCGGATCGGCCTTGATCGCTCTGTCGGGTCGATCGCGCTGCGCTTCCTCTTGGGTGGCCTTTCGCGCGTTGCTTCCCTCCTTGTCGCGAGTCTCGGCGATCTTCTGCTCTCTAGAGTTCCCTTCCTCTTCGAGCGTGTCCGAAGGCTTCTGCTGGCGTCCGGGAGACGGCACGGCATCGTCGCGCACCATGTTGCGAACGCGCGCAACGGTCTCCTCTTCGACCCGATTGTTTTCCTCCGCGATGAATCGAGTGTTCTGCGGCGGCTCGACATCGGGATTGGTGCTGTGTTGCTGCACCGCCTGAGGCGCCTCGATCGGAGGCTGCTGGGGCTGCTGCTGGCTCGGCTGCGTCTGCTGCTGCGGCACGGGCACCGCCTGGGCCACCTGCTCGCGCCGCTCCTTGGCCTTTTGTCGCTCCCGAGGCGTCTTGCGCGCACGCTGGGACTTTTCACCCTGCGCCACCTCGAAATCGACCTCGACCGGGTCGTACTTTCGATTCTTCCTCGCCTCTTCGGTCTCGGCACGCAGCCGGTCCGCTAGATCGCCGAGCACCTCGTAGACGGGAAGATGCACCGACAACGACGCGATCAGCGCGATTGTGAAGGCAATGACGACTGGCTCTCGATAACGGCGGCGCACAAACTCTCAGGGGTTAAATGAAACTACCCCTTATGTAGGGTTACACCGCGCCTTCGGTAGAGCAAAGAGTCGAGGGGGCCGCAAGATGGCCCTAGCGGCCGCGCGCCGCAGGGACGCTTCGGCCGCCGCCAAAGCCCCCCGAAGAGGGACGGCTGAACCCTCCGCTCCGGCCGAAGCTCGACCGCGAGGACCCGAAGCCGGGGCGGCCGGTGCTGCTTCCTCTCGATGGCGCGCTGCTGGGGCGCCCGACAGTGCTCGAGCGGCCCGAGCTCGAGCCGGGACGGGCCGACCCACGGGCGCTCGAGCGGGAAGACGACCCGGTGCGTGAGACGGTGCCCGGTCGCGAGGCGCCAGGGCGCGAAATCGCACCCCGCGAAACCGTGCCGGTTCGTGGCTGGGTCACGATCGTTCCCTGAGGGTGCGACCGCGGCGCCGTGTTGGTGAGCACGGGCCCGGTGCGTCCCGACGGCGCCACCCGTACCGCCGAGCTCGGAGGACGATCGACGACGTTCCGCTGCCCTGCGACTCGCGTGGCGGGACGCGTCACGGCGTTGGTGCGGCTCGGGGAAGCGTCGACACGACGTATGGTGCCGGTGCGGTTCGGGGAGGCATCGACGCGACGCACGCTGCTGGTGCGGCTCGGGGAAGCGTCGACACGACGTACGGTGCCGGTGCGCGCGGGACCGGTGGCAGGCCGGTGGACTTGCGGCGACCGGGCGGGCGCCGAGCGCGGTCGCGCGACGGGGCCAGTCGGTCGGCCGGGGGTTGCGCGAGGGGGACGTCCAACGGGGGCGGCGCGCACCGTCGTCGGACGCGGTGGCACGCTTCGATAGACCGGCACCGGGCGACGCGCGTGATAGTAGGGGTGGTAGTACGGTGGGTACCAGTGCCACGGACGATAGTAGCCAAAGCCCACATAGACGCCGCAGGGCCGATAATAGCCCGGCACGAACCACCAGACGTCGGCGTAGAAGTCCCAGCGTGGATGGACGAAGACGTAGTTCACTCGCTCCACTACACAGTGTCCATCGATCCATATGTATTGACCATTGGAGTAGGCCCAGTACCCATCGACCCAGATCCCTCCTGCGCAAAGCGCGGCGGGCTGTTCGACCACGACGGTTCGAGACGGTGGCGGCGCCTCCGAGGTCGCAGCAATGGGCTCGGGCTCTTGCACCACGATGATGGTCTCCCCGTCGACCTCTTCCGTGGAGCCCTCTTCCGCTTCGATGATCACGTAGTTGGTCAGATCGGCTGCCTCGACGACTTGGTCGTCGCGTGCGTAACCATCGTGTGACGGCGCCTCCGATCTTCCCACGTTTCCATAGCCATCGGGGCCGCCATAGTCGGCCGCTGCGCGAGCGCTCACCATCGCCGCGAGCAGCGATGCGACAACGGCAGTGTGTCGAACGAGGAAATGCATAAGCTCTCCTTTACTTGTAGGCTTGCGCGCGCGTTCCGTCACCCCCCGAACATGGAGCGGGCGCGGCCCGCTCGACAGGGAGCGCGGAAAGTGCTTGGGTCTTGGGGATTCGAATGACCTCACACGAGATAGACGCAGAGACAGCGCAGCTTCTGCAACGCTATGGCTTCGAGGACATCCCCTTTGATTCGTTGAGAAAACGTTTGATCGAAGGACGGGTCGGACCAGCGCGAAACCGAATCCAAGGCCGCGTCGATCCTCCCCGCGAAGGCGACCTCTCGGCGCTTCCTCCGCTTGGGGGCGACTTGCGGCGGGCGCTCGCCGAGCGCGGTGAAGAAGCCATGCGGCATGGAGCGGTCGGCGCCGTGATCCTGGCAGGCGGCATGGCGACGCGCTTTGGCGGGGTCGTCAAAGCCGAAGTCGAGGTGCTCGAAGGCCAATCTTTCTTGGATCTCAAGCTCAAGGACGTCGCGGCCGCGGCCGAGAGGGCGGGCGGAGTCGTCCCCGTCTACTTGATGACGAGCTTTGCGACCGACGAAGCAGTCCGAAGGATGGCCGAGTCGTTGAGCACGAAGCAGTGCCCCGTCTCGGTGTTCCCGCAGTTCATCTCGCTTCGTCTCACGCCCGAAGGCGAGCTGTTCCGAGAAGACTCCGGCGCGCTGTCGCCCCATGCGCCCGGGCACGGAGATCTCACCTTCGCGCTTCGCCGCTCGGGTATCCTCGAGCGTTTCCGTCGTGGAGGCGGCCGAGTGCTCATGATGTCGAACGTCGACAACCTGACTGCCACGCTCGATCCCGCAGTCATCGGAGCACATCTCGAAACCGGGGCTGCGCTCACCGCGGAGATGGCTCCCAAAGAGCCCGGGGACAAAGGCGGCGCCCCCGCTCGCGTCGATGGCAAAGCGCAAATCGTGGAGGAGTTCCGATTCCCGGAAGACTTCGACCAGGAACGCATTCCGGTCTTCAATACGAACACTTTCGTGCTGGATGCGGCCGCCATCGACGCGGACTTTCCCCTCACCTGGTTCGCCGTGCGCAAGACGGTCGACGGAAGGCCGGCGATTCAATTCGAGCGCCTCGTGGGAGAGCTGACTTCCTTCATGGACTCGGCATTCCTTCGCGTCGAGCGACACGGCCCTGACGCTCGCTTTCAGCCGATCAAGACCCCGGAAGACATCGACAAGGAGCTGCCCCACATCGTCAAGGCGCTTCGAGCCCGAGGCAGCCTCTGACCGAGTCCGATCGATAGATCGATAGACGCGGACGCGTCTCAGGCGCTTCCGCGATGCGTCGCGCTTCGGCGCGACTCCCCGTGAAAGGCGAGCTGTCCGCAAGCTGCAGCGACGTCATCACCTCGGGTCTTGCGAATGAAGACCGACAAGCCGCGGCGCGTGAGCTCTTCCTGAAAGCGGGTCACATGGCCCCCGGAAGGGGCTCGCAACTCGGACGCTGAGATGCGATTCATCGGGATCAGATTCACTTTGACGGGAATGCCTCGAAGAAGCTCGACCATCTCGGCCGCGTCCCGGATCGAATCGTTGACGCCCTCGATCAACGTGTACTCGATGGTGATGCGTTGTCGCTTTGAAAGGGGATAGCGCCGTAGGGCATCGGTGAGCTCTTCGAGGCCATGCTTGCGATTCACCGGCATGATCCGGCTGCGGTCGGCGTCGCGCACCGCATGCAGAGAAATCGCGAGCTGCACCTGGCCGTGAAAGTCTCTGCCCAAGCGATCGATCTGCCGCACCAGGCCGCTCGTGGACACCGTGACGCGACGCTTCGACAGATCGATGCCTGCCGGGTGAGTCAGAAGCACGAGGGCGCGCGCCACCGCTTCGTAGTTGTGCAGCGGCTCGCCCATCCCCATGAAAACCACGTTGCGAATGCGCTGGTCGGGGGTGAGCTGTCGCCGGCCGAGGAGCACTTGCGCGACGATCTCGGCATCGGTCATCTGGCGCTTGAGCCCAGCAACCCCCGACGCGCAAAACACGCAGCCCATCGCGCAACCCACCTGGCTCGAAATGCACTGCGTGACGACATGCGCGTCGTCGATCTGCGGGAGCAAGACCGTCTCGACCCTTTCGCCGTCGGGCATCGCGACCAGTAGCTTCTTGGTTCCATCCGAAGATTCGTGAACCGAGACTACCTGCATCGGCCAACCGACCCCTTCGTCTTCGAGTCGCTGACGAAGGCTCTTGGGCAGATTGGTCATCTCGCCCGGATCGAGAACGCCCTGGCGGTGAATCCAGTCGAAAATCTGACGCCCGCGGTAGGCCGGCTCTCCCCAGCCGACGACGCATGCCTCCCATTCCCCGGGCAGGCGCGCGATGGGATGCGAGGGAGCGATCAGGGGCTCGGAAGAAAGCTTCACAGCCTCCTTCCCTGGCAGAAGTTTGCTCTGCACGCAATCGGCAGACCCCGCCTGCGATCTTCGCAGGCGAGCGCTCGGCGTTGACAGGCGCCCGAGCGGACACAACATGGAACCATGGATCGTCCTGGGACCGCTGCCGTCTTGTCCTTTCTGATTCCCGGCCTAGGCCAGTTCTACAACGGCAAGTTCTTGCGCGGAATCGTCTGGTTGATCGTCACCCCCGGCCTGTGGATTGGAAGCGGCGGCTTCCTCGGTTGGGTGTGCCACTTGGTGTCGGCCTACATGGCCTATCAGTGGGCTCGCGATAACCCGCCCGTCGACGCCTGACGCCCCAAGCGGCAGATCCCGAGCGTCCGCGATTAACCCCCTAGGGTTGATCGACCCAGTGTGCCTGGGCTACCTTTCGACATTGGGGGTTCTGATCGTGCGGCTTCCTTTGCTCGTGGTTGCTCTTGCCTGCATCGGTTCCTGCACCCGGAATGCCCCTGGCGTGAACGAGGTGCCCCTGGCCAGCAAGAACGACGCGACACAAAACAAAGCGATCGCCCGACACTTGATTCGGACGGAGTACTCGCAGTGGGATGACGAGGCGCAGTTTCAGTGCCTCGACAATCTATGGCAGGCCGAGAGCCGTTGGAACCACCTCGCCCGGAACAAGCGAACCGGCGCGTGCGGCATCCCCCAATCATACCCCTGCCACAAGATGGCTGCCTGGGGGAAGGCGTACGGCGTAGACCATCGGCGCAATCCATGGCCGCAAGTGGCCTGGGGCCTCGACTACATCGAAAAGCGCTACGGAAGCCCTTGCGGAGCGTGGAGACGCTTCAAGCGCGGCGGCGGATACTGAAGCGGCGCGAGCAGCAAGAACCGGCGGCTTCTCTAGACCGACACGTTGAAGTCGCGTAGGGCCTCGTTCAGCGTGACTTTCTTGTCCGTGCTTTCCTTACGCGTGCCGATGATGAGCGCGACCGGAATCTGGTATTCGCCGGCCGGGAACTTCTTGGGACGCGTGCCGGGAATGACCACGGAGCGGGGCGGAACGTAGCCCTGCATCTCGACGGGCTCCGCACCCGTGACGTCGATGATCTTGGTGCTCGCCGTAATCACCACGTTGGCGCCGAGCACCGCTTCCTCGCCGATCCGCGAGCCCTCCACGACGATGGCACGAGAGCCGATGAATGCTCCGTCTTCGATGATGACTGGCTTGGCGCCGGGCGGCTCGAGCACTCCGCCGAGCCCCACCCCGCCCGACAAGTGCACGCCCCTCCCGACCTGCGCGCACGAGCCCACGGTGGCCCACGTATCGACCATCGAGCCCGCGCCCACGTAGGCGCCGATGTTGACGTAGCCGGGCATCAAGATGCTGCCGGGTTCCATGTGCGCACCGTAACGGATGGTGCCCGGAGGCACGACCCGAACGCCTTGCTGGTCGAGGCGCTTCTTGAGAGGAATCTTGTCGTGGTACTCGTAGGCCCCGACCTCGACGCGCTCCATTTTGCGGATGGCGAAGTAGAGAAGAATGGCCTGCTTGGTCCACGCATGGACGGTCCACTCGCCGTCTTCGCCGCGCGTCGCCACGCGCAGCTTTCCGCTGTCTAGGAGGGCAATCGTCTCTTCGACGGCGTCGCGGTATTCCGACGATTCGAGCTTCGTGCGGTCATCGAACGCTTGCTCGATGAGTGGCCGCAGCAGAGTCTCGTTCGGTTCGCTCATCGCCTACTTGAGAAGGTATTCGGGAAAGAAGTAGGCGACCTCGATCGCACCGTTTTCGACGCTGTCGGAGCCGTGACATGCGTTCTCGCCCACGTCGCTTCCGTAGAGCTTTCGAATCGTGCCCTTTTCTGCATCGGCGGGGCTGGTTGCGCCCATGAGCTTGCGGTAACGCGCAACCGCGTCCTCGCCCTCCAAGGCGCTCACGACCACCGGGCCTCGCGTCATGAACTCGACCAGCTCGCCGAAGAAAGGGCGCGCCTTGTGGACCTCGTAGAAACCTTCAGCCTGTCGACGGGTCAAGTGCAGCATGCGCAAGCCGAGGATCTTGAGGCCCGCGGCTTGAATCATGGCGAGAATGTTCCCGACGTTGTTCTGCTCGACGGCGTCGGGCTTGATGATGCTGAGGGTGCGTTCGACAGCCATGTTGGCTCCTCTTTCCTACGTATTGCGAGTTAATCCGGCGCGTTTGTAGCGCGTTTTGGCTGCTCGGCAATCTGCTTGGCAAAGGAAGCGACATGTGCGGCAACCACGGCAGGAAGCTCCTCTTGGAGGAAGTGCCGGGCATCCACCATGTGCTCTGCGCGGAGCGGGAACACCTGCTTGATGTAGTCGAGCTGCGCTTTGGGAATCGCGATCTCCTGCTCGCCCCAAACGAGCTGCATGGGCTTGTCGATCGCCAGAAGGCCGTCACGTAGATAGTCGCGATGCTGCTCCGTGAGGTCGAAGCCGGCCATGATCTCGAGGAAGCTGTGGTGGCCGCCGTTGTTCTTCAGCAGGTAGATGTAGCTAGCAATCACGTCCTCATCGACCGCTTCGGGGTTCTTGACGCCGCTGTGCCGGAAAATCGGCAACATCACACGCGGAGTCATCGTCGAAAAAACGACATGCCGCATGACCGGAACCCGAAAGGTCCAGATCGGAAATGAGGGCGTGAAGTGCGCGACATCCATCAGCGTGTTGGTCACCGTGATCGAGCGAACCTTCACCGGGTTTTGGATGGCCCACTCGGAGCCAATTGGTCCGGCGATGTCGTGCAACACGAGGTGCACGGGCGGAAGCGCCAGCGCATCAACTACCCAGCCAACCCACCGTGCCAACGCGTGCCAGTCGTAATCGATGTTCTTCGGCTTGTCGCTCAGGCCTACGCCGGGAAAGTCGAAGCTCACGGCGCGCAGGCCGTGTCCGGCCAGCTCAGGAAGCATCTTTCGGTAGAGAAAAGAGCTCGACGGCACGCCGTGAAGCAGCAGCACGGGCTCGCCTTCACCTTCTTCACGCACGAAGATGTGATGGCCCTCGACGACGATGCGCTTGCCCGCTTCCTCGTGCTCTTCGACTAGCCTCGGCTTTCGCATTCGGGACCACCCCTGCGGACGCCCGAAGACTAGACCAGATGCGCTACTGCTGCAGCCTCTTCCTGAAGCTCCGCGGCCGTGACGTCCATCTTGGCCCGGCTGAAATCGTTGATCTTCAGCCCCTGGACGATGGACCATGTTCCGCCGCTGCAGCGGCAGGGAAATCCATAGATCAGGCCTTCTGGAACTCCGTAGCTTCCATCCGAAGGAACCGCCATCGATGCCCAGGTGCCGTCCTGAGTGCCGAGGTGCCAATCGCGAATGTGATCGATCGCCGCATTTGCAGCGGATGCAGCGCTCGACAGCCCTCGGGCCTCGATGATCTCCTTGCCTCGCTCCTGCACCGTCGGGATGAATTGATTCTCGATCCACGCCTGATCGTCTATGAGCGCAGCGATGCTCTTGCCGTCGATCTCCGCGTTGAAGAGATCGGGATACTGCGTCGCGGAGTGATTGCCCCAGATGGTCACCTTCTTGATGTCGGTAACCGGACGCCCCGTCTTGGTCGCCACCTGGGAGATGGCTCGGTTCTGATCGAGACGCACCATCGCGCTGAAGCAGGACGGATCGAGGTCGGGCGCGTTCTTCATCGCGATGTAGCAGTTGGTGTTGGCCGGATTGCCCACGACGAGCACCTTGACCTTGCGGCTGGCCACGGTGCTGAGCGCTTTGCCCTGCGTCGTGAAGATCGCGCCGTTCGCCTCGAGCAGATCCTTGCGCAGCATCCCCTTGCCGCGGGGGCGCGCTCCCACCAGCAACGCGACATCGGCGTCCTTGAATCCGGCAGCTGGATCATCGGTGGCCTCCATCCCGGCAAGCAATGGAAAGGCACAGTCTTCGAGCTCCATCATGACGCCGTTTACCGCCTTCATGGCAGGTGGAATGTCCACCAATTGCAGAATGACCGGCTGGTCGTCGCCCAACATCTCGCCAGCGGCGATCCGGAAGAGAAGACTGTAGCCAATTTGGCCTGCGGCACCCGTGACCGCGACACGCATCGGTTTCTTCGACATCGTTTGCTCCTAGAGAAGGCTCTTCAGTGTAATGCCCATGTCAGACGGCGTCGGCGCGACCTTCACGCCAGCATCCTCGAGGGCGGCGATTTTGGCATCGGCGGTACCCTTGCCGCCGCTGATGATAGCGCCCGCGTGACCCATGCGCTTGCCCGGCGGCGCGGTGCGTCCCGCGATGAAACCCGCAACTGGCTTGTTGAAGCTCTCTTTGATCCAGGCGGCCGCCTGCTCTTCGGCATTGCCACCAATTTCACCGATCAGGATCACGCCATCGGTATCCGGATCGTCGTTGAATAGCTTCAGCACGTCCACGAAGTCGGTGCCATTGATCGGGTCTCCACCAATGCCCACAGCCGTGCTCTGACCGATGCCGAGGGCGGTGAGCTGCCCTACCGCCTCGTAGGTCAACGTTCCACTGCGGGAGACGACACCGATGCGCCCCGGCATGTGCACGTGACCCGGCATGATTCCGATCTTGCATTGATCCGGCGTGATGACGCCCGGGCAGTTCGGTCCGATGAGGCGAGTCGTTTCTTGTGAATCCAGCACGCGCCGGACCTTGATCATGTCCATCACGGGAATGCCCTCGGTGATGCACACGACCAACGGTATCTCGGCGTCGACCGCCTCGAGAATCGCATCGGCCGCGAACGGCGGTGGCACGAAGATGCAAGAGGCATTGGCCCCGGTCTCCCTCACCACCTCGCGCATGGTGTCGAAAACGGGCACGCCCATCAGCGATTGACCGCCTTTGCCCGGCGTGCATCCGGCCACCACGTTCGTGCCATAGGCAATCATCTGATCAGTGTGGAACTGGCCGACGCTACCGGTCATGCCCTGGACGACCAGCCTTGTGTTCTTGTCTACGAGAATCGACATCGCTCTATCCCTTTGCCAGCTCGACGATCTTCTGGGCGCCCTCGGCCATCGTGGCCGCAGACGTGATGGCCAGCCCTGATTCGTCGAGAATCTTGCGGCCCTCCTCGACCTTGGTGCCTTCGAGCCGGACCACCAGCGGAACCTTTAGACCAAGCTCCCTGGTTGCGGCGACCACGCCCTTGGCGATGGTGTCGCAGCGCATGATGCCCCCGAATATGTTGACGAAGATGCCCTCCACCGCCTCGGACTGCAGGATGATTCGAAAGGCCTTGGTCACTGCCTCTTGGCTGGCGCCGCCGCCCACATCGAGGAAGTTCGCCGGCTCTCCGCCGTAGTGCTTGATGGTATCCATGGTGGCCATGGCGAGCCCAGCGCCATTGACCAGGCAACCGATGTTGCCATCGAGTTGGATGAAAGAGAGATCGGCTTCCTTCGCCTCGGTTTCCGTAGGCGCTTCCTCCGACAAGTCGCGGAGCGAGCTCCAGAGCTCCCGATGCCGAAACTCAGCGTTCGAATCGAAGTTGACCTTTGCATCGAGCGCGATGACCTGCTCGTCTTCCGTCAGAATGAGTGGATTGATCTCGGCGATGGAGCAGTCTTCCTGCTCGAAGAGTCGGGCGAGACGGTCCAAGAGCTTGCTGAAGTGCTTCTGCTCTTGCGCCGTCAGCCCCAGCCCGAAGGCAAGCTGGCGAATCTGGTAGCCCTGGAGCCCCACCGCAGGATCGATCGTGACCGTTCGAATCTTCTCGGGCGTCTTCGCAGCGACCTCCTCGATGTCCATGCCACCCTCGGTCGATGCCATGATCGCGATACGACGGCTGTCGCGATCGACCACCAGTGCGAGATAGAGCTCGTTCTTGATCGGTAGACCCTGTTCGACGAGAAGACGCTGCACGACCTTCCCGTCGGGTCCGGTCTGGTGGGTCACCAGCTTCTTGCCCAAGATCTCGCGAGCGGCTTTCGTTGCAGCGTCGGCACCCTTGACGACTTTGACGCCACCGGCCTTGCCACGGCCGCCCGCATGGATCTGCGCCTTGACCACGACGACTTGGTTTCCGGTCTCTTTGATGAGCTTCTCGGCCGCCTGCGTGGCCTCCTCCACCGACATGCAGGCAATGCCTTTGGGGACCGGAATGCCATGCTGGCGGTAGAGCTCTTTTGCCTGATACTCGTGAATGTTCACGGCGTTTGCCTCCTGCGTGTGGTCCCGTGGCAACTTGGGGGCTCGAGCCGAGGGGTCGCCAGGTGGGTACCGGAAATGGGCTGCGGGCGTATAGCACGAGTCCGACGAGGCGCCCGAACCGCAAAAGCGGATCCCCGCGGCCGGTGCCGCCTACCCCCGTGGGTGAAATCGCTCGTGCATCTCCCGCAGATGCTCGCCTGTCACGTGCGTGTAGATCTGAGTCGTGGCGAGGTCGACGTGGCCCAGCATCGTCTGCACCGCGCGGAGATCGGCGCCGCCCGCGAGCAGGTGCGTGGCAAACGAGTGGCGGAGCTTGTGCGGAGAGATCGGCTTCGTGATGCCAGCGGCGCGAGCGTACTTCTTGACGATCTTCCAAAAGGCCTGCCGAGTCATCGCCTTGCCTCGCGAGGTTACGAAACAAGCGCGGCTGGCTGGCCGCGCCCACCTGGGCCGAACCTCTGTGAGGTACTCCGTCATCGCAACGCGGGCGTAGGCGCCGATGGGCACGATGCGGCGTTTGTTGCCCTTGCCCAGGACCACGACGAAGCCGTCGTCGAGACTCACGTCGCCGAGGTCGAGATCGACGAGCTCGCTGACGCGAAGGCCGGCCGCGTACATGGTGTGCAACATGGCTCGGTCCCGGATCCGGTTCGGCTTGGCGCCCGCCGGAGCTTGCAGCAACCGCAGCACCTCGTCTCGGCTCAAGACGTTCGGGAGCTTTCGTATGAGCCTCGGCCCTTCCAACAGCTCTGTAGGATCGCGCCGATGTCGCTTGTCCTGGACGAGGAAGCGAAAGAATCCTCGAATCGAGCTCAGCGCCCTCGCCTGCGTGCGCGCGCTCGAGCCTCTTCGCGACAATGCGACCAAGTAGCCGGCCACCGAGGCCTCGTCGGCCCGTTCGAGCGAGACTTGCTCGCTCGCAAGCCAAGTAGCGAATCTAACCAAATCCGACGCGTATGCGTCAACCGTGTGCTTCGAGAGGCCTCGTTCAACACGCAGATGCTGAATGTAGTCATCCAACGCACCGTCGAACGCGGCGGACATACTACTCGCTACCACAAATCCCGCTGGCAAGCCTAGTTTGTGAACGGTCAGTTCGTTGATGCAGATCGAGGTGCGTGGTACCTTGAATGGTGGGATCGATGATTTGCTACTCGCAGCAACCGACACTTGCATGGTGGAACAATGAGTAGGCTCATCGGATACGTAGCAAACCGGGCCGACCGAATGCGCGATGCATTCCACCAGGAACGTGCCGTTCTGCACCTCGACACTGCGGCGTCGACGGACGCAAGCGGATGGGGCGTCGGCTTCTATCACGGTGATGAGGTGCTTCACAAGAAGCGCCCGACCGGAGCAGCAGAGCGGGTCGACTGGCAGCAGATCGCGGGTGACGTACGGTCCGATTGCGCGGTCTTGCACTTGCGGCAGCCCACGGTCGGTGATTTTCGCGCTGAGAACGCCCATCCGTTCCGAATGCGAAGCTGGCTCTTTGCACATCAAGGGACCATCGGGCGTTTCGATGAAATGCGTGAGAGTCTCGCTGAGATGATGCCTGACTTCCTCCAGCGCAACATCCGGGGCCAAACCGATAGCGAGTATCTCTTTCACACACTGCTCGCCCTGCTCCACGACGCGGGCCAGCTCGACAATCCCGACGTGCAGGAAACCCAAGCGCTGACCGCGATCAGCGCTGCCGTGACCTTGGTGGAACGGCTCGCCGCAGAAGTCGGAAGCACGCAGAACAGTCTGAGCTTCATCTTGACCAACGGCCGGACGATGTACGCGCTCTCTCACGGCGCACCGATGGTGTACGTGGAGCGGCAGGGCCTCCACGATCCACCCGACGACTACACGCCGCCACCCGCAGGCAGCACGCCGCTCCGTTACGTCCTGGTAGTCAGCGGCGTCGACGAGATTCCAGCCGGATACCAAGTCGTCCCCGAGCGTCATGTCGCGATCATCGATCGCCGCCTCAACGTGACGGTCCACCCACTTTGAGGAGAC
>LJTN01000075.1 GCA_001303415.1 Myxococcales bacterium SG8_38
TGGGGAGCTACCGCGTGGTCTACGAGGTGTATGTCGACCGGGTGGTGGTGTTCGTAGTGGCCGTCGGGCACCGTCGCGAGATCTATGACATCGTCGAGCGCCGGTTGAAATGAAACCAGGGGGGACGTGCTCAATCGAACTGCCATTATCCTTCGCTACCGGGAGCCCTTTGTCCGGTGGATCAACGAAGCCGACCCGGTTGTCGAGGAGCCGAACATTGACGTCGAACCGGACGAATGCACCGTGTATCTCATCCACGAAATCGAGAACCGAGAAGACCTAGACGCCTGGCTTGCTCAACACTATCAAGTCTTGTTCGACGAGGAGCTCTCAGGTTGGTACACGGACGAGAGCTTGTGGCCGACCGACCGCTCGCTGGCGCTCTTTCACGAGTGGATCCAAGTCGAGTACCACACGACGGTGGTCGACGTCGTCGATGGACCCCTCGCCGACGACGATCTTTGAAGGCGCAATTGGACGCTTCGGGGCACACGAGACCGAAATCGAAAAACCCGGATCGCCCAACTTTCTTGAAATTCTTAGCGGACGCGGAGTGACTCGAACACTCGACTTCTGCCTCCGGAGGGCAGAAGCCAGGACAGGATTGTCTCGCCGGGTGGCTCCATACGATTTCGTGTTTGGGACCCAAACCGACGCGGCGCCGAGCGAACATGAACCTAACGCTCGACTAGGCCCGGTTGGACTGGCTCCGGCGATCGGCTGAGCATGGTAGCCATTGTGGGTTCCTCCAGTTCGTCAATATTGGCAGCCTTGTAGCCGTGGTTGGCCCTTACCCCACTTGATTGCTCTAGAAGGCGCCGACGTCACGACGCGCGCGAAGACCGAACTCGCGGGAGCGAAAAAGCCGGATTCGGCGCAAGCGGACACTGACCAATGCGCGTAGGATGCGCTCACTCGGAGTCCTTGTGGGTAGGAAATCACACCAACGGCGCTGTCTCGTCCTGGCTTGTCTGGCATTGGTCGCCGCGTGTGGCGGAGACGGCGGCGCCGACGGCAATTCGCCAGGAACCGTACAGTTGCCTCAGACCTCTTTCGATGCAACCGAAGGGACGATCGTAAATATCCGAGTCGCCCGCAGCGGCGGCAGCGAGGGCGTCGCGAGCGTGGACTATGAAACCGTGAACGGAACCGCAGAGGGAGGCTCCGACTACACTCCCGCAAGCGGCACACTGACCTGGCCGGCTGGTTTGTCCGGCAACCTCACAATCAGTGTCGCCATCGCCGACGACGGCATGGAAGAGCCTATGGAGTCGTTTCGTGTGGTAGTGAGCAATGTCATGGGCGCAGCCCTGGGCGCAAACACGTCGGCCACCGTCAATATCGTCGCGCCCTAGGGAGCTTCGGCTTTGAAACGCGCTTTTGACCGTCTATTACTCACAGCGTCTGAGTAGAGTGAAATCGGCGATTGTGCCCCGCCGTTCGTCGTCCGCAAGATAGTTCGATTGCTGCCAACGACTGTCCCTGTGTTCGCGTCGGTACATGACCGCGGCCAACTTCTGTAAAATCTTCTTCGGTATCGCTACGCTTTGCAGGCGACGAAGAAACCGAAGTGACCCTCGTCATGCGACGCCTCGACATGTAGCCCCGTTGCCTCAAGTGCGCGGGCGAATCGCGAGTGATCAAATCGATCTTCCTTGGGGTGCCGCAGCAGGGCGCGCGCCAGTGGATGCTTGAGGAACTTCTCGTAAATTTCGTCGGCGTAGAAGCGCCCCCCAGGCTTGAGGACGCGATGGACCTCCCTGAGCGCCGCTCGCCAGTCGGGAATGTGGTGAACGATGCCAAAATCGAAAACGGCATCGTAGGTGCCATCGTCAGCCCGGATGTCCGTTGCATCGCCTACCCATAGCGACACCCGGTCGCCGAAACGCTCAAGACGGGCTTGCGCGCGGCGAACCATATCCGGGTCGAGGTCGAAAGCATCCACAGCGTCCGCGCCGAATTGCTCGAGAACGATTTCGACACCGACGCCCCGGCCGCATCCGATTTCGAGCACCCGGCCCCCGTTCATGGTGCCGCCCAGCTGGCGGAGGCGCTTGGCCTCGTAGTAGCGCTGCGCCGCCTCGCGCACGGGGTTGTTCATCAAGATCTTCTCGACTTTGTTGAGCAGCATCACCTCGCTCCAAACTTTGCGATCCTCCGTCGAATCCCGTGATGACGATTCGGGGTACTCGAAGCGACGTTGTATCGCACTGGCTCCCGAACCCGGCTAAACTGCAACCGGGAGGAAAGATTGGATCGTCGTTCGAATGAGTGGCAAGGCGGCGATGCTTACGAAGCCTACATGGGCCGGTGGAGCCGGCTCATCGCGCGCGCCTTCATCGCCGGACTGACGATTGCGCCGGGGAAGCGTTGGCTCGATGTTGGGTGTGGTACGGGCGCATTGACGCAGCAGATTCTGGATCACACAGAACCCCAGGAAGTGCGGGCAGTCGATCCATCCGCCGCATTCATCGAGTATGCGCGCGAGCACGTCGGGAGCGATAGCGCGACATTCGAGGTGGCATCTGCGGCCGCATTGCCTTTTGCGGACGGTGTCTTTGACGTCGTCGTGTCTGGACTTGCTCTGAACTTCATGCCGGCGGCGGAAGCGCTCGCCGAAATGCGGCGCGTGACCAGACCTGGTGGCGTGGTGGCCGCCTATGTCTGGGACTACGGCGACAAGATGGAGTGGTTGCGCCATTTCTGGGATGCGGCCACTGCGCTCGACTCGACCGCTCGAGCGTTTGACGAGGGCGAGCGCTTCCCGATCTGTGCAGAGGAGCCGCTTCGCGACCTATTTCAGGCGGCTGGATTCAACGAGGTCGAAGTTCGTCCAGTGGACGTCCCAACATGCTTCGCCAGTTTCGACGATTGCTGGCAACCTTTTCTCTGCGGACAGTTTCCAGCGCCGCAGTATGTCGCGTTGCTCACCTCGGATCAGAGAGAAGCGCTTCGAAAAGAGCTTCTGAAACGCCTTCCTGTCGGCCCGACCAGCTCGATTGATCTCATCGCTCGTGGCTGGGCGGTGTCGGGGCGATTGGGCTCAAATGAATAAGACGACGTTCGGCCAGCGCTCCAGTGCGCGGGCTTGAAGTCGGTCTCCGTGGAGCTCTCCTTGACGGCAGCCGACGCAGATCTAAGACACCTCCATGCCGGCTCCCGTAAGCTCGGACCTCGTTTGGAGAGAAATCGAAAAGCGCTCGTTCGCCGTCCTTTCCTATGTGAACCCCAAAGGCCGGGCGCGCTCCGCAGGCATCGTATATGTCCCGATAGACCGGGTTCTATACGTTCGCGCCGCGAAGGAATCGTGGAAGGCAAAGCACATCCGGCTCAACCCCCACGTCGCACTCAATGTGACAATCGCAAAACGCGTTCCGTTCGTGCCCTGGATCAAAATCCCCGACGCGACGATCGCGTTCAGCGGCACTGCGCGCGTGGTTCCGATGAACGACGTCGAACCAAAGCTCCTCGAAACCATCCTGGGACGGATGATCGAACGGCACGGGATCATCGAAGAGAACTGCATCATCGAGATCCGCCCTACCGGTCACTTCGCGACGTACGGCGTCGGTGTGTCTCTCCTGGATATGCGCGACCCGGAGAAGGCGCGGGGCCGCGCGCCGGTCGACTGATGAGGTTTCAAGCCGGGACACGATGAAGGCCAGCCCGGTGCCGACGCGCTTCACCGATTCGAGCTTCTAGTCGCTCACGACCATCAACCCAACAGCAGAATGAGACGGACTCTTGAACCCCAGAGCCCATTGACAGGAATTCGGGGGTGGCGCTAACGTCGGGCAACACTCCTGCGGAGGGTAACAAGATGCTAGCAACCGACTCCATGAAACGCTTCGTTTCGTGTGGCCTCCTGCTGTTTGTTCTCGGGCTCGCGGGTTCGCCGCACGCAGCCGCTCAGACAGAAACGGCGGGAGCTCAACCGAATCCGCTCGACGAGTATCTGGACCTAAGACTTCAAGAGGACATCGATGGCATCAGGCGGGTGCGAATCGCTCTTCTGACCATGACTGGATCCTTCGCCGTTGGCGCGATCCTCAGCGGCACGTGGGGCGGGCTCAACTGCGAGGGTAGCGGCGACATATTCAGCTGCGACACCAGCAAGCAACAAGCCCTCGCGGGCGTCGGAGCCTTTTTTTCCGGAGCCGGAACCATCGGCATGCTCACGACGGGAATTATGCTTGGTGTTCGGAACAGGCAGAAACGCAAGACCGAAGAGCTGATTCGACAGAAGCGCCAAACGGCGCGCCTTCGTTGGGACGTCGAGTCCAGCGGTCTGCGCTTCTAGCCCACGGCAATGAATGTGGTGGGGCGCCGCCGATCAGACCCACACTCACCAATGGCGGTTGTTGCGCAACGCCGTCGCAGAACGAAGTGGCACTACTTTGCGCACGGCCACCTACGCACGATATCTTGGCTGCGGGTAGAGACACATCCAAAGGGGGGAGGACGAGATGAGGAGGTGGATCGCTGCGCTGTGCGCTGCCACGATCTTGGCCGGTTATGCGATTCCAAGCCTGGCGTTCGCCGAGGAAGAGGCTGGCGAAACACCGCCTCCACCAGTAGAAGCAGCACGTCCAGAACCCCCGAGCAAGGACGCTGCCGACAACTACGGGCTCGCCTATGCCGGGCGAGAGCTGACGATGCCGCGCGGTATGGTCCGAGGTACGTTTGACGTGAGTACTTTGCACTTTGACTTGGGTTTCTTCGGAAGTGAAAACTTCGTCTCGCTCAATTTCGGGGCAGCGATCTCGCCGGTGGACGACCTCGAGCTCGGTTTCTCACGCTACCGGATGGGCTCCTTCCCAGGCATTAACTTCATCGACCTAGTGAACTTGGGAGGATCAGGGCTCATCTCTGCCTTTGTCTCGCCTGAAGGCGATTTCGGCGACATTCCATTCTACATACGATACCAGCCCGTGAGCGGAACTGCGGACGTAGCGCTCGAGTTCCGTCTGAGGATCCCGACTCTATCCGAATTCGGCCTTGCGTTCGGCCTCCCGGTGAGAATCCATGCGGGCGACAGCGTCGCGATCGACACCGGTTTCGACCTCACGTTTGACGATCCGGGCGGCTTGGACGTTCTCAGCGTGGGTGTGCCACTTCAGATTGTTGGCAATGTCTCGGACAATCTCTTTTTGGAGCTGCAGACAGGCGTCAGCCTTCCAGACATCACGACGGATCCAGTCGTCACCGTGCTACCCCTCGGATTTAGGTTGGGCGGCTCGGTCGATGCTGGTCGGGTAATGCTCGATGCCTTCTTCAATTTCCGGTTTCCAACGTTTGCCGCGTTTGGCAGCGGAGACTCTGAAGTCACCACCGAGATCTGGACGATCACCGTCGGCATCAACGTCTACTCCCCCGTGCTTTTTTGAGCGGTTGGGGATAGAAGGTTTGCTTCGAGCAGGGTCGAAGTGGAACACTGGTTGTGGGGTGAAAGATCGAGCCAAGAGTTGGGTTTTGCCGCTGTGGCTTGCGGTGGCGATGGTGCTGGTGCTGACCGTGCGCATCGCGTTCGTTTGGTCTCAGCTGCCGGACTCGATGGCATCGCATTTCGGCGCCGGGGGCCGGCCCGATGCTTTCATGAGTCGAGCCGCGTTCTTCCTCGCGATGGCGCTGGTCGGCGGGGGCTCGGTCGCGGCGGTCTTTGCAGCACCGATCCTGCTTCGCATCATGCCGCGAAGGCTCATCAATCTACCAAACCGCGAGTACTGGCTCGCAAACGATGAGCGGCGCGACGCGGCGCTCGATCGACTCGCAGGTTTGATGGGCTGGGTCGGAGCCGCCACCACCGCACTGCTCGTCATCGCGACCGAGCTCACCATCCAATCCAACCTCGAACAGCGGAACCTCGACGAAGGAACCTTTCTGTTCTTCCTCGCGCTCTACTTCGTTTTCGTCATCGTCTGGCTCGTTCAGACGATGCGGATCTTTCGGATTCCGGACGGCTCGGCCCCGTAGGGTTGCGGACGGCGTCTGAGCCGTATCGCCAGCCCCTCACTGGCAGCACCCGATCCTCTCAGGTCGATACGCCGGCACCATGCACGAGGACAGCCTGTGGACCGACGTGGGCGCCTTCGCTGGACCGACGCCAAACGGGCCGCGTGTCGAGTACGTGCACATCCTCGAAAAGGGCGAGCGATTGACCGGCATGGCGCCGCTCTACGAGTTCCTGGACGAGAACACGGTCGTCTCGATCGCATTCGGGCGGGATGCTGCAACTCTTCTCGTCATCGACGTTTCACGAGCTCCAAAGATTATCGACCAGGTGGATCTCCCGGGCCGAGGCAACATCTGGGCCACCTTCACGTTCGGACCACGCAACTCGATCTACATCGGAGCGTACCGAGGGTTCGTCCGCTTCTCCTCGCAGCCAGGTGTCGTCCAGACCGAAGCACCATAGCGAGTCAACCGCTTCTCACCGAAGCCGCCGTGTCGTGCACGATCATCCTCGTCTTCGGGCGTACCTTGATGGGTAGGCGCTCGAGGGTACGGACGAAGACACTTTGCCGGTGCGAGAAGTCATTGCTGGCGAGCTCGACCCACTCGGTTCGCTCTAGTAGCTGTTCGAGGGCAATGCGGCCCTCCATCCGGCCGATGGGCGCTCCGAGGCACAGGTGAATGCCGTAGCCGAAGCCGAGATGTTGACGAGGACCGTCGCGCCGAAGGTCGATTTCGTCGGGATGTGGCCATTTGCGCGGGTCACGATTACCAGAAGCCCACAGGAGCATGATCCTCGAGTTGAGGGGCAGCTCTTGCCCGTGAAGCTCGACCGGCACTTTGGTCTTTCGAAAGTGCCCTTGAAACGGTGACTCGAGCCGCAAGGTCTCTTCGACGAATGCCGGAACGAGCTCGGGTTGCGCGCGAAGCTGCTCCTGCACCCGTGGATTCTGCGCCAGAAGCCGAACCATGCTGCCCATGAGGCTGGCCGAGGAATCGCTCCCCGCGATGATGATCTGCAGCACGATGGCGGCGGCCTCCCTTCGGCTGATCGTTCCCTCGCGGACGGCATCGATCAACGCGCCCATCATGAAACCTGGGCTAGGCTCGCGCGTCTCGGCCTCCTCGAGCTGCGTGCGGCACCACTTCACGAAACCAAAGCCGTTCCACACCTTTCGAGCGAGCTGCCAACGCGTGTTGACACCGCTCAGCAAAGAGATTGCCTCGTCAGCCCACGACTTCACCTGCATCGCGTCATCACGCGGGATGGAGAGAATGTCGAGCGTGAGCGCGATCGGAATCCGAAAGGCAAATGCACCCATCCAGTCGACCTCACGCGCTCGCAAGACGTCATCCATCCGCTCGTTTACCAGTGCGCGAATCTGAGGCTCGAGAACCTCGACGAAACCCTTGCCGAGCCCCGCGGTCGCAATCTTGCGCTGGATCCGGTGGATCGGTGGATCTTGAAGAGCCAAGACATCGGGCGGCGCCATGGGTAAGTGGGGAGGTACGAATGTCGAGAGCCGTCCACTTCCCCCCGCAAGAAGAATGGCGACGATGTTGGAGGAGAACCGCTCCGGGTCCATCGCCACCTCTTTGATGTCCTGGTAGCGACTCAGGTAGTAGCAGTCCGCGCCCCTCGGCCTGAAGAGCGGCGCCTCCTCCCGAAGCGCCTCGTAGAACGCGTAGGGATTCTCGATCGTCTCAGCGCCGAACGGATTGAAATCGTGTACCGCCATGCGAGTCCCGTCGGCAGTATTGGACGCGGCCCGCGTCGGTCAACTCCCTCGGCGCGTGCGAAGACCTCGCTACGAACTGAGCTTGCGCCGGGCCTTGCGCTCCGTTCTTCGAGCGCTACGACGAAGCCATGGAGGATTGTTTCATGAGATTCTTTAGTGTCATTCTGTTGGGCGCCGGTTTGGTGCTCGCCATCAACACGGCTTCGGCAAAAAAAGAACATGAAGAGCTCAGCCAGCAAGTCCAGCAGATCAAGAAGGACTGGCAGGCCAAGGACGACACGTTCAACGCCGCACTAGAAAAGGCCCATGGTTACGCGATCTTTCCGGAGGTTGGAAAGGGGGGGTTCATCGTGGGCGCCGCCCACGGTGAGGGCGAGGTCTACGAAAAAGGCAAGCTCATCGGCCACGCCAAGCTGACGCAGACCACCGTGGGTGCACAGGTGGGGGGCCAGACCTATGCCGAGGTGATTCTGTTCAAGAACAAGAAGGCCCTGGACCGCTTCAAGAACAGTCGCTTCGAGGGCGCCGCGGGAGCCACGGCGATCGGAGGCAAGAAGGGCGCGGCGGCCACCGCCAAGTACAAAGACGGCGTGGCGATCATGGTGTTGCCACTCAAGGGTGCCATGGCCGAAGCAGCCGGCGGCGGTCAGAAGTTCAAGTTCGAGCCGCTCGGAGAATAGCCCCCCCCTGCGCCGCGCCCGCGGCGGAGCAGGGATTTCCGCATCCGCGAGATCCGCTTTTGCGTGGACAGAGGCATTCGGCTTTGGAGCCTCGAGGTCTGGGAATACCGATCTGTGTCGCTGGGCACGCATCGACCATGATGCAGACACCGGCTCATCGCGTCAATGCTGCATCAGCATGCGTTTCGCTTCGAGCTCTAGGTTCCGGTAGGGCTCGCCCTTGACTGTCACGCCGACGCCCTGGATCGTGCCGCCCTCGA
The DNA here is from genome assembly GCA_001303415.1 of Myxococcales bacterium SG8_38. Classification (GTDB taxonomy): domain Bacteria; phylum Myxococcota_A; class Polyangia; order Polyangiales; family Houyiibacteriaceae; genus SG8-38. Next base: position 8,632 of record LJTN01000075.1, read on the forward strand.
ACTCCCCGGGCGTTTTGTATAGCGAGCTGACCGCGTCGCCGCTGTCGTAGCCGACGCACAGCCCATCCCCTGACAGCGTGAACTTCGCTGGCTGTGTCCGCATCTCTCCGGAGTCCACCACCTTATCGTCGATGTAGAGCTTGGTCTGGCCCCGCGACTCGCCGTTGTCGCCGGTGCCAGTTTTCTCGAACTCCATGCCGAGCGTGTACTTTCCCGGCTTCAGCGGGGCGTTGGACTTGAACACCTGCTCCGGCTTGATGCCGAGGAAGTTGTAGACGTAGTGGAGCCTCCGGTCCTTGATGAAGAGCGCGTGACCGCCGAAGCGCGAGCCGTGCGCGAAGATCACGCCGGACGCATCCCGGTCGGTGATCTCGACGTTTGCGAGGATCTTGTAGGACCGGCCGCGCACGTTGACGGCTACACCTTCCGGTACCGGCGCCGTCTTCGGATAGTAGATATAGGTATCACGCGGCGGCTCTTCGGATGGACGTTCGGTCCCCAGGACCTCCGCGGCACTGCGATCGTCGAGCGGAAGGACGTTGTTCTTCTTCGCTTCGGCGAACCAGGCGTCGATCAGCTCCTGCAGCTTCTCCGGGTTCTCTTCGGCGAGATCGTTCGATTCGGAGCGATCGACCGCCACGTTGTAGAGCTGCCACTCGTCCTGGTCGAAGTGGCCCTTGCCGGTCAGCGGGGCGTGCACGGCGGCCGCCTTCCAGCCGTCCTTCCAGATGCCCCGCGTGCCGAGCATCGCATAGTATTGGACGTCCTTTTTCGTCGGTGCGTCCGGTTCGGCGTCGAACGTGTACGCCATCGAGACTCCAGACAGCGGATACTGCTCCACGCCGTGGTTGAGCTCTGGCATCTCCGTGCCGGTGATCTCGAGGATCGTCGGCACGATGTCCACGGAGTGGTGGTACTGGTGGCGGAGCTCGCCGCGCGCCTCGATGCCCTTCGGCCAGGAGATGACGAGAGGGTCGTTGGTCCCGCCTGCGTACTGCGAGTAGCGCTTGAACATCTTGAAAGGCGCGGAGAACGCTGCCGCCCAGCCCGTCGGGTAATGGTTGTAGGTGTCCGGGCCGCCTAGCTCGTCGATGTACTTGAGGTTTTCCTCGAGGTCGTCCGGATAGTTGTTGAAGAACTTGTTCTCGTTGACGGAGCCGTTCGGTGTGCCCTCGCCCGATGCGCCGTTGTCGGCGGCATAGATGATGAGCGTATTGTCGAGCTGGTCCGTCCTTTCCAGATAGTCGATGATCCGGCCGATCTGCGCGTCCGTGTACTCCGAGAAGCCTGCGTAGACTTCTGCCATCCGCGCGAACAGCCGCTTCTCGTCGTCATTGAGCGTATCCCAAGGACGGACGGCGTCCGCGGGGTTCGCCATGTCCTCGGGCATCGGGTTCATCGCCGTGTTGACCGTGCCTTTTGGCAGGATGCCCCTCTTGATCATGCGCTCTGTGACCCATGTTCGATACGCATCGTAGCCGTCATCGAACTTGCCCTTGTATTTGTCGGCCCATTCCTTCGCCACGTGGTGCGGGGCGTGGTTCGCGCCCGGATTGAACCACAGGTACCAGGGCTTCGAGGGGTTCGTCGCGTTCTGGTTGCGGAGCATCTGGATCGCCTGGTCGGCCAGGTCCTTCGACAGGTGATAACCGTCTTCTGGGCCATACGGCGCGTCGATGAAGTGATTGTCCTCGACGAGGTCCGGGTACCAGTTGTTGGTCTCGCCACCAATGAAACCGTAGAAGCGGTCGAAGCCCATCTGCGTCGGCCACTGCTTGCGGCTCGCACCCGGTGCGACGTCCGGCTCCGGCACGTTGTGGTCCTTGCCGATCCAGAACGTGCTGTAGCCGTTGTCGCGTAGAACCTCCGCAATCGTCGTCACCTGGTCGGGGAACCTGCCGCTCGCACCCGGGAACCCGTCTGCGGCTTCGGTGATGGCGGCCATCCCGTTCAGGTGATGGTTGCGACCCGTCAACAGCGTCGAACGGGTCGGCGAGCAGAGCGCCGTCGTGTGCCACTGGGTATAGGTGAGACCGTTGGCGGCGATGCGGTCCAGTGTCGGCATGTTGATGCGGCCGCCATATGGCGACCACGCGCCGAGGCCCGTGTCGTCGTAGAGGATGAACAGGATGTTGGGCGAGCCTTCCCTCGCACGCTTGGGCGTGAACGGAGTCCAGTCCGGCGTCGAGTCGCGGATGTCGAGCTCGATGTCGCCGTTGAAGCCGGGGAAGCCTGTAGCGTCAACCTCGGCGGTCTCGTCGGGCGCCGCAGCCGTGGCGTCACTCTCCCGCGCCGTCGTGGCTTTCTCCTGGTCGCAGGCCGTGATGAATGTGATGCACAATGGGAGCAGGAGCCCGATGCGCAGTGGGCGTTGATGTGAGGTGTTCATGGTGGTCTCCGGGCTGTATGCAATTCGGCGGCGGCAACGGCCTCCAAGAGGCATCGTGACGGCGGACGATCGGAACGTTGGAACACTGCCAGATTCGTCCTCCGCTGGGAACCCATCTGATGGAAGTGCAACCCAAGAAACGTTGACGATGGTCCCTCGGCACGACGTGGCGATCCATCGTCTTTGGAGCGTCGAGATCATTCTCGCGCGCCGTCTGGGCGCCTGCGTCGAAGAAAGCTCGACGCACGTAGAACTGTGGTGAACTGTGGCTGCGGGCAGTCTGGGTAATGTAGTGCGGCATTTTCTTTTCTTCGCGGTTTCAGCGTGCTTGAGCTCCGCTTCGTCGGTGGTAGCGGTAGCGGACGACTACCAGGGGGCCTCCGGCTACGGAACGAGCCAGCCCAACTACCAGTTCGACGTTGCCCATGACGGCTACGGCGGAGTCGGCCGTGCAATGGATTCGGCGGAACCTCCTAGCTACGTGGTCGTAGAAGCGGAAGCGGGCACGACCACGGAAGTCGAGGGGGAGACCGTCGTCGTGGTGCAGGAACCAGAGCCCGTCGCCGCCACGATGCAAGCGCCTCCGCCGCCGAGGGTCGCGCCGAGCGACGAGCAGGTCCAAGACTGCCCGACCGGGGTTTGGGTCCATGGGTACTGGGACTACCGCGACGGACAATACGCTTGGGTCGATGGGCACTGCGTCGAGGTGCGAGTCAACTATGTGTTCGTTCATCCTCGTTGGGACTTCTATTGGGACATCTGGTGGTTCATCCCCGGCTACTACCGACCATGCGACGCGTACGTAGGCTTTGGGTACTACCGACCATGGCATTGGTTCCCGCCCCACCCTCGTCCGTACTACCGCAGCGGTCGAGCGGTCCCAGTGACCCGGGGCGCTCCGATGCGCACCACGGTTGCCCGTCCCGCACCGGCGCCGCGCGTGCCCAGCGTCACCCGTGTACCGAAGCATCCCACCACGGTCATCCATACGACGCCCTCAGGAGCGACACAGCCCATCTCGTTTGGGAGAGCAGGCACGGGTCCGGTGATATCCGACCGGGGACCGCGATCCCGGCAGGGCGTCGGCATTGTGACCGAGCCTCGATTCAACCCGCGACCGGCCCCCGACGTCCGCGGACGGCGACCCTCCGGTGGTTCTCGCGGGTTCTCCGGGGGACGCTCACGAGGAGGACCGTCATCCGGCACGTCGAGGGGGCGGACCGGCGGTCGCACGCGGCCGGCGCCTTCGACGGGCCGAAGCGGTCGCGGCTCCTCGAGCGGCGGGCGTGGAAGCGGCTTCGAGGGACGCCGGTCCAAGTAGGAACCGCAGCCTCTGCTGCCGCTCCTTAGAATACGAAGCGGGGTCCTGCTGGATCCCAGCGTACCGCTCGCGACTCGCGGCGTTCCGCGCGTTGCTCGAATCGTCGCAGCTTCCCCTTCATGACGCCAAATGCGATTCCGCTGGCCAGCATGGAGATGCCACCGACGAGGAGCAGTGGATAGCCGATGACCACCATGGCCTTGCCTCCTGGGGTGCATCGATTCAGGGACATTTCCTCGCCGGGGCACTGGGTGAATTCCGCCGGAAACACCAACGCTGCACCCACGGCAGTCGCAACGGACGAGCCAATGAGGACGTTCCGCGATTTGAACGTCATCCAGGACAGCTCCGCATGGCGATAAGCATCCGCCTCGCTCATTGGAGCGCGCGGAAGCTCCTGCGGTGCGGCCGCGGTGGTGGGCGGTTCGACGATGATCTGGAAGTCCCCGGGTGGTGCCGGGGACGGCTCTACGATCACGCGATTCTGAGCGCTCGCGCGACTAGAGGCTCCGGCCGCGGACGCGAACACGAACGTCACCAGGCCGAGCGCTTTCAGGAACCTCGCCATGGGATTGTTCTAGGATACGGGGGTCCGATTGCACGAAAGATTTTCGGTGCCCATCTTCTGAAGTGGCCTTCGGTGGGCACGAAGCAGACCCCATCGAACACCAGACCGCTTCTCTCCACTGCAGGCGAGACACAGGTTGCGGTGCTACTTTCGGCCAGCGATTTCCACGACCACCTCACCAGATACCGCATCGGTGACACCGAGATCCCCACCGAGGTCCTCGAGCATGTCGCGGAAGGTGTCCAGTGATTTGATCATCTGCGGACGCGCTGCGACGATTGCGTCCATACTGTCCCATTCGCCGATCATGCAATAAGCGCGGTCACCGGTCTTGATCGCAGTGAACCTTCGCATGCCGGCATAGTCGCGGTCGAGATTGCGAATGGCGTGTTCGAAGTCCCGTTCTCGGCCCGGCTTAACGCGGTTGCGAACGACATTGTACGCGGTCATGGCAAACCTCCTCGTCTGAACGATGCTCGATACGTTATCAGAAGCGTCAGCCGATTGTCTCTCGCCGAAAAAGAGCTCGGATCCTTTGTCGAGCGCGGGGTAGCTCCGGTCGCTCAGGGTGCGATCTTTTTCTTGATCGCCTTTGCCACCGGTGATGGCACACTGCCGAGCGCGCTCAGCATGTGCGGCAGCGCTTTGAGCTTCAGGCCTTCGTACTCGCTCGGTACAATTGCATCGATCAAGAACGGACCCCGCGACGCGAATGCGTCCTTCAGGGCCGCGCTGAAGTCCTCCGCCCGCGCCACGCGTCGTGCCGGCACGCCCATGCCCTGGGCGATCGAGACGAAGTCGATCGCGGGCTCCGACAGGTCGAGCTGCGCCTTGGCCTCGGGGCCGATTTTCTCTGCCCCGACGCGCTCGAGCTCGATGTTGAGAATTCCGTACGAGCGGTTGTTGAAAATGACGGTGGTCACATTGAGACCCTCACGCGCGATCGTCCACAACGCCTGAACCGTGTACATGGCGGAGCCGTCGCCCACGAGTGCAAGCACGGGACGGTCCGGACAGGCCGTTGCCGCGCCCAAGGCGACCGGTAGGCCTTGCCCGATCGCGCCACCGGTCAAGGTGAGCACGTCGTGCCGAGGCGCGCCCGCAGTGAACGCTGGCAGCTTGATACCTGAAGTCTGCGCTTCATCGGAGATGATCGCATTCGGCGGCAACAAGGCCCCGATTGCCTGACACGCCTTGGAGGCGTTGAGCTTGCCTTTTGGCAGAGCCGGACGCGCGGCGCTCTGCAGATTGGGGGTGGTATCGGACGCGCCAACGGCCTCGACCAGATTCCGCAACGAGGCCAACGCATCTTCATGGGGCTGCACCAAGGCGTGGGCGGTGCAGTCGTCGGGCACCAAATAACTCTTCTTGCCTGGGTACGCGAAGAAGGAAACGGGTGCCTTGGCATCGACCAGGATCAAGTGGTCGTAACCGTCGAGCTGCACCGAGGCCAGCTCGGCGAGATATGCGATGCGCTCGACGGAAGGTAGCCCCTCGCCTCGCTCCAACCGTGTCGGAAAGACCTCACAGAAAAGCTTGGCGCCCGATTTTTCCGCGATCTGCGATGCCGCGCGCAACCCCGGCTCGCGGAGCACTCGATTGCCCAACAGGAACGCAACCTTCTTGCCTGACTTCTTGATCACATCTGCGAGGGCTCGCACGGTCGCGTCAGAGGCCGGCGGCGGTTGCGCGGGTACATGCGCTTGCGCTGGCTCGGCACCATCATTCCAGGACACGTCTGCGGGCAAGATGAGCGTGGCGATCTGTGCGGGCGGACCCTTGGCGACTGCCACGGCCTCGGCGGCATCGGCAGCAAGCTGACTCGTTTTAGGCGTCGTCTTGATCCACTTGGAGATGTTCTTCGCGACCGTCTCGATGTCGGACTGCAACTGCGCGTCGTATTGGGTGTGATAGGTCGCGTGATCTCCAATGATGTTGACCATGGGCACGCGTGCCTTGCGCGCGTTGTGCAGGTTCGCGAGGGCGTTGCCGAGACCACATCCGAGATGCAACAGAGTGGCGGCGGGCTTGTCCGCCATGCGCGCATACCCATCGGACAACACGCCTCGCATGTCTGCGTCATCGAGCGCTGCCACGAAGTGCATCTCCGAAGTGCCGGGATTGGTAAAACACGTGTCCACGCCCGCGTTGACGAGCGTCTGAATCAGAGCGTGTGCGCCATTGGCCATGGTGCTCGGGACTGTACTACAGACAGTGCCTGGGACGAACGAAGATCCGACCGAGGTTGGCGATCGGCGCAGACGACAAACGTGGTCGTTGAGGCGCCGCTTCGCGACCGTTAGGAAGAGTTGAGTGGACCATCGGCGGGGCGCGCGTCGGCGCGCGAGCGCGCTTCAAGCTCGTCAGACACTCGTAGCGCCTTAGACCCCCTGCCTGGGCGCACTTCGACGTATCGCGCCCACTGTCGGGGCGCAGGTCCATCCACCGCGCTTCTCACACAACGCTACGGCGCAGGCCCACAGCGTGCCCCGTGGCACACGCGCATCCACCACGTCCCGTATGGGAACGGCACGGTGCGCTTGCCGGCCGTCCAAGCCGCGAGGGCTTTGTCGTACTGTGCATTGAACGTGCGAAGGCGTCGCACGGCCTCCCGAGCCGCCCCTCGATGCCCCGCTACTGCGAACTGCGGGTTGAGGCTTCCAAACACTTCATAGCTCCGGGCGCGCTTGG
>LJTN01000076.1 GCA_001303415.1 Myxococcales bacterium SG8_38
TCTGGCTCCGCAGCTCCGTCGTCCGAGCGCTCGAGCTCGTCGGTCGTAGGCGCCTCCGCTGGCGGCCGAACGGGTTCTGCGTGCATCCCGTCGTCCGAAGCCTCGAGCCCGTTGACGGTTCCGGTGATCGGCCCCTTGGACCCCTCGACGTCGACCTCGCCAAAGGTCTGTACCGAAGCGCTGGTGTTGGAGCTGCGCCGCAACCAGAGCTGCCAGCCGAAGACGCCGACGCCGGCGATCAACGTGATCAGCAGCAGCGCCTGGATCCACGCAGGCATTCCTCCGGAGCTCTGGGGCGCGACCAGCGTCGCAGGCCCCTCGAGCATTCGTGCCAGCTCGGGCTCGAAGTCGTCGTCGGCTTGAAACATGGGAGCCGGGGTGGGCTTGCGACTCGCGGGTGGAGGAGGCGGGGTCGGCTTCTGGGGAACGGGAATGGTCTTGTGATCGCCGATCGCATCCTCCGCGTCCTGAGGCAGTACCTCGAAGACGGGCGCAAGGCCGAGATGCGTCGACTTCGTCGTTCGCGCCACCGCATGGTCGGTGTGCGCGGCATGTTCGGCGAGCTCTTGCGCGGCGCGCCCAACGGGAATCGGCCGCTGTTTCGTTTCGACGCGCCCGAGGAGCCGTGCGACTTTGTTGGTTGGCACCTCTTCCTCGAGGAAGGGGCGCGGTGCTGCTTCGGCGCCACCTGTGCGAAGGTGGCGAAAACGGGGCGGCGCCATGGTCCTCGCTTCGTCGAGCTCGGCCGGCTCGCGAGCGCCAGGGGGAACGGTTGCATGCTCGTCGACCCCGGGCTCGAGCGGAGGAATCGTGCGCGCGTCGACTTCGACCTCGTTGGGCCCATCGAAGAACCCGAGTTGATGAGATACGACGCCGAGCGCCTCGTCGACCGGCATCATGATGTTCGCGACCGAAGGCAGGTCCCGCTCGCGAACGGAAACCCGAGCGGAGTTGAGACCCCACAGCGCGAGGAGCGCTGGCATTCCCTGAAGGCTCTGGGTCGTTCCTTCATGCAGGGTGGCATATGCGCCGACCACTGAATTGTCGGCGATGTCCACCTCCACGCTGCGTTTGGCTCCGGCGGCGGCGACGTGCCGAACGCCCGGCATCGAGCCGAGCGCCCGCAGCAGACGCCCCGGCCCCACCAGCTCGAGCCGGGTGTCGAAGTCGACCTCGTCCTCGACGCGGCGGGCGATTTCGAGATCTTGCTCGATCATGGGCACGATGCGGCTGGCAAGCTGCGCCAAGTCGGGCTCGGCAACGGATGAAGAGCTCGGCCAGTAGTCCTCCCAGCGGACCACCAACATCGACGCCCAGCGGAGCTGCGGATCCTTTCGGATGGCCCGTACGAGCTCGATGCCTTGCCCCCCAACTGCAGTCGAGTCGAGGACGATGACTTGCGGATCGATCTCCCGGACGCGCGGGATGACGGCGGTCGAAAAGTCCGCGGCAGCGACGCGCACGCCTCGAGTGCTCAGCACGGTTGCGAGTCTTTCCGCGCGCAGCTCGTCCGAGTCGAGGAGCACCACGCGCGCGCCTCGCAGGTGGCTGAGATCGACCTCCTCTGCGCCCATGGCCGCAGGCAAGGTGGAAAGCCGCCCGCCGCTGGTTTCGTGAAACTCGTACTCGAGGGACTTCGACTCTGCCATCGCTTCGCGGAGTCGATCCAAGATGCGCTCCATGTTGTGGGCGGCCGGCCGTTCCGTCTCGACGACCATGGGCATGCCCGCGAGCACACCCTTCGGCGACCGGATGCTCAAGATCCCAGTCCTGCCTTCGCTGGAGACGAGATCGACGACGTCCTGCAAGTTGCTCTCGTTGATCTCGCCGGTCAGCATGCCGGAGCGCTCCGGCACTTCTTCCGTGAGCTCCGCCAGCTTGCGGGCGATGGCATCCGCGCCGGCGCCGCGCGGAACGACGGCGACGGCTCCCGTACGAAAGTCCCGCCCCTGTTGCTTGAGCGCAGTTTCGTTCGACACGATTGCAACCGGCAGCACGTCCGTCGCGCGATTGGCCGCCATCCGACGCACGACACTGGCGCCTCCGCGGACCGCTGCGTCTCCGATCAGGACCACCAAGTCCGGTGCGTAAACGCGGACCGCCTGCTCGAGCTCCGCCGTTGCACAACCTGCGACCGAGATACCGTGGCGCCGAAGCGCCTCCCCCAACGCCGTCTGCATCGGCTCGCCCTGGCCCACCATCAAAATGGTGGACCGGTGCTCGTCTTCCGACATCGCCCAAATGGTGGCCGATTCTGTCGGATTTCGCCAGCTTGGTGCAGCTCGCCTTGTTGGCTATGCTGCGCGGCCGATGAGTATTCTACCAATCGAGTTCCTCCGCGACAGCTTTCCCAGGCTCTTTGCGCGGGGGATGGAAGTCTTAGAAAACCGGGCTGCCGCCGGCGATGCGCGCGCACAGCGGATGCTGGATGACGTGAAGGGTGTCACGGGGGCGGCCAGCCTCCAGATCGACGACGAGCCCCCGGTGGTTCTGTCGGCCCGGCAGGGCTGGCTCAGCGCGGGCGATGCCCCTGCCGAGGACGTGCCGATCCGAATCATGGCCGCGCTTCCGGGCAACGCGCTCGAGGCGCTTCTCGGCGAAGCCGCCGAAGCCGGCGCGCTCGACGACGAGGAGGTGGCCGTCGGCGCGGCGCAAACGGCGTCGAAGCGCTTCGAGGACGCGCTCGCTGGGAGGCCGATGACCTGCCACGTCACCCTTGCCGACGTTCCGGACCTCGGGCACATCGAGGTGCGAATCGGATTCAACGTTTCGGCCCTGCCGGCTGAGCCTGGTTTCACCGCCGAGCTCCGGTTTCCGGATCTGGAGAGCGTCCGACGCGGTGAGCTGACGGTCCAGGATCTATTTTTAGGGGGTAAGCTCAAGATGGAGGGCGACTATTCACTCGCGCTCCAAATCGCCATGCAGCTGCTCACCAACCCCCTCTGAACGGACGATCCCTCCCCGGATGCGCGGAAGTCAGGGGCTAACTTGCCCGTGACTCCCGGGGTTCGATACCCTGACAGGCGTCCACGGGGGGTCATGTTTCGGGCAATCGCCAAGAGTCGCTATCTCGTTCCTGGCTTCTTGTGTTTCGCGCTCGCGTTCGTCGTGGGGCCCGTCGGTGTGAGCTCGGGGATGCTGGTGGGAGAACAGGCGGCTTCGATCGCCGGCGTCCTCGCTTCGGTGCTGGGGGTTCTGGGCCTGCTGATCATCGCCTCCGGCCTCCCCGCGTCGATCGAGGTGGAAGAGGTAGACGCACAGATTCGTGCGATCCATGCCCAGATCGAAGAGGCGGAAACCGTCATCACCGACAACGCAAAGGTTCTTTCGAGCGGCCTCGGCGAGCAGATGGTCGCTGTGGAGGAGACGGCCCGGGCGCTCAAATCCATGGCGATCTCGCTTCAGGCGATCAGTGATCGCGTCGAGAATCTTTCGTCGAGCACCGAGGAAAGCGCATCGAGCATCCTTCAAATGACCGCCACGAACCAAGAAGTGGCCGAGAACATGGCCAATCTCGGTTCGAGCGTCCGTGAGACGGCGTCCTCGATCGAGGAGATGACCTACAGCATCAAAGAAGTGGCACGCAACGTGGATGCATTGGCGCAAACTGCCGAGGAGACGTCGTCCTCGATGAACGAGATGGACGTCTCCATCGACCAGGTGCAGTCGAATGCGAACGAGACGGCGCGCCTGTCTGCGGAGGTCGCGGCGGATGCCGAAACCGGCGCGGAGTCGATTCAGAAGATCATCGGCGAGATCAACCGCATCAAGTCCTCTTCGTTGGAGGCGGTGAGCACGATCTCCAGCTTGGGCAACCGGATCGAAGCGATCGGCGACATTCTGAACGTGATCGACGACGTCGCAGAGCAGACCAACCTGCTCGCGCTGAACGCTGCAATCATCGCAGCGCAGGCCGGCGAGCATGGCAAAGGCTTTGCGGTCGTGGCAGACGAGATCAAGGACCTGGCCGAGCGCGCCGGATCGTCTACCAGGGAGATCGCAGAGCTGATCAAGACGATCCAACAAGAGACGAAAAACGCGATCGAGGCCGTGGAGCGCGGAGCAAGCACGGTCGACCGGGGGGTGACCGTGAGCGCCGAAGCCGAGCGAGCGCTCAAGAAGATACTGGAGTCCTCACGGCAGTCGACCGCCATGGTTCGCGGCATCGCGCGTGCCACCGTCGAGCAAGCGAAGGGCTCGAAGCAAGTCACCGACGCCATCGGTCGCATTGCAGAGACGGTTCAGCAGATCGCCGCGGCTACGGCCGAGCAGGCGCGAGGCTCCGAGCTGATCATGAAGAGCGCAGACAACATGCGCTTGATCACGCAGCAGATGGAGAGGAGCAGCGAGGAGCAGGCGATCGGCGGCCGCCAGATGACGGATGCCATCGGGAACATCTCGGACATGGTTCACCAACTCCAAGAGTCGCACCGAAAGCACTCCGAGGGGTCCGAGCAGACGCTCGCGGCGGCCAACCGCATTCAAGAGCTGACGCGCGAATACGAGCGCCGGGTTCGTGCCATGAATCGGGCAGTCGAGCTTCTCCGGGGGCTGCGTCTCAAGGGGTGATGCGTACCGGCAGGCGGTCCACGTCGAGGATTGTGCCCCCGGTTGCCTGCTTGGGGTGCAACGATTCATGTTAGGGGCTCATGTTTGGCATTGGTCCACTGGAGCTGGCGCTCTTCATGGTGATCGTCCTGTTGGTGGTTGGTCCCGACAAGCTGCCGACCTTCATGCGTACGGTGGGTAAGGCTCTGCGCCAGGTGCGCAACGCCAGCCGGGAGTTCAAGGACGCGATCGGGCTCGACGAGCTCCTGCGCGAAGGCGATCCCTTTCGGGCGCCGCCGATCCGGCCCCCCCGGGCAAAGCCGGTACCCCTCGAAAGCCAAAAAGGGGCTGCCGAGGCGCTGGAGCGCGTGACCGCGCCGAGCCCCGAGGCAACCAAGGCGGCCGATGCGGCTCCGCCCGCCTCCGAGGGCGGTGAGCCCGAGCCCAGCAGCGAAGCCGACGCGACGACAGAGGCCAAGCAGTCATGACGGGCGATCAGATCGAGGTTGACACCCCCGAGCCATCGACGATTCCCGAAGACGATCAAGAGATGACGTTCTTCGAGCACCTCGCCGAGCTGCGCATGCGCCTGCTGCGCTCAATTCTCGGGTTGATTCCGGCGATTGCGGTCGCTTGGGTCTTCAAGAAGGAGATCAAGGACTTCTTGGTTGCGCCGCTCAAGCCCGCCTGGGAGAAGCTCAATCTGCCCGGTGAGGCGGTATTGCGCTTCGCCGGTCCGGCGGACGCCTTCATGATGTACATGAAGAACTCCGTCATCGCAGGCGTGATCCTCGCCTCGCCATGGATCTTCTGGCAGCTCTGGATGTTCATCGCCCCCGGGCTCTACAAGAAGGAAAAAGCGCTCGCGATTCCGTTCATCATCGCGTCGACCATATGCTTCGCCGGCGGTGCGATCTTCGGCTACAAGCTGGTCTTTCCGGAGGCGTTCACCGTGTTGCTCGGCTTCAGCGACGAAACGCTGGTGGCGACGCTGTTCGTCAAAGACTACATGCCCTTCTTCCGGAGTATGTTGATCGCCTTCGGGGTCGTTTTCGAGGTGCCGGTCATCGTCGCATTTCTGGCCGGAACCGGGATCGTCACCTGGCGCCAGCTGATCAAGTTCTCACGCTGGTGGATCGTCTGCGCCTCCTTCCTGGCCATGATTCTCACGCCACAAGACGTGTACAGCATGATCATGATGCTGGTGCCGCTGGTGGTGCTCTATTACGTCGGCGTGGGAGCGGCCTATTTGATCAGCGTCTTTCAGAAGAAGAAAGAGGCCTAGACCGAGTACACCCTGAGCTGATCCGCCCTCGAATCATTTCAAGGTACACTCGGTCTACGCTAGCCGCGCCCCGGAACCGGGTAGGGCGGATACTTGGGGACGTCGTCCGGAATGAGCCACTGATCGCCCCATATGCTCGCTCCGCCATCGATGTAGAAGGTCTGGCCCGTCACGAAGTCCGCGTATCGCGAGGCCAAATACGTGATCAGATGGGAAACCTCCTCGGCCGTGCCGAGGCGGTGCAGAGGGTTGGCCTTTTCTGCGGTGTCGAGAAGCTCTGGGGGGTACTGCTTGGTGCCACTGGTGACGATGACGCCAGGCGCCACGGCATTTGCGCGTATACCATGCACCGCCCATTCGACCGCGAGGGTCTTGGTCATGTTGTCGACGCCGGCTCGCGCCGCTCCCGTGTGCACCATGCCGGGGAAACCGCGGATGATCTGCGCGATGACGTTGACGATCCGGCCGCGCTTCTGCGGAATCATCGCCTTGTTTGCGACCGCATGCGTCATGGTCCAGGTGCCGATCAAATTGTTGCGAACGACGGCCGCGAATCCTTTGGGTGAAAGGGACTCTGCCGTCGTGGGGAACTGCCCGCCGGCGTTGTTGATCAGCACGTCGATTCGTCCGAATCGATCGAGCACCGAATCCACGTAGTCCGAGATGGCGTCCGCCTCCCGAATGTCGCAGGGAGCTCCGAAAGCCTCGATGCCTTTCGACTCGAGGGCGGCGACCGCTTGGCGCAACGGCTCCGGACGGCGTCCGCAAATCGCCACCTTCGCGCCGAGGCCACCCATCTCCGTCGCGGCCGCCAAGCCAATTCCCGTGCCACCGCCGGTGATCAGAGCCACTTCGTTCGAGAACAACCCATCGGCATACAGTTGATGCATGCGCCCGCTCATACCACGGGATGCGCAATCGGACGATCGGGGTCAGCCCGTGGCGACGCTTCCTCTCGCTCCGATGTGGAGCGCGACGAGCTCGCGCAGGTCCTCTGCGAAAAACGGCTTGGCCAGCGTGGCTTCCGCACCGAGGCGGCGCGCGATGTCGCTCCGCGCGGTGCTGGCGCTCAGCACGATCACCGGTACCTGGGCATGTCGCCATCGACGACGAAACTCCCGGAGGAACATCTCACCGTCTTCGATCGGAAGCATCAGATCCACGATCATCAAGTCGGGCAGCTTGACCTTGCACTGAGCCAGCGCCGAGCGAACGTCTCCGACGGGTACGGCCACATGGCCCTGCTGCTCGAGAAGAACCTGAAGCATGTGTCGAACGGACGGGTCGTCATCGAGGACGAGGATCGTCTTTTTCGATGTCACCTCTTGCATCGTAACAGGATGTCCTCCCATCGCGAATATGCGCGGGCTACCTACATGAGAGCTGCTAAGCTCACCTCGGATGACGCCAACGGTGGGCATCGAGAGACGTCTCGGGGTCGTGCTGATTTGTCTCGTGGCCGCCTGTGCAGCCCGAAGCGCGGTCCCGCAGGCAAGCGGGACGATCGATCCGCGCGATCTGTATCCGCTCGTCGAAGGCAATGCATGGTCGTACGACGTCGATGCCGGAGACGGGTCGACGACGCTCGCCATCACACGCGTCGATTCGGTCGATGGGCGCATCGCCGAGGTCCGCACCGGCCGGGCCGTCATCCGGTATGAGGTGCTGTCCGAGGGCATTCGAATCCCCGCCGAGGACGTCTGGCTCATCCGCGTTCCGCTACGCGAGGGAGAGACGTGGCGAGCGAGGGGAGGGCGCACGGCCCGCCTGGTGTCCACGCGCGCGCATGCGAGAACGAGCGCGGGCGATTTCGACAATTGCGTCGAGGTGTTGGAAACCGGAGGCGAGCTCGAGCTCGAGGTGCAAACCGTGTACTGCCCGGGCGTTGGTCCGGTGTCCGTTCAATCGACGATGCGGTCGACGGTCAGCGATCGATTCGTCACCGTGTCTGCGCGCCTTCGTGGCTACGAGATCACTCGTTTGCCGCGTCCTCGGCCTAGACCGAGTACACCCTGAGCTGATCCGCCCTCAAGGTGCACTCGGTCTAGGTGGCACTGCGACTTCGACGAAATGCGTCCGAAGCTCGACCACCAGCGTGAGCGAGCCATTCGCGGAGAACACCTGGCGCCAGCTACGGCCCTGCCCGTCTTTGACCTCGAGGGCATGGCGGGTCCCGGGCGAAACCCCGAACACCGTGTTGTCGATTCGACGGCCGTCCAACGACACCTCGGCATCTGCGGGAACACCGAGAAGCTCGACGGTGGCAAGCGGCTCATCGAGCCTCGACGCCTCGCTTTGCGCAGGCTGCGGGTGCTGCTCGAGCAGCGCCCAAGCGATGGCCACCAGCACGGCCAGCACGGACAGAGCCATCATCCAGCGGCTATCGAGGACGCGTCCGACGTTGTTCAAGGGTCTTGCCTCACGGTTTCCTGGTTCATGCCCGCGCGATCGCGTTGCCATTGTAGGATCCTCCGCCATGTTTCGTCACCTTCCGGGGTCCAAGGGCCATGACGACGGCGATTCTCGAAGCACGGGGGCTCACGAAAAAGTATGGGGATCGGGTGGTCGTCGATCATCTGGACCTTTCGTGTCGCCGAGGCACGGTTCTCGGCCTCCTCGGGTCGAACGGCGCTGGGAAGACGACGACCCTGCGCATGTTGTACGGCTTCGTTCCGCCCGACGAGGGAGCCATTTTCTACGCGGGCAAGCGTTTTTCGGACCATCGCAGCGAAGCCAAGCGATCGATCGGCGTTTGCACGCAAGACGATTCACTCGACTACGACTTCACGGTGGCACAGAACCTCTTCATCTACGCGAGCTATTTTCGGCCTCGGGTAGAGAGCTTGGAACGCCGTGTCGCCGATCTTCTCGACCGCTTCGAGCTCACTCCCTATGCGGACGCCTCTCCGTACGTCTTGTCGGGCGGCTTCGTTCGCCGACTGCTGATCGCTCGTTCCATCGTTCACCAGCCGAGCGTCTTGTTTCTCGATGAGCCGACGACGGGACTCGATCCGAGCGCCCGGCTCGACGTTTGGGAGCTGATCGACGGTATGCGTGCCGAAGGCTTGGCCATCGTCTTGACCACACACTACATGGACGAAGCAGAACGCTTGAGCGACGAGCTGCTGGTCATCCATCAGGGCCGCGGGGTCGTTCGTGGCGAGCCGCATCGGGTGATCGACACCGCGCTCGGGGACCACGTCGTGATCGTTCCCCGTGGCGAGCCTGCCCGCCAAGAGATCGAGGCCTGGCTTCGCAGCAAGGGCGCGCAGCCGGTCGCTACGGTGCTCGGCGAGTTGCGCGTCCCGGTCAGCAAGGAGATTCTCATCGAGCTCACCGCCCGATTCAAAGACGCCACCTGGCAAGTCAGGCCGCCCAACTTGGACGACCTCTTCATCGCGTTGGCCCGCCAGAACGGGAGGTTCGCGTGACCGCTTGGACGACGCTGATGGCAGTCTTCGACTGGCGATCCTGGGCCGTGCTTCGAAGGCATGCGCTGGTTTTCCTGCGGAATTGGCGGACCGCCGTAATTCCGCCGGCGATGGAGCCGGTCATCTTCTTGGTGGCGTTCGGCATCGGCTTCAGCGGTTACGTCGAGGATTTGAGCTACCGGGGCACCCACGTCGACTATGCGACGTACGTGTCCGCCGGGCTCATCGCCTACACGGGATTCGGGACGCCGTACTATGAAGCCCTCTACTCGGCGTACGTCAGAATGTTCTACCAGAAGACCTGGGATGGCATCTTGGCGACGCAGGTGGAGTTGCCCAGCGTGGTCTGGGGCGAGATCCTGTGGGCCGCCCTGCGCGGCATGGTGAACATCTCCATCGTTTCGGTGGTGATATTGCTGTTCGACTTCCTCGGCGTCGTCGAGGTGCAGGCAGGCTGGCTGGTCTTCATGCCCTTCTTCGGATTCCTCGCGGGCGCAGCAGTGGCATCCTTCGCGTTGATCTTCACGGCGATCGTTCCGGCCATCGATCACATGAACTACCCGGTGTTCTTGATCGGTTGGCCCGTGAGCCTGGTGAGCAACACTTTTTTCCCGATCGAGCCCCAAAACGAAGCGCTCTGGGCACTCATGCAGATCAACCCCGTGTACCAGCTCGCGGAGTGCGCACGGGGTCTGTTGGTGCTCGGAAACCCGGGCACTCATCTCGCGGGGCTTTGCGCATCGAGCGTTCTTTTTCTCGTTCCCTGCACCCTGCTGGCCGTTCGGCTCACCCGCCGAAGAGTCCTCGGGAGCTGAGCCGTTGAGAGCCGTAATTTCCATTTTTAGATCAATGGGTTAGAGCCCACATCAGTCCTTGCATTGCCCCCCGGTCAAGGCTAGAAAAGCTGCATATGGCCGACCCGCAAGGCGCGGAACCGAGCCCGCCCAGGCGAGGCTACGATCAAGACGCAATCCAGGTGCTCGAGGGGCTCGAGGCCGTGCGCAAGCGGCCGGGCATGTACATCGGCGATCCGCACGACGGCACGGGTCTGCACCACCTGGTTTGGGAAGTCGTCGACAACGCGGTGGACGAGCATCTCGCTGGTCATTGCGACGCCGTCGAGGTGATCATCCAGTCGGCGGGCTCGGTCTCGGTGATCGACAACGGCCGGGGCATTCCAGTCGGAATGCATCAAAAGGGCGTCAGCGCTGCCGAAGTCGTGATGACGCAGCTGCACGCGGGGGGCAAGTTCGACAGCGAGAGCTACTCCGTCTCGGCGGGTCTTTACGGCGTCGGCGTGAGCGCGGTCAACGCGGTGAGTGAATGGCTCAAGATGGAGATTCGCCGCGAGGGCAAGCTCTGGTTTCAAGAGTACGAGCGAGGCGTTCCCAAGGCTCCGCTTCAGGCGATTGGAACCAGCAAGAAGACCGGCACCAAGATCACTTTCAAGCCCGATCCGAAGATCTTCACCATGACGGACTTCAGCTTCGAAGTCCTGAACAACCGACTCCGTGAGATCTCCTTTCTCAATGCGGGCCTCGAGGTTTCGCTCGAGGACGAGCGCGGCGACGGAAAGAAGGTCGCTCACAAGTTCGAAGGCGGCATTCGTGAATTCGTGGAGTCGCTCAACAAGAAGAAGACCCCCCTTCACGAGGAAGTCATTTTTCTGCATTCCGTCAAAGACGGTGTCGACGTGGAGATCGCCATGCAGTGGAGCGACTCGTTCAACGAGTCGATCTTCGCGTACACCAACAACGTGTTCAATCGCGATGGAGGGACGCATCTCACGGGCTTGCGCACCGCGCTCACGCGCGTGATCAACCAGTACGGCTCGCGCGAGAAGCTGCTCAAGGACTTGAAGAACCCGCTGAGCGGCGAGGACGTTCGCGAGGGACTTACGGCGATCATCTCGGTGAAGCATCCCGATCCGGCATTTTCATCGCAGACCAAAGACAAGCTCGTTTCGAGCGAGGTCAAGGGCATCGTCGAGAGCATCGTCAACGAGAAGCTCAGCCAGTATCTCGAGGAAGATCCGAAATCCGGCAAACGAATCGTCGAGAAGGCGGTCGTCGCGGCGCGCGCTCGGGAAGCCGCCCGCAGGGCGCGCGAGATGGTGCAACGCAAGGGCGTCCTCGACGCCAGCACGCTTCCCGGCAAGCTCGCGGATTGTCAGACCAAGGATCCGACCGAGAGCGAGCTCTACATCGTCGAGGGCGACTCGGCGGGAGGAAGCGCGAAGCAGGGACGCGATCGCCGCTTTCAAGCCATCCTTCCTCTACGCGGGAAGATTCTAAACGTGGAGCGCGCGCGCTTCGAAAAGATGCTTTCGAGCGCCGAGATTGGAACTCTCATCACTGCGCTCGGCTGCGGCGTCGAAGGGGGAGAGAACTTCGACATCGAGAAGCTGCGCTACCACCACGTCATCATCATGACGGACGCGGACGTCGACGGCTCGCACATTCGCACGTTGTTGCTGACCTTCTTCTACCGGCAGATGCCCCAGCTCATCGAGAAGGGCTACCTCTTCATCGCTCAGCCCCCACTCTACAAGGTGAAGAAGGGAAAGAAGACACGCTATCTGCAGAACGACGAGGCATTGAGCCGTTATCTCATCGAGATCGGGACCGACAATCTGCAACTGGGCATGAAAGAAGGCAGCGCCAAGCTGAGCGGCGAGCCCTTGCGCAACCTGATCCGGGAGATCGCACGGTTCCGTCATCTTCTGGAAAACATCGGCCACAGGGCAGACCCCCTCGTCGTCGAGGGGATCATCAAAGCCACGAACCTCCGGGTGGAGGATTTGGCGGACCGGGAAAAGGTCGAAGCAGCAATCGAGACGCTCGCCCAGTACGTCCGCGACAAGCGTCAGGGCGAGCTGGAAGCGACAATCGAGCAAGACGAGGAGCACGATCGGTACCGCGTCGTCATCGAGACGAAGGATGGCGGGACACGACGCAACACGACCATCGACTTCGATTTTCTGTCGGCGGGCAATCTTTCGGAGCTCCGTCAGATCTTTCGAGGCATTCGGGCGCTAGGAGAGCCTCCCTTCGTGATCACCACGCTCGACAAGGATCAGCGGCCGACCGGCGAGCCCGAGGAAATTCCCGACATGGAATCGCTGTGGTCGGAGATCGTTGGACGTGCGCGAAAGGGTCTTGGCATCCAGCGCTACAAGGGTCTCGGAGAGATGAATCCCGACGAGCTCTGGGAAACCACCATGGATCCCGAAACCCGCACCCTGCTGCAGGTGCGAATCGAAGATGCGCTCGAAGCCGAAGAGCTCTTCAGCGTGTTGATGGGGGATCAGGTCGAGCCGCGCCGCGCGTTCATCGAAAGCAACGCCCTGAACGTGACGAACCTCGATATCTAGAAGGCTAGCTAGCGCGGCGCGACCGACGGAGGAGCGAGCGTATCGCCGCTTCGACGCGAGGCGTCTCTGCTTCCACCTGCTCGAGCAGCGTCTTGGCCGCATCCGTGTCGCTGGAACGCTCTATCGCGCCGAGGAGATCCCCAACCCGGGTGGCGCCGATTTGCTTGCTTGCTCCCTTGATGGAGTGCGCGGTGGAGCGAACGGTTTTCATGTCCCCGTCGCTCAGCGCCTTGCCGAGGTTGGTCACCGATTCTCGGAGCTGCTCGACATAGCTCCCCATCACCTCTCGAATGAAATCGTCGTCCTCGCCGTCCAGGGATACGAAGCGGCGTACGACCTCGAGATCGAGGGCTGCGGGCGGAGGGAGCGTCGAAATGGGGCGCCTCAAAGCGCCGCCCTCGACGGGAACCCATCGCGCTAGGGCATTGGCGAGCGCCGAGAGCCGCACCGGCTTGGCTATCGTGTCATTCATCCCTGCGTCGAGGCAGCGGTTACGGTCGCTCTCGGTCACGCTTGCCGTCAGCGCGATCACCGGAAGCGAATCTCGGTCCCGCAACGCCCGAATTCGCCGGGTCGCCTGGAAGCCATCCATCGAGGGCATGTGGCAATCCATCAGCACGATGTCGTAGTCGTTGGCTTCCACTGTTTGTAACGCTTCCCGTCCGTCCACCGCGATCGTGACTTGGCAAGAGAGCTTCTTCAGCAGTGCCTCAGTCACCATGCGGCTCGTCGGGTTGTCCTCGGCGAGCAAGACTCGCGCGCCTTCGCGTATCCACGTGTCTCCCGCGGCATCGGCACCGGTGACCCGCAACGTGTCCTCGGGCCCAGGCTCGAGATCGATTTCCGCCCAGAACGTCGTGCCCTTTCGGACCTCGCTTTCCACGCCAAGGGCGCCACCCATGAGGCCGACGAGCTCCTTGGTGATGGCGAGTCCCAATCCCGTCCCCTCGACGCCCCGGTGCATGCCTGTTCCGTCTTGATGGTAGCGGGTGAAGAGCTTTTCGAGGGATTGCTCGGGGATCCCGATACCGGTGTCCTCTACCGCGAACCGGACCCGGATCTTTTCGGAGCGTTGGACGACTTGCGCCTCGATGCGTATCGAGCCCGCTTGCGTGAACTTGATGGCGTTGCTGACGAAGTTGATCAGCACCTGGCGAATCCGGCCTGCATCGCCGATGAAGCGCCGATTGACGAAGCCCTCCACCTTCGAGTCCAGGCGCAGCCCTTTGGCATCGGCGCGCGGCTGCATCAGCGCCGCCACCCCATCGACCAGAGCGCCGATGTCGAACGGAGCTCGCTCGAGCTCGACCAGGCCCTTGCGGAGCTGGGAGAAGGCGAGGATCTCGTCGACCACGCCCACGAGGGCATCGGCGGATTCCCGTATCGCCGTGACCATTTTCTTTTGTTTCTCGTCGAGCTCGGTCTCGAGCAGCAGCGCGCTCAAGCCGAGGACTCCATTCATGGGCGTCCTCACCTCGTGACTCAGATTGGCCATGAGCTCCGTCTTTGCCGCCGAGACGCGTTCGGCGGCCAGCCGAAGCTCTTCCATGTGCGCCAGGGTTCGACCCCGAGCCCAGTTGAGACCCACCGCCACCACGGAGAAGCCGGCCAAGTACCCGACGCTCCTGACCCAGTTGACATCGGTCGTGAAGAGCGACGTTGCCAACCAACCGAGGTCGCCAAAGGCCATGATCGTGAACAGCCACCGGCGGCTGTGGACCAGCGCAGCCGCGGCAAACTGAACCAGCACGAACAGATAGAAATCAGTGGGGTCGCGGCTGAGCCCGTAGCCAACCGTCACGGTTGCGGTGACCGCCAGGAAGATCAGAGCGGCGATGTGCACCGACCACATCACTCGCGGCGGCTGATGGTGAGCGCGCCAACCTACCGCCAGCAGCGCAACGCCCGTGAGCCCGTACATGGTCATCCGCACGAGGCCGGTTTGGTCGAGCGAGGCGCGCCACTGTCCGGCAGCGAGACCGAGATAGGCGAAGCCGGCACAGACCACCATGGTGGCCAGGTGGCGCGCGGTGATCGCGTTGACCAGGCGCCATCGCTGCTCTCCGTTCAACGGCGCGTACGCGGCCAGCGTGTCCCCAGAGACGAGCCCTGATTCGGGCGGCTTCGCATCCCCCATGGATCCAGTGTATCGGTCGCGGAGCGGTGATTCACGGCTTGATCGTCCGAAGTTTCTGCCGGGCCTCACGAACCGTTTGCACGGCCGCGTCGTGAAGCACCCCATTGGACGCAATTAACTGGCCCGAGCGAGGATCGGCGGGTCCGCCG
>LJTN01000015.1 GCA_001303415.1 Myxococcales bacterium SG8_38
CTCGGAGCTCGCGCCCAATCGGAGGTGGTTGCATGCATGCCGATTGTCACTCGCTACGTCGCCCCATCCCCGCATCGCGTTCCGCCAAGCCCCTCACTGCGTCAACTTTAACGGAGGAGGACGGGTCGGGATAGGCAGCACACACGATCCCGGGACCCCCAATCCGCGCACCCTGCACGCTCGACTGAGATCAGCGTCAGGGTCAGCGCTCGAAGGCGACGTATGGAGGGCTGGGAAAAACGCGACATGAGGTGGAGCGGACGTGCGAAGTGCCAATCGCATGGAAGCAACCAACTCCGATTGGCGCGCCGCCCGAGCGGTGGCTTGCGTGGGCAAAGCCCCCAAGTGCATCGGCCCACCTATGCAAGCCGCCGCGTTCCGTGGAACCTCGTGTCGCGTTTTTCCGAGCCCGATCCTTGCGCCACCTGTCCTATGCGACCACGTGGAGGCGGACGTTCTCGGTGTTGGGTTCCGTGCTCGCGGGGGCAGGAATGTATTCGTGGGTCGTCGGGATTGGTGCGCCCGTGCCTTCGTCGGCTTCGGGGACCGCTCGGCGCATGAGCTTGCTCCATGCCTCCTTGGGCGCCGGAACCTTTTCCTTCAGCTCGACGTAGACCAGCCGAGCCAGAGACGGGAGATACGGTGCCATCTTGTCGAAGGTCTTCTTCGCATGGCCCAGGTCCTCGGTGAGAAAGCCCTTGGTCCGGCGCGCCGCGCGCGCAGCATGGACCTTGGCACGGCCGAAGCGGCTCTTGCCTACCAGAGGACCGATCTCGTGAATGAGGTCCGCGCTCGTACCGGCTACGACGTGGGGGGCTTTGTACAAGGTCTCGCCGTAGCGGGATCCCTTCAGGAAAGCACGGGCCTGCTCATCGGTAATGCCGTACTGGTCGAGCGCTGCCTGATGCTCGTGGCGAGCGCGCTCACGCGCCTTGAACATGTACATCTGTACGCGCGAGTAGAAATTCACTGCCCCATCGCCGCTGGTTTCGACTGGGCAGTAGATCGCGTCGGGATGAAGCTCGGTGATGACCGTTTGAATGCCATCGGAGACCCCGGAGCTCGGCATGCATCCAAACGGCTTCACGCTGAGCGTCATGTGCGCTTTGTGCTTAGCCACGTTGAGGATGAGCTTGGCCACCTCCATGTGGCCCTCGCCACCACGAAGCTCGTTGTTGTAGTGGCTGTGCCCAATCTGGGCGATTTCATCCATGTCCGGGAGGCCATGCCTTTTCAGGCCGCTAACCGCGCAAAACGCGGCGAACGTCGCGCGAAGCGCGAGCTCCCCGAGCCAGACGCCAGCCATCTTGTACCCGACATCCGAGCCTTCGAGCCCATAGTACGATTTGTCCGTGCCACGGAGCGTCATCCTGCGCTCGGTGTCGTGCCGCATCTCCCACAGGGTGTAGAGAAGCCAGTTCACCAAGGTTTGAATGTCGTTCTCACCGCCCTCGGACTCGACGAAGCGCTGTAGATGATAGTTGCCGTCACCTTCGGTGGTCATCGCCCAGAACTCTCCGATGATTGCAACTCTTGGTTTTGGCTGAAGCCGGTCGACCTCGATTGCTTCCAAGTGTTTTCTGCCGCGCCAAAGCGCCCGAAGAACGCTTCGGTTTTGCTCGAGCGCCTCGCGCACCTCCCGCTTGACTTCTGCAATCGCCCGGTCGGTCGCACCCTCTTCCAGCTCGTAGGGTCGAATGCGATAGCTCAGGACGTTGATCACGTCTCCGGCGAACAAGCCGCGCGCAAGGGCCATGAAGAACTGCGGATTGAGAACCAACCCGATCTCTTCGCCGGTGGCTTGCTTGAATCCCGCTTGCTGCTGGAAGAGAACCACGCGAAAGCCATCGAACCCCGCATCCCGCAGGGCCTTCCGGTACTCCGTCACGTACATGCCGAACCTACAGGGCCCGCATGCGCCCGCGGTGAGGAAGACGTAGTGATCGACGATCTCCTGTGGTGAAAGACCCTCCTCGTCGCGCAGCCGGCAGAGCTCTTTGACCAGGTTACCCACGGTGAAGTACGTGGGGTTGCACTGCGCCTTGTTGCCGAACTCCTTGCCTCGTCTCAACGCTTCGGTGTCCGCGCAATCCAAGGGCCTCGTGTTGTATCCGATCCCCTTTAGCGCAGCGGCCACGAACTCGTCGTGCGCCATGGTCAGGCCACCATTGAGGATCGTGGTGGTCGGGCGCTCTTTCGCCGAAAAGAACGGGTTGACCATTGAGTCGGTCCACTGCTCGCGCCCGCCGTCGAGGCCCAGCCTGGCCCGCTCTTTCGCCTCGAACTCCGCGAGCTCCTTTTCGATGTCGATTTCGAAACCGTCAGCCATATCCACCCCTTCACACACGAACGACGTCGCCGTCCTTGGTCTTTCTTCCTAGACGGATCAAACCACCCGCTGCCGCATCAGCCAAAGCCGCGTCCTCTTCGGACTTCGCGGCTTCGATGCGATATCGGGTCACCTTCTCCGTCAGCTCGTGAATCTGTCGCTCGAGGCCGAGATCGGCGCGCCGATGTTGCGCGAGCTGCTTCTGCTTCATCCGCAAGAGCTCCAGCCTCTTTTCGTCGATGCGGCGTTGAAGCTCTGCTTTGCGCGACGCGACGTCTTCGAGATGCTCCTCGCGTAGCTTGAGCGAGTGAGCATACGTCTTGACGCGAATCTTGATCGAGCCGCCGGGCTTGTTCGCGTCGATGTCGTGGAGGGACGACGATGGAACGCCGCTCTTTTCGACGATGCGATCGATGATTCCGTAGGTCGGCGCGTCATGCCCGCATTTGAAGCTGCTCAGGTCCAAGATGGCCACGTTGGGGTGTCGGGAGGCGAACTTCGCGGCCCACACCTTTTGAGCCGAGTTGGCCGAGTAGTTTTCGGGCCAGACGTCGTCGATGCTCAACGCGTCCTCGTCCTCCCCATAGAAGCGCCGAAGCCATTCGGGGTCCTTGGGAATCGATCGGATGCTCAAGATGGGATAGCCGAGCACCTGAAATTCGTCGGGAATGCCGTGGTGCAGGCCCGGATCGTGATGATACGGTCGTCCGAGCACCAAGATGGCCACCTTGTTGTCGTACTCGACCTGATCGAGAATCGCTTTGCCCTTTTCTTGCAGGTCTTGGTCGAATCGATCGAGCGCAGCCAGGGCCTCCGCCGCGGCGAAATCGCTTTCGTCCTCGGTGATGTCGAGAACGTCGCGGAAGGCTTCGAAGAGATCGCGCTTGAGAAGCGTCGGCTCTGCAAAGCTGAATGCGGGCGCCAGATACCGGATGCCTCGATTCGCGAAGTAATCTTGCTCCTTGGTGAAGGCAGCCTTCATCACGTCCGGCGTGCCCGCCACGATCGGGCAGCTCGCATAATCGACGGCCCCAGTCACGAACGAGGGCACGTGCGTTAGAATGGGAAAGAAGATCGCATCGAGCGGCGCCTGCTGGTGCTTATGGAAGAGCAGCTGATGGAAATGCGCCTGGGCTACCTTGGAGGGGTAGCAGGGGTCCACCGAGCCGTACTTCCCACCCTCGGCGAACATCTCCTCCGAGCTCGGCTCGCTGAACACGATGTTCTTCGGCCGGACGCCCAGCACCTCGAAATAGGTCCGAAAGAACGGAGCCGTCGAGTACATGTTGAGCACGCGCGGGATCCCGACGCGCCACGATGCCCGCTTCTTCTGAGCCTCCTCCGACGAGCGCTGAAAGCTCCGGGTGTGTCTGGTGCGCTCGATGGATCCGAAGAACTTGCGCTCCACCTTGACGTCTTCGATCGGAGAGCCGGCCTCGGGCATGGCCTGAACCCCGGCCATCCGCTTGAAGGCCTTGAGCCCCTCATAGGTCACTAGGTTCGGGAACTCCTTCATGATCTTGCGGCGCTCGGCGACGATCTCCTCCATGGCGTCCTTGGATTCGACCATGCCTTTCTCGCAAGAGAAGCCGCTGATGTACCGGCTGGTGGACCCGTCGGGACGGAATGCGTCGATGAACGTTCTCGAGCAATTGTTCGCGCAAAAGTGACAGGTGGTCGTCGCGTCGTTCTTCGTTTCGTAGCGAAGATCGATGGCCGCACCGAGACCGATGAAGGTGGAGCCCCCACGGCGCTTGACTACGCGGAGGGTTTCCATGGCCGCGCCGATCGCGCCTGCTTCACCGCTGTGCGGATGGACGTAGACCTCGGCGTTTGGAACACGTTCCTTGATGTAGTCCACCTGGGCTTTTACGGCGGCCATGTTGTATTGCGTTCCGCCCTGCAGCACGAACTTGCGGCCGAGCGCGGCCATCCTCGGCACGCCCACCACGTACTGCCAGACGTTCTTCGGGAGAACCTGCGCAAGACCTGCGAGAAGCTCCTCCTTGCTGAAGCCCTCCTTCTGAAAGTTCACTCGGTCGGTGTCCAGAAAGACCGCACAGCCGTAGCTGAACTTCGGCGCCAAGTCTGCCTTGAAAGCGTTCTCCGCGTACTCGGTGACCGGAAGCCCGAACTGGTCCGCCATCGCCTGCAGCAACATGCCATTGCCCGCCGAGCACTGATTGGAGAGCTTGAAGGTCTTGATGTCCCCGTTCTCCATGAACAGGACCTTGATGTCCTGGCCTCCGATGT
Source organism: Myxococcales bacterium SG8_38 (assembly GCA_001303415.1). Taxonomy (GTDB): domain Bacteria; phylum Myxococcota_A; class Polyangia; order Polyangiales; family Houyiibacteriaceae; genus SG8-38. Next base: position 4,583 of record LJTN01000015.1, read on the forward strand.
CACAAATGACGTCGATGTCGCCAAAGTAGTGCGTGGCGCTCATCATGTGGGCCACCGTTTCGACGATGTTGACGTCGGCACGCACACACTCCTCGAGCACGTCCGCGGCGTAGCCCGTGGCCCCGAATCCGAGCACCTCGATCTCGAGGCCGCGCTGGGCCATGCGTGTCCGCAGCTCGGAGAGCAGATCCTTGGCGTCTTGAATGGGATTGCCCTTCGAAAGCGTATAGGCCTTCATCAAGACCTCGCCGTCTTCGCCGAGGAGCACCGCCTTGGACGAGGTGCTTCCGCCGTCCAAGCCTATGACCGCGCGGACCTTGTCGGTGTGGATCTCCGGCTCGATGAACCTCGGAATGCGATACGCATCGAGGAAACGGTCGAGCTCGTGCTCATCTCGAGCAAGGGGCGGCCCCGCGCTCTCGCCAAGGCGCTCTTTTCGCCCTTCGTTGATGTAGCGGCGAAGGCCGTCGAGCCCCCGATAGACACCGACGCCTTCTGGCTCGTGCATTCCGTACATCACCGAGCCGTAGGCTGCGTACAGCGCCGCATTGTCGGGCACGGTGATCAGCTCTTCGATGGGAACGTCCTTGGGATAGTCGAACCCTCGCTCGTTCCATGTTTCTGGAATGCGCTTGCGCCAACACTCTTGAAGAAACGGAAGAAACGTGTTGGGACCGCCCAGCAACAACACCTTGTGCCGCAGGGTGTTGCCGCGCGTGAGAACCGACAGATTCTGCATCACGATCGCATCCGCGAGAGAGCACATGATTTCGTCGGCGGGGATGCCCGTCTTGACGAGATTGACGATGTCGGTCTCCGCGAAAACACCACATTTGGCAGCGACGTGGTGCAAGTGTGTGTCGTCGAAGTGGAGCTGTAGGGTCTCCGATGCGGGCATTCCGACCTTGATCAGGCACTTGTCGATCGTGGCGCCGGTTCCTGATGCGCACTTGTCATTCATCGATGCGATGGGAGACTTTTGACCCGTCTGACGGTTTTCCTTGAAGATGATGATCTTGGCGTCTTGCCCGCCTAGCTCGACGACCGAGCCAGCATCGGGGTGCAGTGTCTCCACGGCCAAGGTGACCGAATTCACCTCTTGGACGAACTTCGCACCGAGCGGACCTTCGAGCGGCTTGGCGCCGGACCCGGTGGTGAAGACCCGAATGTCCTCGCAGTTGCGCTCCGACAAGAGCTGTCCGATGCGCTCCATGAAGCCGAGCACGCATTCGGCCTGCTTCGTATGGTGACGCTGGTAGTCGCTCCAAATGATCTCTTTGGTGTCAGGATCGACGATGACGGCCTTCACCGTAGTGGACCCCACATCCAATCCTATGATGGCTCTGCGCATACGAACGGCTATGCCCTTCCCTCTCGAGGTAGGAGAGGTAAACACAAGGTCTCGGGAAAGTCACGCGACTTGACTTGCAAATGGCGGACGTCGAAGTCACACCTCTTGGTGCGGAGCGTGCAAAATTCTCGCTGGCACGGGAGGACGAATGAGCAAGGTCTTGATCATAGGAGCGGGCGGCGTAGGAGGCGTCGTGGCGCACAAATGCGCGGGCGACGAAGATACGTTCTCCGAGGTCGTCCTCGCCAGCAGAACGCTCTCACGGTGCGAGAAGATTCGGAAGCAAGTGCGGGAGCTCCGCGGCCGCGAGATAGAAATCGCACAAGTCGATGCGGACGATGTCCAACAGACCGTGGCCCTCGTCAAACGAGTCGAGCCCGATTTGGTGATCAACGTGGCGCTGCCCTATCAGGACCTATCCATCATGGACGCCTGCTTGGAGACAGGCGTTCACTACCTCGACACCGCGAACTACGAGCCTCCGGAGGAGGCGAAGTTCGAGTACAAGTGGCAGTGGGCTTACCACGACCGATTCGAGTCAGCCGGGCTCATGGCTCTGCTCGGCTCCGGCTTCGATCCGGGGGTCACCAACATCTTCTGCGCGTATGCACAGAAGCATCTGTTCGACGAAATCGACTACATCGACATCCTCGACTGCAACGCCGGAGAGCACGGGCATCCATTTGCGACCAACTTCAACCCGGAAATCAACATCCGCGAGATCACCCAGCGCGGCCGCTACTGGGAAAACGGCAAGTGGATCGAGATCGATCCGATGTCGGAGTCTTGGATGTTCGATTTTCCGGGAGTCGGCCCTCGCAAAGCGTACTTGCTCTATCACGAGGAGCTCGAGTCCTTGGTCAAGCACATCGATGGCCTCAAGCGCATCCGTTTCTGGATGACCTTCGGAGACGAGTACATCACGCACCTGCGGGTGCTGCAGAACGTGGGCATGACCAGCATCGAGCCGGTTGAGTTTCAGGGACGCGAGATCGTACCGATTCAGTTCCTGAAGGCCCTGCTTCCCGACCCTTCGACGTTGGGCGAGAATTACAAGGGCAAGACCAGCATCGGTTGCCTCATCGAAGGCCGGAAGAACGGAGCTCCGCGGAAAGTGTTCATCTACAACGTCTGCGACCACGAGGAATGCTGGAAGGAAGTCCGGGCGCAGGCGATTTCCTACACGACGGGCGTTCCAGCCATGGTCGGTGCCAAGATGGTGCTGACCGGAAAATGGGGGGGCAAGGGGGTTTTCAACGTCGAGCAACTCGAGCCGGAGCCGTTCCTCGAAGAGCTCGCCGTCCGTGGGCTTCCTTGGCACGTCGAGGAGAGGTAGTGCGCCCCTGCGAAAAGCTCGATTTGAGCCGCGTCGACACGCCTGCATACGTGATCGATCTCGCCGCGCTCGAGCGGAACCTCGAGCTCTTGGCGCACGCCCAACGGGCGGCGGGCTGCCAGATTCTGCTCGCCCTGAAGGGGTTTGCGGCCTGGTCGACGTTTCCGCTGGTCGGCCGATATCTCAACGGCGCCGCCGCGAGCGGGGCCGACGAGGCGCGCCTCGGCCGGGAGGAGCTGAACAAGCAGGTTCACACGTATTGCCCTGCCTTTACGGAGACATCCCTGCTCGAAGCGATACGCTACTCCGATCACGTCATCTTCAATTCGCCGTCGCAAATCGATCGCTTCCGTCCCATCATCGATCAGCACCGCTCGCAGGTGAGCTTTGGGCTGCGGATCAACCCGGAGCACTCGGAGGTCGCCGTGCCCCTCTACGATCCGTGCGCGCGAGGCTCCCGGCTGGGGACGACCAAGAAATCCTTGATCAAGGCCGACCTACGAGGGATCGAGGGCCTGCATTTCCACACGCTTTGCGAGCTTGGAGCCGATGCGCTGGCCCGCACGCTCGCGGTGGTCGAAGACCGGTTTGGACCATGGCTCGACGATGCCAAGTGGGTGAACTTCGGCGGCGGGCACCACATCACCAAACCCGACTACGACGTCGGACTGCTGATCGACCTGGTTCGCGAGTTCAAGCGAGAGCACGGGGTCGAGGTGTTCTTGGAGCCTGGAGAAGCCATCGCGCTCGAGACCGGCGTGCTGATTGCAACCGTGCTCGACATCATCGAGAACGACGGCTCGATCGCGATGTTGGACACTTCCGCGACGGCGCACATGCCGGACGTCTTGGAGATGCCCTATCGCCCGCGGGTTCGAAGCGCTTCGGAGCCGGGCGACCTTCCTCACACGTACAGGCTCGGGGGCCTGAGCTGTCTCGCTGGCGACGTCATCGGAGCCTACTCCTTCGAAGAACCCTTGAAGGTAGGCGATCGATTGATCTTCGAGGACATGGCGCACTACACGATGGTCAAGAACACCACCTTCAACGGCGTCCGGCTGCCATCGATCGCGCTCTACGACCCACGGGACGATTCCTATCGCGTGCAGCGCAAGTTCGGCTATGAGGACTACCGCGACCGGTTGTCTTGAGGCTTGAACTTCCACGCAAAGCGGTAAGACTCGTGCGATGGGGCCTTTTTCGGAGTTCACCGAGTACGCCAAGCAAACCGGCCGCCGCCTGAGCGATCAGCCGCTGTTGGTAGAGGAAACCCGCTACTTCGACACCACGCAGCGAGCCTTGTTCGACTACGTCAGCGACTTCGACCGCCTCGATGAATGGATTTGGGGGGCAAAGAAGAGCTGGACAGACAACACCCACGCGCAGGCGCCAGGCCAAGTCGGGTCGGTGCGGATGATTCAACCCCCCGTGGGCAAGCCCCTCGGGGAGACGGTAAAGGCATACGAGGCTCCGCGCATGCTGGCCTACTCGGCCGACGACGCCGCGTTCTTCGGGCTATGCACCGATCATCTGGGAGTGCTGACCTGCGAGGCGCACCCGGACGGCGGCACGGTGCTTTGCTGGCTCGCCTATGGACGTCTCGCGAGCGCTCCGGCAAAGGCGTGGGCAGGCAAGAAGCTGTTCCAAGTCGCGCTCGGAAGAAGCCTGAAGAACTTGGAACGAAGCCTTTCACGTCGTTGAGCGCATGGAGCTCATCCGGAGCAATCGAACCGAAATCCTGGCCGATGCGCTCGCGTCTGCGGTTCGCGAAAACCCGGTTGCTCCCTTCGCAAAGGAAGCCATCGTCGTACCGAGCCGGGGCATGGAGCGCTGGCTCACGCTTGCGTTGGCGGAGCGCCTCGGCATCTGGAGCAACCCGTGCTTTCCGTTTCCTCGCGCCGTCATCGAGCAAGCCCTCGAAGACCTCGGGTTTGGGCCGTCCGAAGAAGCCGAGGCCTACGACCCCGAGCGCTTGAAGTGGACGATCGCGCAATTGCTGCTCGACGAAGCTCCAAGCGAGCTTCGAGGATACCTCGGCGACCCACCCGACGCCGATCGGGCGCTCCGCTTCGCGAGCACCCTTGCAGGGGTCTTCGACCGGTACGTCGTGTACCGTCCGGATCTCCTCAAAGGCTGGGCCAAAGGGAAGGAGACCGATTGGCAAGCCGCGCTTTGGCGCCGGGTGGTCGTGCGGCTCGGCCCGCATGACCTATCGATTCGCATCGAACGCGCCGTGTCCTCTTTGCGCTCCTCGCCGGCTGCCGAGCTGCGATTCGAACGGCTTCACCTATTCTCGCTCGAAACGCTTCCCCCGTTGTTCTTGCGCTTCTTCAGCGCGCTCTCGAAAACCGTTCCCACGGCGTTCTACTTGCTCGACCCGTCCTGCGAGTACGTGGGGGACATCGGCCCGGCGCAGCTTTCCCTACCGCTGCGCGGGGATGTCGGCGTTCACCCGTTCCTGTCGAGCGTGGGCCTTCTGTCACGGGATTTTCAGGAGCTATTGCTGGAGGTGGACGAGGCGGTGCGCGATCGGAGGGACCTCTTCGAGGCGCCAAGTGAGACCAATCTGCTGCGCTCCTTGCAGTCGGACATCCTCGCCTTTCGGAGCCCACCCGCCGACGGGGCGCAGGCCACGATCGAAGCCTCGGATGGCTCGATTTCCATTCATGCCTGCACGGGTCCGATGCGGGAGGCGCAGGTTCTGCACGAGCTGATCCGAAGCGCGCTCGAGGAAGACCTCACTCTGCAACCCGAGGACATCGTGGTGATGACGCCGGACCTCGAAATCTATGCGCCGGTCTTTCGAGCAGTATTCGGCCAAGACGAGGGTAGCCGCATTCCTTACGAGGTTCATGATCGCAAGACTCGGGAGGATGTGTCGTTCTACGACGACTTCCTGGCGGTGCTCGATGTGCTCGACTCGCGTTTCTCGGTTCTGGATCTCGTCCGGCTGATGGATGCCGGCTCGATGCGCGAGGATTTCCGCTTCAGCCCGGAGGAGCGGGCGCGCCTGACCGAGCTGCTTGCAGCCGCCGGGGTGCGTTGGGGAATCGACGCGGAGCACCGGGCTCAGCTCGATTTCCCCGCCGAGCCGCTCCATACGTGGCGCGCGGGTCTCGGGCGGCTCTTCTTGGGCTTCGCGTCGATGCCCGAAGCAATGGACGTGTTCGAGGGCTTGCTGCCTCGGGGAGCGCCCAGCTTGGGAGACGCGGAGCTCCTGGCCCGTCTGTCGCGCCTGTGCGAGGTTCTGTTCGATCTTCAGCGGCGCACCCGTCAACCGCTCGACGTCGACAGCTGGGTAAGAGAGCTCGAGAGGTTGGCATCGCAGGTATTCGAAGAGGAAGACGAAGCGAGCCGCGCGGCCGCGGTGCTGCGAGAGGCTTTGTACACGCTGCAGGACCGGGCGCGGCGAAGCGGCTACGCGGGGCGCGTATCGCTCAAGGCGCTTCGGCGAGAGCTGAATACGCTGCTCGTTCAGAGCACGCCTGCAGTCGGTTTCCTTCGCAAGGGCGTGACCCTCACGGAGCTCGTGCCGCTTCGTTCCGTTCCATTCCGCGTCGTTTGTCTTGCGGGGATGAGCGAGGAAGCATTTCCTCGGGGTGACGACCGACCGAGGTTCGACCGGACACGAAGCGCACACCGCCCGGGCGATCGCAACAAGCGGCACGACGATCGCCATTCGTTTCTGCAAGCCATTCTGTGCGCCCGAGACCGGCTGATCGTGACCTACAGCGGATCGGTGGCGAGCCTCCGTACCGAGTCGAACCCGTCGCCGGTGGTCTGGGAGCTTCGAGAGACCATCAACCGCTACTACCGGCATCCGGAAGGAAAATCGCTCGTCCAGCCCACGATGCATCCGCTCCATGCATTCGACCAGCGATACTTCGATGGAAGTGATTTGCCGCAGGGCTTTTCGGAGCGGTATCTCGGGATAGCACGTACGATCGCCGGCCCGACATGTCCGCGACCGCGAATCGAGATTCGCGCGGAGGTCGACGAGCCGGAAACGACGCTCACCGTGGGGGAGCTGGCGAGCTGGTTGTGGAATCCCCTGAGGGCGTTCACCGACAAAGTGCTGCGAGCTCGCTTCGATGCATCCGCGCTGTACGAGCCGACGGGCGCCTTGACCAAGCTCGGCGCGCTGGATGCCTCGCGTGTCGGCAACGGCGCGCTTCGGTGGGGTCTCGGCGGCGATGCGCTCGAGGCATACCTCGAGGCAGCGCCGGAATTTCCAGATGGAAGCTGGGGGAGGCTCGAAAGGGAAGGACTGGCCCGGGAGATCGCAGCGGTCGACATCACGTACCGCGAGGTCGAGGGCGACCGGGAGGTGTGGTCGGCACGGCTCGAGGCGGACCTCGGGGACGTGGTCTTGGAGGGCCGTCTCGACGGTTTGAGCGCGGATCGACGGATCGCGCGGCGATTCACGAAGACGGGGCGAAAGCCGGAGCTGGCCGCATGGATCGAGCATCTGCTGATGCAGGCCGCTCCGATAGCCGGGCTTCCCAGGGAAACGCATCTGATCCTTCGAGGAACCGAGGCGCGCCCCAGCATCGTGCGATTTCGTCCCGTGAGCGATCCGACGCGCGTGCTCGGCGAGCTACTGGACCTCTACCGAACCTGTCGGGCTGCCCCGCTACCGCTTCTCGAAGGGGCCTCGCGCGCCTTCGCCGAAGCTTTCGATGAGAAGAAAAGGAGCTCCGCGATCCGAGCGGCACGCGATGCGCTCGACAGGCAACGGGAATGGGACCCGCGCCTCGCGTACGCGCTGGGCCCGGAGGACCCGTTCCAAGACGGCGAATGGGCGGAAGCTTTCGAATGCGCCGCGCTCAGGCTGTATCGACCGCTGCTCGAGCATCGGAGCGACGGATGAGCGTGACCTCCCCAGAGCTGGCTCGACTCGACGCGCCCACGCTGGTGGAGGCCAGCGCCGGCACCGGCAAGACACATACCATCACGACGTACTTCGTTCGCGGAGTTCTCGAGCAAGGTCTGAGACCCGAGCAAATCCTCGTGGTCACCTACACGAAGGCGGCGACGGCGGAGCTTCGCATCCGATGTAGAGCCCGAATCTTGCAGGCTCTTTCTTCGATCGACGCGTCGTCCGGACAGACCGACGCGCTCGGCCAGATCGTCGCGGGGGCAATCGAACGCTTGGGACGGAGCGAAGTGGAGGAGAGGCTCCGAAACGCCCTTGCCGAAATGGACCAGAACTCCATTCTCACCATTCACGGCTTCTGCCAACGGCTCCTGCAAGACCATCCGCTGCTCTTCGGAATCGACTTCGATTTCGAGGTGGCCGAGGATTTGTCCTCGATGCATGCAGACCTGGCGGTCGACTTTTGGGCGACCGACCTCTACGAGCGCCCGCAGTGGCTGCTCCGCGCCCTTGCAGAGCGCCAGGTGGATGTCCGCTATCTCGCCCAATTGGCGCAAGCAGCAACGATGCCGGGTGTCGAGATCCTCGGACCGGAGCCTGCTGGCGCGGTCGAGCCGGCCGTCTCGCAGGCTGAGGCGCTCCACGAAGACGCTGCAATCGCTTGGACCAACGGTCGCGAGGAGATCTGCGACATACTCCTCGAGGACCAGCGTCTGAATCGCACGAGCTATTCGAGGAAGCGCGTCGAGAAGTGGATCCCCGATCTCGATGCGCTCTTCGAAAAGCGCGGGATCCAGATCCTGCCGGACTACTTTTGGAAGCTCGCCGCCGACCGCATGAGGGTAAAAAAGGGCTTCGACAGTCCGAGTCACCCCTTCTTCGACGCATGCGCGCGCCTGCAACGAGCGCACGAAGCGTTGGCGCCACTGATCGAGCACGAGGTCTGTGCGTTCAAGAAGCGCTTCATCGAGTTCGTTAAGCGGCACGACCGACGACGCCGGGAAGAGACCGCGGTCTTGTCCTTCGACGACCTGCTAACGGCGGTGCATGCGCCCTTGAGCGGCTCTTCCAAGCGCGACCTCGCCTGCAAACCGGAGGCGATCGCGAGGACGATTTCCCTTGCGTATCCGCTTGCCCTCGTCGACGAGTTTCAGGATACCGATTCCCTGCAATACGGCATTTTCAAGTCGATTTACGGCAATGGGGCAGTGGTGTACGTCGGCGATCCCAAACAAGCGATCTACGCCTTTCGCGGAGCGGACGTGTTTTCGTACATCGGCGCCGCCAAGGACATCGGGGATCGCGAGCACACACTGCGGACGAACCGACGGTCGGATCCCGACCTCGTTCAGGCGGTCAATGTCTTGTTTTCCCGGCCGGTGCGTCCGTTCATCCTGGATGGCATCGAGTTCGAAGAAGCCATCGCGCACGAACCCGCAAACAGGTGCAACATCGCTCCGGCCCTGGAGGTCATCTTCGCCGACAAAGAGCACCTCGAGCCTCGTCTGGAGATCTCCGTCGCGTCGATCGTGAGCAACGAGATCGCGCACCTCTTGGGTGGAGACAAATTCATCGAGGGACGACCGCTCCAGCCGGGTGACATGGCCGTCCTTTGCCGGAGCAACAAGCAAGCCCTCGCGGTGACCAGGGCGCTGCGGGCCGTGGGCATTCCGGCTTCGCTCGATGGGGATTCGAGCGTGCTCGACACCGAAGTGGCTCTGGAACTCCGCGCGGTGCTCGAAGCCGCGTTGATGCCGGGCGACTCCTCGGGTGTGCGTCGCGCCCTTCTCACTTCGATCATCGGTGTCTCGCCTCACGACCTTGCCGTCATGAAAGACCAGGACTGGTCCGAATGGATATCCAAGTTCCGCGACTGGAATGCGACCTGGCACAGCCATGGGGTCGTTCGCTTCATGGAGGACATGTTGCGCGATACCAAGGCCGAAGCGCGGCTTGCGGCGACTCCCGCCGCCCGACGAGATCTGACCGACCTCGTTCACATCGAGGAGCTGCTGATGCGAGGGGAGCGGGAGCGCCGGCGCGACCCGATTGCCTTGATGCAATGGCTTCGGCGCCTGGACGAAGGAACGCCCGACGGCGGGGCCGTCTTGTACGAGGATCTTGAACAGCGCCCAGACGCAGCGTCCGGCGCCGTGCGCGTCTCCACCATCCACAAGAGCAAAGGCCTCGAATATGGCGTGGTCTATTGCCCCTTCACCTGGAACGACGCAGGGCTTTTCCGCTTCGACAAGCAGGCGGTGAAGTTCCACGACGAGCGGCGAAACATCAAGATCGACCTAGGCTCGAGCCAGCGGGACGCACACCTGCGACAGAGCGAACGAGAAGCGCGATCGGAAGCCATCCGCTTGCTCTACGTCGCGGTCACCCGAGCCCGGCACCATTGCGTCTTGTTTTGGGGGCCCGCGCCAAAGTGGAAGCACTCGGCCCTCGCTCATCTTCTGCATGGCGCCGACCGGCTGGATATGCTCGACGACGACGCGATGCGCGCAGACTTGGCGGGGCTCTCGGAAGCTTCCGGCGGCACGGTGGGATGGAGAGCGCCCCGCCACGGTCCCGCGCCCTCAACCCCGAGCGTGGAGCCGCGCGCGGAGCTACGCGCCCGCGCGGCCATCCGGTCTTTCGATCAGGCCGCGCGAATCGCGAGCTTCACGAGCCTCACCGGCTTCGATGAGAAGGTTCCAGGGCTCCGAAGCGAGTTGGCTGCGGGTGCGGAGCCTCCTTTGTTTGCGGAGCTGCCCGGGGGCACCCGCACCGGCTTGCTGCTGCACGCGATATTGCAGCACGCTGACTTCGCGGATCTGAAGGGTGCAGCGACGACGCGTGTCGTTGCGGACCAGTTGCGATCCCATGGATTCGACCCGGCCCTCGCAGAGGTCGTACAGCGGGATCTCGTATTGGTGGCCGAGACACCGCTCACCCCGGAGAAGGGCGCCCCGAAGCTGAGCGAGCTGCCCGGGAGCGTGCAGCTTCGCGAGCTCGAGTTCACGTTGCACGCCGATCGTCCCGATCTCGGAGGCCTGGCGAAGATCCTAGACGAGCATGGCGCGCCCGAAGCAGCTCCCGATTATCACCGGCGCCTTGCCGAAATCAGCACGCAGGCGGCACAACGATTCCTCCGCGGCTTCATCGATCTCTTTTTCGAGTGGCAGGGCCGATGGTACGTCGCGGATTACAAGTCGAACACGCTTGCGTCCTATGACACGGCGACGATCACGGAAGCGGTTCAACGCGAGCACTATCTTTTGCAAGGCCAGCTGTATACGGCGGCCGCGCAGCGGCACCTGAAGCAGCGCCTGCCGGGATACGACTGCGCGAGGGATTGGGGCGGCGTGCTCTTTTTATTTCTGCGCGGGATGCGAGGTCCGGAGCGTCCCGGCGGCACGTTCTTCGACCGACAGCCCGCCGGTCTTCTGGACGCCGTCGACCGCTGGCTTGGGGGAAGCGATGGATCTCGCTGAGCTTCGGGCCGCCGGTCTTCTCGAGTTACTGGACGTGGAGATGGCGCGAGCGCTCGCACGCATCGGGAGGACCCGCAATCGGGACGTCGAGCTCGCAATCGCGCTCACGAGTCGAAGCATTCGCCGAGGACATACATGCTTTCCGCTAGGCATGGATGTCTCGGACCTCTGGCCGCATGGCTCTGCGCCCCCGGAGCCGTTGCCGGACGTACCGCGCTGGGAAGCCGCACTGCGCGGCGCCTCTCTCACACGGAACGGACCTCTCGTGCTCGACGAGAGCAACCGTCTCTACTTTCGCCGCTATTGGCAGCTCGAGCAGGACGTGGCCAAGAGCCTGTCCACCCGCTCGGCCGGGCCTCCGGCGGCCATGCCTGACCCGACTTGGCTCGAAGCGGCCCTTGGTCGGTTGTTCGGCGGGAACCACGGTTCATCGCAACGCAATGCCGCGCTCAATGCGCTTCGGCACCGGGTCTCCTTGCTCTGTGGAGGCCCCGGAACTGGCAAGACGACGGCGGTGGCGGCAATCGTCGCGCTCCTAGCAGAGCGAGCGCTGCGCGACACGGGCGCTTTGCCGAGAATCATGCTCCTCGCACCGACTGGTAAATCCGCCGCACGGCTCGGAGAAGCGGTCAGCTCGGCCAAGACCAAAATTGCTAGCTTCGAACGGGTACTCGATGCGATTCCAGACCAGGCCATGACCATCCACCGAGCGCTCGGCATGCAGCCCGCCGGCATGTCGTTTCGCAGAGACGCCGATCACCCGCTCGATGCAGACATCATCGTCGTGGACGAAGCGTCAATGGTCGACCTCGGCTTGATGCGGCAGCTGCTCGATGCGACGCCGCCGGAGGCGACGCTGCTGATCGTCGGCGACCCGGATCAACTGACCTCGGTCGAAGCGGGCTCGGTTCTGCGCGATCTGGTCATCGCGAGCACCGAGACCTGGTGGAAGGGCCGAGTCACTCAGCTCACGAGGACCTTTCGGTATGCCGAAGATCAACCGCTCGGTCAGCTGGTAGCGGCGATCCGGCGCGGCGATCTGGCAGAGGTCGACGCCCTGCTCAGCCTCGAATCAGCGCAGGACGTTGCCTGGACGCCAATCGAGGGGCTGCCGGCCGAGCTCGATCGTGCCGCCCTGCATTGGGCAGAGGCCCTGGCCGCCACGGACCCCGAGGCGCATTTCGTGCAACGCGTACGCTTCGCGACCCTGAGCCCGTATCGCGTCGGACCGACGGGGACCCGGCAGCTCGGCATGGCCATGATGGCGCGTTTGACGGCCGAGGGCCGAGGGCCGCGCGTCACGCCCATCATCATCGAGCAGAACAACCGAGAGCTACACGTATACAATGGCGACTTCGCAATGCTGCTCGGCGATCATTCGCGACGTGCCGTGATCCAGCGCGTCGCCGAAGGCCCTTACGAGGTTGCCGAGTCGCGCCTGCCCAAATACTCGGACGCTTTTGCTCTTAGCGTGCACAAGGCGCAGGGCTCGGAGTTCGACGAGGTGCTCATCGTGCTGCCCGAAGAAGATGCCCCGCTGCTCACCCGCGAGCTGCTCTACACCGCGGTGAGCCGCGCGAGGAAGCGCGTGCGGCTGGTCGGGCCGCGCCAAGTGATCGCCGCGGCGCTCGCGCGCAGGGCCCAACGACACTCCGGGCTCGTCGACGCGATCGCACGCGCATCACGTGCGCCAGACCAGAGATCGGCCTAGTATCCCGCGCCAGTGAAACGTGTTTCACCGAGGAGGAGGCGATGGCCGAGTACGACTACATCGTGATTGGGGCGGGGTCCGCCGGTGCCATCGTGGCGAGCCGACTCGCGGAGAGAGCCGACGTCGAGGTCCTTCTACTCGAAGCCGGCGGCACCGACCGAACGACGCTCGTTCGCAAGCCTGGAATGATCAGCCTGGTCCACCAGGTGAAGCAGCTCAAAAAGAAGCTCGATTGGGGCTTTACCACCGTGCCGCAAACGCACCTCGATGGTCGATGCCTCCCCTACACACGCGGAAAGGTTCTCGGCGGCTCGAGCTCGGTCAACGGCATGCTTTATCTCCGCGGCAACCACGCCAACTACGACGACTGGGCCGCCAGCGGCTGCGACGGTTGGCGCTTCGAAGAGGTGCTTCCGTACTTCAAGAAGCTCGAAGACCACGAAGATGGCGAAACCGAATATCACGGGGTGGGGGGCCCCATTCGAGTCAGCCGGCATCCCGATGATCAAATCAGCCCCGCGTCGAAGGCATTCTTGCAGGCGGCGTCCGAGATGTGCGGCATCCCCATCTGCGACGACTTCAATGCCGAGACCCAACATTGCGCGAGCATCTACCAAATGTCTTCGGCCCGTGGCGTACGAAGCAGCACCGCAGAGGGCTATGTGCACCCGAGCCTCAGGCGGCCCAATTTTCACTTGGAGATTCGGGCGATGGCTCACCGCATCGTCATCGAGCGCGGGCGCGCTACCGGCGTCGAGTACCACGGTCCGAGCGGCGTGACCGTCGCCCGAGCGCGGCGCGAGGTGATCATCTCGGGTGGCACCATCGGGTCGCCGCAGATCTTGATGCTCTCCGGTATCGGACCTGCTGATCATCTGCGCGAGCACGGAATCGAGGTGCAGCTCGATTTGCCCGGAGTCGGCAATAACCTGCACGATCATCTCTTCGTGCCACTCACGTACCGCGCCCCCACCAGCCTGCATCGCGGCACGGCGTTGCACTTTTTCGGGGGAATGATCCAGGAGTATCTCTTGGGCAACGGTTGGTTCGGGCGGACCGTGTTCGAAGCGGGCGCCTTCATCAAGAGCCGTCCCGACGCTCCAATTCCCGACATTCAGATCCACACGCTTCCATGGGGTTATCCCACCCCCAACCAGGACGGCCCGGAGCGCCCGGACATCGATACTGGCCATTGTCTGACCGTGATGCCTACTTTGATTTATCCAAAGAGCCGGGGCGACGTTCGTCTGTCGTCCGCCGCGCCGGACGCCGCGCCTCTCATCGATCCACATTTTCTGGAGGAGCCGGAAGACATGCAGCTTTTGGTCACCGCGATCCGGAGATGCAGGGAGATCTCTACGCATCCCGCCATGAGCGATCACCTGCGCGAAGAGCTTTCGCCCGGCGCCGACCGCAAGACGGATGAAGCGCTCGTCGAGGAGATCAAGCTACGCGCGACGACGGTCTATCATCCGGTCGGCACGTGCAAGATGGGTGTGGACGAGACGGCGGTCGTAAACCCCAAGCTCCAAGTGCACGGCATCGAGGGTCTGCGTGTCGCCGATGCATCGATCATACCGCAGATCACGGGAGGCAACACCAACGCGCCGAGCATGATGATCGGGGAGCGCGCCGCAGCGCTGATTCAAGAAGCGAGCTAGTAGACCGACTGCACCTCGAAATGATTCGATGATCGGAGCCTCAGTGCGTCGAGGCGGCCGTCACGAAGACGAAGGACGTGCAGCGTCTAAGCCGCGTGCGGGGGCCACTGCCGGCGGATCCTCTGCGCGACCTTGGCCGCCGTCTCTTCGTCGATCGGCTGGGTTGGATCCGCGCCGAGCTGCTTGAGGATCACCTTGCAGTGCGCGGGGTTCCAGTTGAGTAGCTTGGCAAGCTCTTTGAGATCGTACGTTTCGGTGACAACCATGGCGGCGCTTCCTTTACTAACCGTAAATTTATAGCGCACGACCCGAGGCCGATCCAAGCTTTATTTGCCATTTAGTAAATAAACCGAAATTCCAAGCAATCCCAAGAAGATCAGGGTGATGACCAACCATCCGGGGCCCCTCAGGCCGGCGGCGGGCCCCCGATCGGGCGGGGGCGCCACGGGCGGGCCCTCCACAGGCTTCGCCGCGAGGAATTCCTCGATCAAGCGCTTGGCGTCTTCCACTTGATCGGCTTCGACACGAATCTCGGTCCCATGCCGCTGCCGATCGGTGATGCCCGGGTAGGCAGTGTCGCGGTGATTGACCAAGACCGCCGTGATGCCCTCGGCCTCGAGCGCCTCCTGAAGGGCTAGAGCCTGTACTTCGTCGTCGGTCTCGTAAACGTTTCGTGTCTCCATGACGCTACCTCGATTGCACAAAAGGGGGGACCGGACAATCGAGACCGTCCCCAATAGCGCGGATGAGCTCGGCCTCTCGATCGGTCACGTTGTCGTCGGCCATCACGGTCGCCGCACAGGCCAGCATGAGGTTCTTCTTCAGAGCGGGAGTCGCGGCATCGTAGCGCCGAAGGGCTTGGTCGACGTCAGTCAGCGTGCAGTTTCCGACTGGCAAGATGGTACCCGCTGCCTCTGGGAGATGAAGCGCGTGTGCGCCGTGCCGAAACGCTCGCGATGCCTCCGTCTCCGTTCGGCTGCCCGCTCTGGCAAGCGCTGACAGAAGAACCCGGGCGTCGCGCAGTAAGCTCTTGAATGAGCGAAAGCGAACTGGTGCGGGTCCGGTGCCCTCGAAGTGCCGCGCTAGGTGGCGTTGGATCATTCGGCTGAGCGAATACTCGAAGAGGTCGAGCCTGCGGTCGCTGCGCATCAAGGCATCGACGGCCGACCGAAAGCGGCCGTACTCGGCGACCGACAGGCTGCGCAGCGTCGGGGTGGCCATGTCCGCCAGCGCGATCTTCTGCGCCGAGGAACGATCGACGGATTCCGCGTGAAAGCGGAGCGCGAGATCCGCCGTCTGGGGGTCGGTCAGCTCCGCCAGACGAAGGAGCTCGGTTCCCCGGAGCACCTCGTCGCGCGCAAGCAGAAGGCCGAACAACATCGCTTGCGCCATGGGTGGCTGGTGAACCGCATGGAGCCAATGCTCGGGGAGCGCGGCATGCAAGGACCGCGCGAAAACGAGCTGCTCGTGGCGCGGGCTCCCGATGTGCTCGATCGCCTTGCTCACGGCCTCTTCGGTCGGCGCTTCGGCGAAGGCCATGACTTCCTCGGGAGGCGCGCTCGGAGGCGTGCTGAGGCCCTCGGCGATTTGCGGTAGCGTCACCTCGATGAATCGACCGTCCCATTGCGGCTCGAGCTTGCGTATTCGTTGCTCGAGCGGGGGGTGTGTTCGAAACATCCCGGCAAAGAGTCGAAGCCGGCGGATGGCGTCGGAGAAGAAGATGTGACTCGCCTCGTCCGCCTGAGGCGCATCGAGGTACGAATGCGACGCAGCGCCGCCGATCTTCTTGAGCGCACCGACCAAACCGTCGGTGTCGCGCGTGAACTGCACGGCGGATGCGTCGGCGAGCAGCTCCCTCTGCCGCGAGATCGCGCTTTGAAGCATGCGTCCGAACAGAACCCCGATGGATCCGATCCCCAAGAGACCCAGGCCGATCAGGGCGACGCCCGCACCCTCCTTCCTGCGTCTCGCGGTCGTCCCCCGTAGCAAGAAGCGTCCGATCAACGCTAGGACGAAAATGCCATGAAGCAGACCGATGGCTCGCATGTTGATGCGCGCGTCACCATTGAGAATGTGGCTGAACTCGTGTGCAACGACGCCTTGAAGCTCCTGCCGCCGAAGTAGATGCAAAGTGCCGTGGGTCACACCGATGACCGCGTCGCTCGTGCTGTTGCCCGCTGCGAAGGCATTGATGCCCACCTCGCGGTCGAGGACGTAGACCTCGGGGACGGGAACGCCGGAGGCGATCGCCATCTCCTCCACCACGTTGAGAAGGCGACGCTCTTCCAGGTTGCTCGTGTCCGGGTCCATCTTGCGGCCGCCCAAAGCGATCGCCACCGCGGAGCCGCCGTCGCGAAGCTGCGCCGTCTTGTAAAGTGAGCCGAGCCCTACGATGGCTGCCGTGGTCCCGCAAGCGAGCAGAAACACCGAGGGGTTCCACAATGAGAATTGGAAATCGGAAACTTGGTCGTAGCGTCCGACCATGTAAGCCACGCCGGCCGCATCACCGGTGGCAAACGAATAGACGGCCATCGCCAGCGCATACACGGCCGCCATCACGCCCGCCACGGCGAACGCAAAGAGAAGGGCCAGGCGTACGGTTCGCTTCCGCGCGAGGGCCTGCTCCTCGAAGAAGTCCATGGCTCAGAACTGTACTTTGATCGGGGCGCGCTCGCTCTCGGTTTCGACCTCGAAGAACTCGGCCTTCTGGAAGCTGAACATGCCGGCGATGATGTTCGACGGAACCATCTCGCACTTGTTGTTGTATCGCATCACTGCGTCGTTGTAGGCCTGCCGGGCGAACGCGATCTTGTTCTCGGTGGTCGATAGCTCCTCGGTGAGCTGCATCATGTTCTGATTGGACTTGAGGTCCGGATACGCTTCCGACAAGGCAAAGAATCGGCCGAGCACGCCGCTCAGCCCGGCTTCGGCGCTCACCAGCCGCTTCATCGCTTGCGGGTCTCCCGGGTCGGCCGCGGCGCTTTGCCGCGCCCCCTCCGCCGAGTTGCGCGCAGCGATCACGGCTTCGAGCGTTTCTCTCTCGTGTGCGAGAAACGCCTTCGCGGTCTCGACGAGATTCGGGATCAGGTCGTGGCGGCGCTTGAGCTGCACATCGATCTGGGCGAACGCGTTCTTGAACCGGTTCCGCAGATTGATGAGGTTGTTGTACATGCTGGCTAGCCAAGCAATCAACAGGACAGCAAACACCAGTAGACCGAACAACCACCCCATGATGTCCTCCCCTGCCCAAAGGCCCCCCCAGTGTAAGTGTGGGCCCCAGTAAACTCAAATCCGCATGGCACGGCCGTCGATCCGCCACTACCCGGAGTGTCGAGCGATGTACTTTTGCTTTTCCTTCTCCCCCTTTTTCTCGAGCACGGGCAACACGACCCGGCGAATACCAGGAAATAGATAGCCGATTGTCGCAAGCACCCCACTTGCCACTGGCTTGGTTCGCTCGCGTGCCCCATCCGCAGCGGAAGCCAGGATGAGGTCGGCGATCTCGTCGGCCGTGCTCATGGGTTGCGAAAAGACCAGGGCTGGAACGTTCTCGATGACGTCGCCTTCGGTGATGAATCCGGTATCGACGGGCCCTGGCGAAACCACGGCGACTCTGATGTTGGTGTCGCGAAGCTCTCCGGACACCGCAAACGAAAACACGCGAAGCCCAAATTTGGTCGCGGAATAGGTTGCTTCATCCTCGAGCGGAAAGCGTCCCGCGAGCGAAGCCACGTTCACGACCGTCCCGGAGCCCTGCGCTCGCATCGTCGGAAGCACGAGCCTGGTGAGAACCAGCGGGGCTCGCAAATTCACGTCGAGGATCTGCAACATCTCCTCGACCGGCAGCTTCTCGAGCGGGCCCCTCGAGTTGTACCCGGCGTTGTTGACCAGAATGTCGATGCCGCCAAAACGAGATTTCGCCTCGCCGAGGAGTCTTTCGCAGGCTGCCACGTTGGAGACGTCGGTCGGCACCGCAAACGCAACATCGGTCCCAAGCTCCTCGGCCAGACGCCGAAGAGGCTCGGCGCTACGCGCCGCAAGAACCACGTTGGCTCCCTGTGCAACGAACTTGCGTGCGCAGGCCTCCCCGATGCCAGCGCTCGCCCCGGTAATCACCACCGTCTTGCCATCAAACCTGGTCATGCTCTGTCCCTTCGTGCCTGCGGCATGGCTGAAAGACGCTTCGCCGGAGCCTTTCCCCGGTGGTTCCCACCCTGGCCACGTGGCCCTCTTCGTATCGCCCGCCGCCGCGAAGCGCAATCGACGCCATCTCGTCATCCAAGAGAATTTTCGGCCGATGCATCTTGGATGTCGCTTTCTTCATTTTTTGCCCTAAAGTCCGGCCGATGACGGAGCACAAAGAAAGGCTCGAGTTCGGTGGCGTGCCCGGGAATCTCGCGATGATCATCGGGCTTCCCCTGTTCACGGCGTATCTGTTTTTCGCCGTCCGGTTCAACGACGGCCAAGCTTTACCTCGGCCCGAGGCGGACTGGGACGGATTCTTGCAAGCCATGGTGCCCACCTGGCGTGCCGCGGTGATTTACGGTGTGTGGTTCGTCTTTCAGGCGCTGCTCCAGAAACATGCGCCGGGCCGTGAGGTTCTGGGCGCCGAACTGCCCGACGGAAGCCGGCTGCCCTATCGGATGAACGGTTTGTTCTCCCTCGTCGTCACTTTCATCGTCATCGCCATCCTGCACTGGTCTGGCTTGTTCTCGATTCGCGAGCTCTACGACCAGTTCGGCGCGTTGATCAGCGTCATGACGATCTTCGTCTTCGCCTTCAGCACCTACCTCTATTGGTACGGCAAGCAGCATGGGCAGGCGCGCCATCTGAGCGGCCGCTTCATTCACGATTTCTGGATGGGGACGGGCCACAATCCCCGTGTTCCGCCCCGACCCGACGGGCTGGATTTGAAGATCTTTTGCGAAGCCAGACCAGGCTTGATCTTGTGGATGCTGATCAACACTTCCTTTGCCTATGTCCAGTACCAGCGTTACGGCTTCGTCTCGACGTCGATGGTCCTCGTGTGGCTGTTCCAGATGTTCTACATCATCGACTATTTCTGGAACGAGGAAGCCATTCTCACCACGATGGACATCAAGCACGAAAACTTCGGTTTCATGCTTGCATTTGGAGATCTGATATGGGTGCCCATGACCTACTCGTTACAGGCGCACTACCTGATCGATCGAGTCCATTCGCTGCCTTGGTGGGGCGCCGCGCTCATCATCGCCGTCAACATGCTCGGCCTCTACATCTTCCGAGTGGTCAACCTGCAGAAGCACAAGTTTCGCAGTGATCCGGAAAACGCTCGCATTTGGGGCAAGAAAGCCGAGTACATCCAGACCCAGCAGGGCGGCAAATTGTTGCTGTCAGGTTTCTGGGGATGGTCCCGCCACTTCAATTACGTGGGAGACATACTGATGGCGTTGTCCTGGTCGCTTCCGTGCCTATTCGGCTCGCCGCTCCCCTACTTCTACCCGATTTACTTCACGATCTTGCTGATTCACCGCGAACGGCGCGACCACAATTTCTGCAAGAAGAAATATGGCGCCGATTGGGATCGTTATTGCGAACGAGTTCGCTGGCGCATCGTGCCCGGGGTCTACTGAGCTCCACTGTCCCCTTTTTGAAAGAGCAGATGCGCAGTAGGCTTGGCGGGTATGCCCCGTACACCGGTTGCTTCCACGAAGGTCGAGCGCATCGAGCGAGCACGCCGGGAGCAGACCACCGACCTGCTTGCGGTCGAGGAGCCGCTGCAGATCATTCTGGAGCATGGGGAGGCGCATGCTCGATTGGAGACGCCGCTTGCGCTGACCATGCGCACGCCGGGCCACGATCGTGACTTGGTGACGGGCTTTCTGTACGCAGAGGGTGTCATCGCCGACCCTGCCGATCTGATCAAGGTACGGCATTGCATGCGCTCGGAGACCCCCGGAAACGTCGTCCGGGCGATTCTGCACGAGCGGGCGGTGGTTCCGTCGCGGTTGATGCAACGCAACCTGATGGTGACCAGCGCCTGCGGTGTTTGCGGAGAGCGCACGATCGAGGCGCTTTCGAGGCAGGGTTGCGCAGCGCTTGGCATCGAAGCACAGGCCTTCCATCCCGGCGCCATCCGGCAAGCGCTGGGCTCGATCGAAGCGTCGCAAGCCTGGTTCCGCCACACCGGCGGCACGCACGGTGCCGCGCTATTCGATCGGTCCGGCCGCCTCTTGCTGCACCGAGAAGACGTAGGTCGCCACAATGCCCTCGACAAGCTCGTAGGCGCGTGGCTCCGCGAATCGACGGACGATCCTGCAAGCTGCTTCGTCGTGGTGAGCAGCAGGGCCAGCTTCGAGCTCGTACAGAAAACGGTACGTGCCCGCTTTCCCATGATGGTCGCGATCGGGGCCGCATCGAGCTTGGCCGTCGAGACCGCGCAGCATTTCGGGCTCACGCTCGTGGGCTTTGCAAAGCTGAATCGGTTCAACATTTATTCGGGCGCGGCACGCATCGAGCACGAGCATGACCAGCTCGCATTCGTCGAAGGCGGAGCGCTTTGATGCGGAAGAGCCATCCAAGCCCCGCCGAGCCCCCCGAGAAGGACGACAATCTGCGGATCGGCTCACCGAAGACGAAAGCCGCCGGTTTTGCCTCGGTGCGCTCGTCGTTTGCGCACATGCTCCGGCAGGGGCACTCGCTGCCTTCGGCCGTGCGCATTCTCGGTCGGATGAATCAAACCGACGGCTTCGATTGCCCGGGCTGCGCCTGGCCCGACCCGGACGACCGCGCTGCACTGACCGAGTTTTGCGAGAACGGGGCCAAGGCCGCCGCGTGGGAAACCACCCGGCGGCACCTCGATTGGAAGTTCTTTCAGCAGTACAGCATCGACGACCTCGCCAAGCAGTCCGACTACTGGCTCGGGCAACAGGGACGTTTCACCCAGCCCCTGATGCTTCGTCCCGGTTCTCGCTTCTACGAGCCGATCGACTACCAAGAGGCTTTTCAGCGAGTCGGGAACGCCCTCAAGGGCCTCGGCTCGCCCCACGAAGCCATCTTCTATACGTCGGGGCGCACCAGCAACGAGGCAGCCTTTTTGTATCAGCTATTCGTGCGCGCCTTTGGCACCAATAATCTCCCCGATTGCTCGAACTTGTGTCACGAATCGAGCGGCGTCGGCCTCGGCGAAACGGTGGGCATCGGCAAGGGATCGGTCACGCTCGACGACATCCACGAGGCCGACACGATCATCGTGATGGGTCAGAACCCTGGGACGAATCATCCCCGCATGCTGACCGCGCTACAAAAGGCAAAGAGGAACGGCGCGCGCATCATCGCGATCAACCCACTGCCCGAAGCGGGATTGATGGGCTTCATCAATCCAAAGAGCCCCGCCCAACTGATCTCGGGTGGCACGCCAATCGCGGATCTGTTTTTACAAGTGCAAATCAACGGCGACGTCGCGCTCCTCAAAGCGATGATGTGCCTGATGCTACGGGCCGAAACCGAGGCGCCAGGCACCGTGCTCGATGAAGACTTCATCAGCCTGCACACCGAAGGCTTCGAAGCGTTGCGCGCACACCTGCAAGCGCAAGATCTCGACACCCTGATCGAGGCGTCCGGCGTTCCGCGCGAAGCGCTGGAGCAGGCCGTGTCCATCGTGCTGCGCAGCCGAAAGACGATCGTCTGTTGGGCGATGGGTCTCACGCAGCACAAGAACGGCGTCGGCAACGTCCGAGAGATCGTCAACTTTCTCTTGATGCGCGGCAGCATCGGCATGCCGGGCGCGGGCACTTGTCCGGTACGCGGGCACAGCAACGTGCAGGGCGACCGAACGATGGGAATTCACGACCGGCCGCCCGCTGCCTTCCTCGACCGGCTGCAATCGGTGTTCGGATTCGAGCCTCCGCGGCAGCACGGCTTCAACACGGTCGAAGCGATTCAGGCCATGCTCGAAGGCCGCGCCAAGTTCTTTTTCGCCATGGGCGGCAACTTTCTCCAAGCAACGCCTGATACCCAGCGCACGGCACGCGCACTACAGCGCTGCGAGATGCTAGTGCACGTGAGCACCAAGCTGAACCGCAGCCATCTATTGCACAACAAGTGGTCGATCATCCTGCCTTGCCTCGGCCGCTCCGAGATCGACCAGCAAGCGTATGGCCCGCAGCTGGTGACGGTCGAGAACTCGATGGGCGTGGTCCACAGCTCGCAAGGCCATCTCAAACCGGCCCATCCCGACCTCTATAGCGAGCCCTCCATCGTGACCCGAATCGCCCAGGAGGTGTTGGGGCCGGATTTCCCGGTGAGTTGGTGTTGGTTGATCGAGAACTACGACCGCATCCGCGACTTGATCGCGCAAACGATCCCAGGCTTCGAAGACTTCAATGCCCGCGTGCGACAACCAGGCGGGTTTCACCTCTACAACGGAGCACGCGAGCGCAAGTTCCACACGGACACCGGCAAGGCGAAGTTCACGATCAACGAGGCTCCGGACCTCACGCTGCCCGACGGAGCGTTCCGCATGATGACCATGCGAACGCACGACCAGTACAACACGACCGTGTACGGAAACGACGATCGCTACCGCGGGATCAAGGGCGGAAGGCGCGTCGTATTGGTCAACGAGGCAGACATGCGTGAAGCGGGTCTTTCCGCGGGCACACTGGTCGACCTCACCAACGACCATGGCGGGGAGCTGCGTATTGCACCCCGCTTCACCGTGGTTCCCTACCCGATTCCACGTCGCTGCGTGGGAACGTACTTTCCCGAGGCAAACGTCCTCGTTCCCCTCGACCGCTACGCCGACGGCAGCTTCACCCCGGCTTCCAAGGACGTCATGGTCCGCCTCACTCCGAGCTCGTAGACGGGGCTGCCGGGTCAGAGCCGGCGGAGGACCTCGTCTGCAGCACGTTCGCCCGACTGAATCGCGCCTTCCATGTAGCCGATCCACTCGGTGGCAGCCTCCGTACCGGCCCAGTGAATCCTGCCCTCAGGCTTGCGCAGGTACGCAAAGGAGTGCGTCAGCACGCCGGGCGGCAAGCCGCCGACTGGGCATCCTCGCGACCACGGCTCGGCGCCCCAGTCGAGCTCGTGGTACTCCTGAAATGAACGCGCCTGCTCGCCGAAGTAGCGCTCGAGCTTGGCCAGGACACGCCGCTGGCGATCCGCGTGCGGTTGCGCCGACCAATGCCGCGCCTGACTACCCACGATGAAGCCCACCAACGCCGGCTGCCGCTCGTCGTGCGATGTGTTGTCGTACACCACGCTGAGCGGCCCATCACTGCTCACGACCTCGCCCGAGAATCCCGCCTCGCGCCAAAATGCCCGCTCGTAGGTCACCAGCACCTTGACCGCCGCACCCATGGCGAACCGCTGGGTGAGCTGATCGCGGGCCACGGACACCAGTGGGTCGTATTCGATGCGGCCCGCCAAGCTCGGAGGGACTGCGACGATTGCAAAGCGTCCGCCGACCGCATCGCCGTCCGAGACGGCATCGACTCCGTCGCGGCTCTGCACGAGCTTGCGGACCGGCATTCCGAGACGCACCGAGTCTCCGAGCTCGGCTGCGAGCGCTCGCGAAACTGACTGCGCTCCCGCGACGAAGCGATCTTGTTGCGCGCCGCCCCTCACCTCCGAAAGCTTGCGCAAGCCTCCGCCCCCATTGAGGTACATCAGAAAGTAGAGCGCCGACAAGTCGCGTGCTTCGGCGCCAAAGATGGTGCGCACGGCCGCATCCATGACGGCGTTGATCTTGCTCGACTTCACGAACTTCGACCGCCAGGTCTCGAGCGTCTCCGCATCGAGGGCCTGCGCACCGTCCATGGCAAGCGGCGCCGTGGGTGAGACCTGCTTTCGGACTCGGTCCAGGTAGCTCAGCGCCCCTTGCATTTGAATCAAGTTGGGAATCGACAGCGCCGGAATCGAGCGCTTGTAGGTCGAGAGATGCCCTTCGACCTCGAGAACTTTCTTGCCTTTGGCGTAGGTGGGGAAAGTCTGGATTCCGAGCTCGTTGACGAGCGCCCAGAGCCGGTCTTGTCCGGGCCCAATCCACTGCCCGCCGAGATCGAAGTCGCCTTGGCCGATGTGCTCCGTTCGCGTCCGGCCGCCCACCCGATCACGGGCTTCGACCACGGCAACCGACGCACCCTCTTTCCGGAGCTTTCGCGCGGCGCAGAGCCCCGAAAGGCCGGCGCCCACGACCACCACATCCGCCCGCTCACCCATCGCCTCAGCTTATAGTATCCGCCGCGTAACTACTCAATCTTGATGATCTTGCGCTGCATATTCCGCCTGCGCCGAGCCCGTCTCGAAATCTCGAAAGCTTGATCGATCACGAACAGCTCATGGGAGTCGGGAACCGTCAAGAGCCGCGTAGGATTTCGTGGGGCGAGCAGCGGTTGCATCGACGTGTCGAGCCGTACGTTGAGCTCCGAGCCAGGTGCCGTCACCGTGGAAACATGGGCTACCCCCGCAGCGTTGGTTCGGCCTACGATGCGGTCATTCAACAGGACGGGGAGACCCGCGCCGTTTTGCGCGCGTACCACGATGACCGCGATCCGCTTGCTCGGAGGACAGCGGAGAGCGATTTCCATCGTCGGCAGGGTCGACTCTCGAAGGCTTCGGTTGTCGTGAAGTCTCAGCGTCGTGGGCTCCACGGGATCCCGGTAACCCTCGGGACAGTCGTGCTCGATTCGCACCAGGCTCCCGAGCTGGCTGGCGATCGAAGCGCGAAGCATGCCGGTGGCGCTGCTTGCTCCGACCCGTTTCCCGTCGACCGCGATGCGCACGCCCTCCAGTGGTACGCCGGGGTCGGACTCCACTACGAGGTCCAGCATGACGACCTGCGTTGCGGTGCGAGCTTCTCCGCATGACCAGACGCTCGCGCCAACGAGGGCGACCAGCATGGAGCGGACTAGTGGCACGCTCCATCCATTTCCGGGCTTGGCCTTAGGCACCTTTGCTTGGACTCGAGCACGATCACGATGTTTGCGAACGCTCGGTCGCCGGGAAAGGCCGCGGCGAGACCTCGATAGTGCCCTAGCGCGGCCATGTAATCGTTGGCCGCCAAGAGATCGGCGCCGCGCCTCTCCATCGCGACCCGATCTTTGGTTGGCGAGGCGCTCTCCGTCGGCGCTTCGACTGACCCAACGAAGGGACCGAGCCCTGCGGACGGCGAGGGCGCGCCTGGGCTCCTCCGCTCTGCCGCCTCGGGGATTGATTGCGCCCTGGTGAGCTCAGCGATGGCGGCGCGCAACCCGCACGCTTTCACATGCTCCCGATAGGCAACGATGGAGAGTACGCACAGCATGACGACAACGAGGAAGGCTGCGACGACATGCCACCATTGGATCCGCCCGAAGCCGATACGTCGAGGGAATGCATCGGGCTCGGCGATGTTGGAAGGCACCAGATCGCCCTCGACTTGCATGCGAGGATCGTGGAAACGATGGTCGACGATCGTGCGTTCTTCCCCGTGCTCATCGACCACGAGGGTGCGCGGAAGGCTCACGATGAGCCCTCCTCGCGTGAAGAATGCTCCAAAAGCGTTTCGAGCTGGTAACCCCGGAGCTGGTCGTAGCCACGCACCGCAACGACATGCGTCACGCATCGACGTCCGTCTGGCAGACGCGCAACCTGGACTATCATGTCGATCGCCGACGCGATCTGCGCTCTCAAGACGTTCACTGGAATCCGTACGTCACTCATGAGGGCCATCGTCTCTAGGCGACTCAGGGTATCGATGGGGAGTGTTCCATGGACGGTCGAAAGGCAGCCCCTATGGCCAGACGTCATCGCCTGAATCAGATCCAACGCTTCGCCACCGCGAATTTCGCCGATCACGACTCGATCGGCCCGCATACGCAGGGTGGCGCGAAAGAGCTCGCGAATCGTGACGGCGCCTGTTCCCCGCGAGTCGGCAGGTTGCGCTTCGAGCTGAACCACGTGAGGGAGCCGCAGCCGCAGCTCTTGCGCGTCCTCGATCACGACGACCCTCTCGTCTTCGCAGATGAGACTCGAGAGCGCGTTCAAGAGCGACGTTTTTCCGGATCCACTTCCCCCGGCTATCACCACGTTGTGCCTGCATCGCACCATCTCTCGAAGGAGATCCGCAGTTTCGCTAGAGATCGCGCCGGTCTCGACGAGTCGGTCGAAAGTGAGGCGCTCTCTCGGAAACAAGCGGATGCACACGTTCGCGCCCCCTCGGGACGCTGGCGGGATGATCGCCTCTACGCGAGACCCATCTGGCAATCTCGCCTCTAGGATGGGATTGCGGGGGCTGAGCTCGCGGCCGACATACTGTGACAGGTTTCGCAGTGCAGACATCAACGCATGCTCGGATGGAAAACGGCTTCCGGTGATGTGCAGTCGTCCGTGCTTCTCGACGTAGATTTCATCGTGCCCGTTGATCATCACCTCACTCACGTCATCCGCCTCCAGAAAGCATGCAATCGGCCCGAGAAGGGAGCGTAGAGTTTGTTGAAATACACGCTGAGGCACGGTCATGGGGCGTCTCCAGGCTCCGCCCGATCCCCGTCGGTCGAAAGCGACATCCACTCGTCGACCGGCTCTGTCCGACTGAGCGCGTCGAGAGCCGCGGTAGCCTCGAATCCGTGCGGCCCCGCGGGCGATAGGCGCAGATACTCCCCAAGATGATGTCTCGCCAGGTCGGTGGCGGAGCGCTGGTCGCGGTAGAGCATGCCGAGCCGATAGTGGGCCAACGCAAGACGCGGCTGGGCGTCCACGATTGCTTCGAGGTCCGAGCGCGCTCGGTCGAGATCGCCCAGGGCCTCGTGAATGCTTGCGACCACGAGTCGAAGCGCCCAATCATCGGGTTGCTTTTGCAAGTAGGCGGCGGCGTGCCTTAGCGCGGAATGATAACGTCCTCCGGCGATGCAAACGCGGACGAGCCAAAAGACGGCGCTGGCTTCGTCGTAGCCGGATTGCCTCGCTGCGTTCAGATACTGCTCGGCACGCTGAAAGTCCCCTCGTCGTGCATGGTAGAGACCAGCACTGAAGAGCTGGTCGCCCGTCACGTCGACGGCAGGGTCTTCTGGATGCCCGGGGTTACGTGCGGCCGAATGATGGCAACTCGGCAGCAATGCAAGTAGATGAGCCAGAGCGAATCCGAGAATCGCTTCATGGAGCCACGCGCTCACGCGCCGTGAGCCAGCCCATGGTACCTTCGAGCCATTCGACATAGTCATGTTCCCCGAGATGTTCCGTGAGAAGCAGTAGTTGGCGTGCCTCCGCGCGAGCCGCGGCCCACCGCTTCGACTGAAGAGCACGCATCAGATTCATTCGAGCAGCCGCGTAGTCGGTTTGCACCCGTGTCGAGAGCCCGAGCACGGCCGACTCGGTGCGTGCGACGTCGGCTTGGGAGCCGGCAAAGCGATAACAACTGCTCGCCTCTTGATAGTGGTGCAGCGCCGCAATGCCGTCTCTCGGGTCGTAGGGATACCGGTCGGCTCGCAACCGGCCCCGAGCTTCCAGCTCTCGGCCTAGCTCCCGAGCCGGAGTTGCTCTTGGACACTTTCGCGCTGGCTGGAACAGCATGGGCGCGTCAGGCGCGAGGGCTGCCACCGAAGGGCGCGAGTGACCCAAGGTTGCCCAAAGCGCCAAAGCGCCGCCTACTCCGACAAGGATCAGGCCTAGGCGCCATGCATTGCCGGCGCGCAAGACAGACGATGGTCCCTCCAACTCTTCCGTCATGAGACCCCGAGACCCCCGGTCATCAATCGAACGACGACGGGGCCGAGAAGGAGAACGATCACGCAGAGGAAGATCAGTGTCATAGGACCGATGAGCATCAGCGCTGCGTCGGAAGCGATTTCCTCCGCTGCGATGCTACGCCGAAGACGCTGTGTCTGGGCTTGTATCGCCAGCACCGGACCGAGTGGGCTGCCTTTGGTTTCTGCTTGGACGATCGCGCTCGCCAGCTCTCGAACCTGATCCGTGGGAACGCGGATGGCCAGCCTCTGCAATGCGCTACGCCGCGTGTGCCCGAGGTCGAGCTCCTGTAGGACGCGTCCGAGCTCTTCGATGAGCGGTTCCCGGGAATCGGGTGCGCTACTCACGATGCGGCGCAGAGACCCGGGAAAATCGAGACCGGCGCTCATGCACATCGCCGCGAGCTCCAAAACGCTTGGAAGCGAACGATTGACCGTGCGCGCTCGCTCTCGCCCGATGGCCTGCACTCGCAGCCAAGGCGCGATCGCCCCGAGAACGCAAGCGAGAGGAATGAGGACCCGAGGCCAGCTCAAGAGGCTCGACGCCGCAGCCGCGAACGCTCCGAGGGAAAGGGCGCTCAGCGCTGCGATGGCAAAGAGCTCGTCGTCAGACAGCCCTAGGTGCTCGCCAGCGCGGGTCAGGGCCCGTCGAGCCATGGAGCGCAGGTATCTCGAAGGCACGTGTTGGAACCAGGAC
Source organism: Myxococcales bacterium SG8_38 (assembly GCA_001303415.1). Lineage (GTDB taxonomy): Bacteria > Myxococcota_A > Polyangia > Polyangiales > Houyiibacteriaceae > SG8-38. Next base: position 33,400 of record LJTN01000015.1, read on the forward strand.
CCCACGAAACGGATCGCGGGCTCCACGATGGTGAATACCCCGCTCGTCGCGAGAGCACTTCTACGCTTCACGCCGCGGACGCCCAACCTGGGTCGGTCGAGCATCGGCGTCCTCGCCATGTGAAAAGCGACCCCAGAGATACCGAGAACGACCGTAACGAACGCGGCTGCCAGAAGGAGATCAACCGCTGCGCTCATAGCTCTGCCCGTACGATGTAGTGAGCCCATGAGACCGCGACTGCCCAAGCGAGGGAACAGCCCATGAGGATTGCGCGTCCGAGTGAATGGTGGAGCATCGGATCGAACCAGCTCGGATCGAGCCAAGCGATGATGATGCACAGAACGAACGGAACGGCCGCCAAGACGAAGACTTGACCTCGACCCTCGGCTGTCTTCGCGCGAAGCATTCCCTCGAGGCGTGATGACTCACGCAATGCTGCGGAGGCGCGTTCCAGCGTCTGGGGCAGATCGCCTCCCGTTTGCCTTGCCACGACGATGGTACCGAAGGCACCTGAAATGATGGTGCTTCGGATGCGGCATGCCAACGAGTGGACCGCTCTGTCGAGTGGCACTCCAAGACGCATCTCCTTGACCAGCAGGTCCACTTCCTCCCGAAAGGGCCTTGGGGCGAGCGTGACGGTCGACGCAATCGCCTCGCCCACCGATGAGGTCGCCTTCAACGCGTTGGCAAGCATCAGCAACCAGGCATCGAGCTGTCCCTCGAGCTTTGCGATGCGTGCCAGGTGCCGTCTCCGGAGCATCCACGGCGGAGCAAGTGCCACCACAAAGAGCGTCGCGATGAACGCAGGGTGACGGAGGACCATGAAAAACCCGAAAGCCACGGCGCTCGCCACGAGCTGAAGGCGAAGGATCTGAGCGCCCCGCATCTCGAGCATCAGAAAGCTGGTGTGGTGCTCGAGCAGCGCTTCGTAGTCCGCCAAGATTCGTTGGAGCGGCCTGATGGGGTATGCAAGCGCCAGGTAGACTGCAGCGGAGCTCCCGACCACCGAGCAGAGTGAGCCCACCAGGAGCAGAGGCGTCGAAACGATGCTCATAGGTAGTCTCCGTCGCCGATCAGGCCTTGCGTGATGAACTCGTCGATGAACGTCGGCACGTAGCCGGTAGGGCGATGCTCACCAAGCACTTCCCCGTCCGGGCCCGTTCCGCTTCGCTGAAAGACGAAGATGTCGTGAAGGACGATGTCTCCTTCTTCGCCGAGCGTTCCTACTTCCGTGATGGCGCTGAGGCGCCGTGTTCCATCGGAGAACCGAGCCTGCTGAACGATCACGTGGATGCTTGCAGCAATCTGCTGTCTTATCGTCTGCGGAGAAAGCTCGAGGCCTGCCATCATGCAGAGAGTTTCGATTCGCTTCAGCGCTTCCTTCGCGCTGTTCGCATGCGTGGTGGTCATGGAGCCTTCATGGCCCGTGTTCATGGCTTGAAGCATGTCGATCGCCTCTCCCGCACGGCATTCGCCGACCAAGATCCGGTCCGGACGCATGCGCAAAGCGTTCTTGAGCAAGTCTCGAATGGTATAGGCGCCTCGGCCTTCGAGGTTTCTGGGCTTCGATTCGAGGGCCACCACGTGCGGTTGCTCGAGCTTCAGCTCCGCTGCGTCCTCGATGGTGATGATGCGTTCGTCGGACGGAATCTCAGCGGACAAGACGTTCAAAAGCGTGGTCTTGCCGCTCCCCGTGCCCCCGGAGACCAGAATGTTCTTCTTGGCGCGCACGCATCGCTGAAGAAAAGCCGCCATCTTGGCGCTGAGGCTTCCTAGAGACACCAGCTCCTTCATCTGGAGCGGGCGTTTCGAAAACTTTCGTATCGTGATGCAAGGACCTCGGGGCGCGAGCGGAGGTATGATCGCGTTGACGCGCGAGCCATCTTTGAGCCGCGCATCGACCATCGGTGTGCTCTCGTCGATTCTGCGACCGAGGGGAGTCACGATTCTCTCGATGGCCGCCCGGCAGGATTCTTCGTCGCTGAAACGCAGAGGCGTGAGGCTGACCTTGCCTCGTCTCTCCACGTAGATGGTCGTCGGATCGACGACCATGATCTCCGAAACGGTATCGTCATCGAGCAGGTCTTGGAGCGGACCGAGCCCCAGCACTTCATCGGTCATCTCTGCGATGAGCCGCGCCCTCTGATTGGAATCGCCAATCTCCGATTCGAAGCTGGCGACGATCCGTTCCAAGGCCTCGATCACGCGCGGTCTGAGCACGGCGTCGTCCATGTCGGCACCATCGAGGGAGGCAAGCTCGAGATGGTCCAGAAGAGACTGATGGATGCGGCGTCGAAGCTCTGGAGGCACGGCATTCGTGGATGCCTCCGTGGAGAGCTCCTTCACGTGCAGCCTGTACGGGCCAACACGAATTTGGCCACTTGGCGGCAGAAGGCGCCCGGCGGACCGAATCAGCTCATGACCGAGAACGGTCCCGTTGGAGGATTGATCGACCATTCGAAACCCGTCGTGCTCACGCTCGATGCGAACGTGAAAGCGGCTGACTTCCGGGGACGCCAAGACGACATGGCAGCTCGGGTCGCGACCGATGCTCAGGCTATCGACGTTCGGAACGGCGATCTTTTGCTCGGCTCCATCTGGGGTCACCACGGAGATGCTGAGCCCTGCTTTCATTCGACCCCCTTGCCCCCACGCACTACACGAGGCTCGTCCATCAAATGCTGGGCGTCGACGCCACCTTGAAAGCGTTCGTACACTCGCAGCGCTTCCTCGACCCGGTCGCGTTGGGCCATGCTGATCGGCTCTACGACCGACGGTACGATGAACATGTATGCTTGATTGTCGTCGACCTCCCGAGCGTGTCGGCCGAACAAGGCACCGATGAAGGGCACCATGCCAAGCCCCGGAATCCCGTCCTTCGTCCTTCGCTCGCTCCGAGCGCGGATGCCTGCCAGCGAAACGGACTGACCGAGCTCCAAGTTGACGAGAGTCTGTACGTGCGATGTGGATCGCCCCGGAATTCCACGAACGCCTCGATCGGCATCCAAATCGGAAACGTCCGCACTGATTTCCAGCTCGATTCGTCCGCTCTGGGCATCGTATCGAGGCAACACCGTCAGCGTGGTGCCGAACTCGATTGCCTCAACGTTCACGGTGAGGTTGTTCTGAACCTGCACGTTGAACTCGCCGCCCGACGTGAACATGGCTTCGGTCCCGTTGGCCGTCACCAACGTGGCCTGACGGTACAGCTTTGCCCAGCCCTTCGCTTGGGCGAGGTCGAAGCTGGGCAAGAAGGTCTGCGGCAGGATCTGGAACGTGCTCTGCGTCGGTTGCGCGCTACCACCCGTGATCGCAATCGCAGCTTGAGACGGGGTGAGCGTGCTGCCGATGTTTCCAGGCCAGTTGAGGCCGATTTGGTGGGTGTACCGGTCCTGAATCAGCACGAAATAGAGATCCAAACGAATGTTCTCGCGCCCACCGAATCCCTTGACCGCGTCCGCCGCGATCACCCGGATGGTGTGCTGCACCTGAGTCCCGTCATATCGGATCAGAAGAAGAGAGGTCGTCCCAGCTTTCTTCCCGACGATCACGAACCGGCTTTGGTCCCGCGTGACGCGTACGTCCACGAAGCCCGGCACACCCTCGGAGTAGCTCTGAACACCTTGCGCCGAGAGGCTCTTTTGCTCTCCGACGCGGAGCTCGACGACGCTCGGTGGCTCCGGGCCTGTATCGGCTGCGCTCGACCGCGGCAAGACCACGATGATGGTCGCCACCAGCGGACAGACGGTGAGGTCGAAGCGAAGCATGCTAGTCGAGCCTTTCGATTAGCGCTTTCCGCTGACGCCGTTCGCGCTCTTCGAGCTTCAGAACGTCCGAGTCGTCGGTGTCTGCGAGACCTTCGTTGATCTCCAAGTCGTTGGCGTTTCGCAAGATCAAGCTGATCTCGCCACCACGCTTTGCTTGGGCCAGCAGGCTAGCCTGCTCCATCGTCACCAGAAGCGTCACCGAAGAAGAGCGACCCGTGGTCGCCGAGTCGTAGCTCGCGTGAACGCTGTTTCCTACGGCGAGCACGAGCAGGTTCTGCAGGAGCGGCACGGTGACTGCGGTCGACTCGTGCCCTGGCTTTGGCTTGGTCAGCAGGATGTCGACCCTGTCCCCGGGCAGAAGGAGCTCTGCGAGGGCCCGTCTCGTCCCTTGTTCCACGGTAATGGCGCGCATTCCCTGTGGAATGCGGCTCGAGAGCGAGGAGCTGCCTGGCTCTGCTGCGGCTAGGTCGGTCCAGAGGAGCGTTTGATTGGCCTTCAAATCGTTTGCCGCGCGGACCCCCAACACCCGCGGCAGATCCGACGCCAGAACGTGGCGCTCCTCGACATACGCTTCGGGAAGCGTGCGCACGAACAACGCTTGCTCATCTAGGGGCTCCTCCGCGCTCACCGCTTTGCGCGTGGCTAGGAGCTCAACGAGCTCCCCGCCCCTCACCTCACGCTGGAACTGTCGAACGTACAAGACCAAGAGGACGAATCCCAGAATCGCTACCGCCATCGAGATCACGAGAGGCGTTCGATTGATGGACGGGCTTTCATTCATGGCGCCTCCGATGCGAGAATCGTCAGGATGGTCCGTGCCTGCTCGGCCGGATGTGCGACCACGGTGATCAAATGTTGTTCCTTCTCGGCTGATAGCATTCGGAGGCCGTCGATCTCGATCGATTCGCCGGGGTGTCGATGCAGGACCCTCCATCCGTGGCTGGGCAGCACGGCTCGGTAGAACGACTCGAGCTCCGCTGAAGAATGTGCATCGGTGACGTAGCTGAAGACCCCACTCGGTCCGTCGACCTCCCATGCCGACAGGAGTCGCTGCATGTCCCTCGGCCGAGGCAAGCCGCGTATGTCGCGCCCTTCGGCATCCCGACCCTCCGGCGGGACTAGCCTGCGCAGCAGCGAGCTCGAACTCGTCCAGATCGCCACGACGAAGCTCCGCTCGTGGCCGCTGCCATCGTCACCCTCGACGTACGCGTAACGGAGATTGCCGATTTCGTTGAGATCGTCGCCGTGAGCGAGGCCGAGCAACTGATGGAGAACGCCGTCGAGATCCGCGGAGGCTCCGAAGTCGGCGCACGCGACGTAACCACGGTTGCCGCGGCGGCCGCTAGAGGTTGCGAGCGCGCCCAGGGCGGGGGCCGCACGGCTGACCGGCCCGCCTACGGCTTCGCCGAGCGCACGAAACACCCGGGCGTTGCTCTCGGCGCAGGCATTCTCGTAGTGAGAGAGCACCTGGGCGACCGGCGCTTCGACGTATTGAGCACGCAACGACACCCGAGCGCCGTTGACGCGAACGTCCCGGACCTGGCCGTGAAGCGAACCGGGAAACCGCATCAGATCAGAGCCTAGGTCGAGCAGTGTCTCGTCGATTTCCGCTCGCGCCGCCCGGGCGACAAGCGCTGCCACGACCGCAAAAATTGCGGCGATGAACGTGACGAAGGCTGCTGATCGCCCGGAGACCGACATGACGGTGCCGAACCCCGAATCGCTGTGTCTACCGGCAGATTTCACCCGCGTACTCCGTGGTTCCTAAGCCTGCTGCGCAAGCATGCTGGAGGATGGTCTCGCCACTTTCGGTGTGCCGAGCCGTCGTGTTGCACAAGAGCGTGGTGACCCCTCGTTGTACGGTGGTCGGGGAGCTCGACATCGAGGGCATGGGCGCCTCGGCGACGCCCACACCATCGGTGTAGGTGCCGATCAGGTAGTCTCGGACGCGGCTCACGAAAGAGCGCAGCGACATTCCGTTGCGGTTAATGTGCTCGAGGTCATCGAGACCGCCAGCGTGAACTTCCGCTTCGGCGGCATCGCATGCGCTCGATCTACAGGTGCGCGCGGGGCACTCCCCCGAATCCGCCTGCAACCAGGCCAATCTACGAGCGCGTGCCTTGGCCTCCAGCTTTGCGCCATACATGCTGTTGAAGGCGACGGTGGCCCCGAGGAGGGCGGCAAAGACGGGCAGGCTGACCAGCGCCTCGACGAAGGCCGCGCCTTTTGCATCTCGTAGTAGCGACGTGAGCCCTTCCCTCATGACAACGTTCCTCAGTGAGCCGAGATCGCATTCAGCGAGAAGTCCCGGACGACATCACACAACCCCGTGAGACCCTCGACTCGAGCGCCGCGCGCCCCCGCGCACGCCCCGAGAATTCCTTCTGGCACCCAGGCACGCGAGATCCGAAAGCGGCGCAATCGCCCCCGCCACTTCTGCTTCCACATCCACTCCGCCTTGCCTTCGGCGCCGTCGAAGTAGTACTCGGACTGCGCGAGCCCGATGCGCCCCAGAGCATGCGCACGGTGGAAACCGTTTCGTCCGCGATCACCTCCGCCCTGCGCGGTGCGCATTCCTCTCTCTCCGCGTCCCCAGTGCGTCTGATGTGGGCTCTCGCCAATGCCGTATGCGCGGTACTGGAATTCCTCGTGCCCCAGCCACACTTCCGTTCCGTCCTCGCGTGCGTCGATGACGCGTCGCGCAGGCTCGACCACATCCTCGTCACAGGTCCGGCGTTTACCCAAACGAAGCGCCTTGCTCACCACTCCGCCGAGAAACTTGAGGAGCCACCTCGGCACTTTGGAGCTCACGCTCGCAAGCCGACCGCCCAGCGCATCGGCCACGCGATCGCACGTCACGCCTAGCCCGCTTTCTTCCACGGGAAGCCCTCTGCCTCCGCCGGGGAGCCGAGGGCCGAGCACCGGAAGCACGAAGCCTGCGGCCACCGGCGGGTCGTAGACAGCTTCGAAGGCCATCGAGTCCACTGCGCGCGCCTCGGCCAGCAATGGGTATCCGTGCTGTACGGCATGATGCGCTGCATCGAGCGCATCGTGGGCAACACGCACGAACTCTTCGACGGTGTCGCCAATCCTCTCCACTGCGTTCTCGGCTGGTGTCAGCACTCCGATGAGAGGCACCGCTTTCGGCGCGAGCACCACCGACGCCGCCAGGGCTCGGAGCACGGCCAAGATGATCTCGAGCAACACCTCGACGCTTCGAATCACCAGCAGCACGCCGGCCGTAATTGTCATCACGATGTTGAGTAGAACGTGCAGGTTCATTCCCTTTGCGGCGACGACCGACGCCGCGAACGCCCCCGAATCCGCGCCGTCTTGCATGACCCGGCGATAGAGCACCGCGTCGCCGACGCCGAGGATGTAATAGAGAGTACCCACCATGAAGAGGGACATGAAAAGCGACATGAGCATCATGGACCCGCGCCGCTGCTCGAAAAGGGATGGAGGCCGCGACGCCATCACGAGCCCCTCGTTCGATAGCCGTAAGGCGCGTCTTGTATGAGCAAGGTCGCTTCTCGTTTCAGCTCGTAGAAGCGTGCTCCCGAGAAGCGCGAAAGAATCGGCAGAAGAGCGCGTTCGTAGTCACCTCTGGACTCGAGCTCGTCGAATGAGCGGCAAAGGAGGCGTCGCGCGACAGGTACCGTGCACTGATATGCATAGGTGACCCGGACCGTGATTTCCGGACCGGAAGCGACGTCACCAACGGAGCCCGGAAACGTCACCGCGAGGGCGAACGGCTGATGGTGGAGCGCGGTGAGCAGCACCCGCTCATCGCCAATTGCGTCGCGGATGCTCGGCCGGGGACCAAAGCCCAAGCCGTGCGGCGCGAGGGGCGCAAGCGGAACATATGCCGCAAGCCGAATGGTGTTGAGCCTCGAGCGACCCACGTTCGCAAGCGGCTTTGCGGAAAGCGAGGCCAGCGCCGACTCGTCGGAGTCGCTCGAAGCGAGCCGATGCATGGCGGCAAAGACATCGTCTTCCGCGAAGGGTTGCCGGGCGAGGCTCATCTCGGGCTCGCCCGCGTATTCGTTGGGGTCGTCGGGTAGGACGACGGCTGCTGAACGGGCAGCGGAGTCTGCTGCATTCTTCACCATGAGGCTGGCGCGAGCGATCAACGCAAGCTGCACGACGCAAAGGAAGAAGACCCACAGCGGGAGAAATGCGATGAGGAACTCGAGGAACACGGCGCCCCGACGATCTTCGACGAGCTCTGTCGCGGCGGGCGGCACGGCTTTCAAAGGACCCTCCAAGCCAACACGAGGCGGGGCACGACGAAGATGCCGGTGGCGATCAGAATCGCACCGCCCATTCGAATGGAGATCCGGCGATCGACGGCCTCTCCGGCCGATCCGAGCCAGGGGAAGAGCGTGCGCAGCGGCCTCACGGCAGTGGCCCATAGCCAACGATGCAACCTGCCCTGCCACGCCAGCGTGGCGAATGCGAGAGCCAACGCCACGGCGAAGGCGCCCAGTTGAATTTCGAGCCCTCCGAGCAGATCGAAGCTGGTGATCGCGCCGAGCGCTCCGAGAAGCTTCACGTCTCCACCGCCCATGGCCGAGCGGCGAAAGAGGAAGTAGGGAACCAGCGCGCTCAGCAGCGTTGCCGCAAAGCAGCGAAGAACAGCTTCGAAGCCGAAGAGTTGCCCGTAGACGAAGGGCGCAAGCCCGAGGGGAGGCAGTGTGAGCCAGTTTGGAATCTCCGCCGTTCGCCAGTCGAAGAATGCAGCCACGGCGGCCAAGGCAAGCGCAACGCAGAGGGCGACTCGAATCGGCTCCACGACTGACCCGCCTGCTATTGCACCACGTCTGAGATATAGCCCTCGGCGGCTTCGACTTCGCCGGTCAGCGTCTCGCCGAACTTCTGCCAGGCGGCGATACCGACGACGGCGATCAGGCCGAGGACGATGATGTACTCCACCGTCGTCAAGCCCTTTTCGTCTGAAACGAGATTCGGTTTCCTCGTTGAGTTGACTTGCATGAGAGGCTCCTTGCTCAGGGAATGGGTAAAAGGATAAAGAGCTTCGCCAAGTAGTAGGCCTGGACTAGGGGAACGCCGAGGCCATAGAGCGCGAGCCCCACGCTGAGAACGACAACCCCGAGCACGACCGTATACTCCGCGAACACCACGCTCACTCCTCGGTCATCCGCGGGAGAGGTTGCGCGCCCCGAGATCGATTCGCGGCGGTGCGAGTCGACAGCCTACCGGACCCTCACCACCGTCGGACGGTCCTTGGGCATCGTCAAAATCGCATTCCACCCCGGCGGCAACACCGGTTGGGTGAACTGAAAGAGATACCGGGCATCCGCAGGCGAAAGATTGATGCAACCGTGGCTGCGGCGGCGGCCGAAGTCGTCGTGCCAAAACGCCGCGTGAAAGCCGTATGAGCCCTTGAAGAACTGTACCCAGGGCACGTCCTGAATCGAATAGTTCTTGTCGAGGTCGGTGCGTTCGAGGTCGTCCATGTCGGTGTAATCGAGCTTCACCCACATTCGATGAACCCCGAGCGGTGTCTGAGACTGCTTCGTGTTTCTCCCCGTCGACACCAGCGTGGCAAACATCGGCGTCTCGCCCTCGTACGCCACCAGCACTTGCTGCTCGACCTCGACGTCGATCCAGCGGTCGTGGGGCCCGACGCCTTCGGGGGGCGCGGTGCGCTCGGCGTGCGCCAACTCCGACGTTCGCATCCAGCCGCCGCCGACGAGCTCGGCCCACGGACCCTTGGTCGACCGGATGTGCACCACGGCATGTCGCTCGAGGCGTTTCACCACCCTTCCCTGCGGCCGCTCGTACACCTTCGCCGGCCGAAGCGACACCCACGCGACATCGAGCGTGTCACCGGGCTCGAGCCTCACGCCTGAAAACGGGCTCCCTTTCACGAACTGCACAGAGCCCTTTTCGACCCACAGGTGCCGGCGCGTCCGGACGAAGGAGACGCCCTCGTACACCTGCTCGCCGGTCACCACGATGCCGAAGCCCTTGCCGAGCGCTTCGGCATAGTCGTTTCGAAAGTAGTCGCTCGGATGCAGATACGCTCGCGTCGCACCAAAACGAATGAAAGCATACCGTTGCGGCAGGAGCCCACCCGTCAGCGCCCACTCGTCCACTTTCGGACCGGGCGGTTCGTCCGATGGCTGCACGTGCGCCTCGCAAACATAGAGCTGGTCGCGCGTCTCATACCAAACGCCAGTGGCGCATCCCGGCCCCAACACCCTTCTCGCAAACCCGAGCCTCGTGCCCGCTCCCACGGTCCCACGACGCTGCGACGCGCCGTCGGGCGCCATCATCACGGGAGCCCCGTCGTCCACCACCTCGATTGACTGCGCCCACGACGGCGCGGGCGCGGCCTGCTCCACCGTGACGGTTTCGGCCGCCGTCCCGCCGGGCCACAAGAGAACGACCGCTGCGATCACCGAGAGCGCAAACCCACCCATGTCATCACTATAGGCGCGCCATGCGCCCCGGCGTCAACCTTCGTCGTCGGGGCCGTTGGTCTCGCCGCGCAGGCCGTAGCGTTTGGCCAGCTCGCGCAGGTGATAGCGGGTGAGGCCCGCGGCCCGGGCGCTTCGGCTGATGTTGTGACCGTGCTTGTCGAGCAGGGCCTTGAGGTACTGCGCCTCGAAGGCATCGACCACGCGCTGCTTGGCGTCCTTGAAGGGCGTGCCGCTGTCGACGAACTGCTCCGCCGTCCCGCCCGGCAGGAACACCGGCGGGGTCTTCTGCGAGGCCGGAAGCAGGTCCTGCACGCCAAGCTCGGCTCCGTCGGCAAGAGACACGGCGCGCTCGATGGTGTTCTTGAGCTCACGCACGTTGCCGGGCCACGGATACGCCTGGAGCTTGGTCATGGCGTCGTCGGAGATCGTGTAGTGCGCGCCCTCGCCCTGAGGTCCGCGCTTGGCCGACTCTTCGAGGAACTGCCGCGCAAGCGGGGGGATGTCCTCCGGTCGCTCGCGAAGAGGCGGGAGGTCCACCTGAACGACCGTCAGTCGGTAGTAGAGGTCCTCGCGGAACTTACCCTCATTGACCATTTGGCGAAGGTCTCGGTTGGTGGCGGCGATCACGCGGACGTCGACCGGGATCATGCGCGTGCCCCCGACGCGCTGCACCTCGTGCGTCTCGAGCACGCGCAAGAGCTTCGGTTGCAGGCTCAAATCGAGCTCGCCAATCTCGTCCAAAAAGAGCGTCCCGCCGTCGGCGACCTCGAAGCAGCCGCGCTTGCGGTCGGCCGCTCCGGTGAATGAGCCACGCTCGTGACCGAACAAGATGCTCTCGATGAGATTTGCCGGAATGGCGCTGCAGTCCTGGACCACCAGCGGCCGCTGCGACCGCTTGGATGCGCGATGAATGGCCCGGGCCACCAGCTCCTTCCCCGTCCCCGTCTCCCCACGCACCAGAACCGTCAGATCGGAGGCGGCGACCTTCTCGAGCACCGCGAAGATCTCGCGCATGCGCACACCGTGGCCGATCAGGTCGTAGAACTGCGCACGCCGGCTGAGGTCGATTTCCACCGAGCCCGAGCCGCGCTCGAACCGAATCTCCGTCTGGCCGATGCGGATGAGCGCGCCGGGCTCAAGCCACGCTTCGCGCACGCGCACGCCGCCGAGCCAGGTGCCGTTGGTCGAGCCGAGGTCGCGCAGAAGGAAGCCGCCTTCGTTGGCCACTATCTCGCAGTGCATTCCGCTCACCGATTCGTCCGTGACCGTGAAATCGCAGATCGCGCTTCGCCCGATGGTCACGCGCTCGCTCGCTATGTCGAGACGGGCGCCGGCGTCCGCCCCCTGCTCGACCACGAGCCGGCTCTTTCGAAGCTTGCGCTTGGTCGCGATGCGATCGACGAAGACGGTCGTGAGCGCTGGGTCGTCGTTCACTCGGCGTCCTTTCGAAGCGCTTCGATGGCCGCGGCGTAGTCTTCGTGGGTGAAGATGGCGCTGCCGGCGACAAGCACGTCGGCGCCCGCTTCGATCACTTGCCGGGCCACCCCGGGCTTGATGCCGCCGTCGACCTCGAGATCGATGTCGTAGCCGGATTCGTCGATGAGGCGTCGAATCTCCGCGAGCTTTTCATTGGAGGACGGAATGAAGCTCTGCCCCCCGAAGCCCGGGTTGACGCTCATCACGAGAACCAGATCGACGTCGGGAAGGACGTACCGAAGAAAATCGGGCGCCGTGTGAGGATTCAGTGACACGCCGGCGCGCTTTCCGACAGAGCGAATCTGCTGCAGCGTTCGGTGCAGGTGGGTGCTCGCCTCGGCGTGGATGGTGATCACGTCCGCACCGGCTTCGGAAAACGCCTGAACATACTTTTCGGGCTCCACGATCATCAGGTGGACATCCACCACGTTGTCGGTCGCGGCGCGAATTGCCTCGACGACGAGCGGACCAATGGTGATGTTGGGCACGAATCGGCCATCCATGACATCGACGTGAATCCAGTCGGCACCGGCTTTGTCGACGGCTTGGACTTCGGCCCGAAGGCGGCCAAAATCGGCGGAAAGGACGGAGGGAGCGATTCGCAGCGGCTTTTCGGAGCGAGGCACGGGAGCAGTCAAGCGCCGCAGGGGCAACCTGTCAATGGCATCCGTTCCTTGACCGGGCTACTACCCCCAAAGGACAATGGAATGACGCCTCAGGGGAGGCGAGCGAGCAGTCAATGAGCGATCAGCGATACAACCTGATCGAGAAACTCGAAGCGGGTGGGATGGCCGAGGTCTTCCTCGGCGAAGCGACGAGCGTTCAGGGGTTCAAGAAACGCGTCGCAATCAAGCGCGTGTTGCCCCACCTCGCCTCCCACACGAACTTCATCGGCATGTTCCTCGACGAGGCCCGTCTCGGCGCACGGCTTTCCCACGCCAACATCGTCAGCGTCTTCGACATCGGCAAGTCGGACAACAGCTTCTTCATCGTCATGGAGTTCGTCGACGGGACGAACCTCAAGAAGATCATGCAAACGCTGCGCGTCAAACGGCAGCATTTCCCTTTGAAGGACGCGATCTTCATCGCGATGGAAGCCTGCCGTGGGCTCAGCTACGCCCACGAGCTGGTCGACGAGGACGGCCACCCGCTCGATTTGGTGCACCGCGACGTGTCGCCGCCCAACATCCTGATCAGCAAACGGGGCGAGGTGAAAGTCACCGACTTCGGTCTGGCCAAGGCGCGCACGCAGCTCGAGCGAACCGACCCTGGTGTGGTGAAAGGGAAGTTCAGCTACCTTTCTCCGGAAATCGCCAGCGGGCAGCCGGTCGATGAGCGGGCGGACATCTTCGCGCTGGGCGTCTGCCTTTGGGAGATGCTCGGCGGGCGTCGATTGTTTCTCGGCGAGACCGACTATGAAACC
>LJTN01000016.1 GCA_001303415.1 Myxococcales bacterium SG8_38
GCTTGCGTGGCCGCCGCCCGCAAGTGCATCCGGCCACCTTTGCAAGCCGCCGCGTTCCGTGGAACCTCGTGTCGTGTTTTTCCGAGCCCGTGCTTAAGCCCGTCGCGAGCCGTTTTCCGGGGATCGAGGTGCGAGGTGCGGGGCGGCTAGGGTTTGCCGGTCATGAGTTGGAAGAATGTTGCGCCCGTGTGTCTCATCATCCCGATGATGTAGACCAGCGCGATCGCGCCGTCGAAAGCGACGACTCCGTACTGCCATCGATCCGCGATGCCCGCGGGCACCATGTACAGAATGCTAGCTACCGCCGTGAGCCGTACGAAGCCTTGCCAAAAGATGATGGGCGCGCGCACGCGCATGTCGCGTGATGCCCACATGAGCGCGGCGCCGGCAAACATGAGGAAGGCACCGCAGGCCATCAGCGCGCCGAAATGCGTGTCATGGGGCTCGAGCAGCGCGGCGGCCCAGGTCGCCAACCCGATGGGAATGTCGAGAAACCCGGTGATCAAGACGAACTTCTGCAGCAACTTCGGTCTCCTCCCACGCCTTCGGCTGAGTCGGCGGCGAGTCTAAGCGACCTCGACGGCGCTGTCATCCCGCAACGAGAGCCGGAAACCCATCGTTGCCACGCTGCTCGGTTGTCGCGTACCTTCGGTGGTCGTCGCAGCCATGGCGACGGCCGAAGGCATCGTGAAGATCTCCCGTCCCAGCTCTGCCGTCATGTGTGCCGCGCTGTTCCTCTCCGCGACCGCGTGCAACGGCTCCGAGGCGCCACCCGAGATCGAAACGCAAGCGGGGCCAATTGCGCTCCGGCGCCTCACCGCCGAGCAGTTTTCTCGAAGCATCCGCGAGGTGCTCGGCGAGCACATCGTCGTGCCGGGCCGCATCGACCCGGACGACCGCCGTTCGGGTCTGCTGGCCGTCGGCTCCTCGTTCGCGAGCGTCACGCCTTCCGGCTTCGAGAAGTACGAGGCCGCTGCAAGCGCAGTGGCCGAGCAAGCGCTCGATGCCGACCATCGAGACGAGGTCGTCGGCTGCGAGCCCAATTCGGTTTCGGCGAGCGACGCGGCGTGTGCGAGGGCCTTCATCGAGCGGGTCGGCCGGCTCTTGTTTCGGCGATCGCTGACCGAAGAGGAGACCGATGCGCGAGTCGCCATCGCCAACGAGTCCGCAACCGCGCTCGGCGACTTCCATGCAGGGCTGGAGCTGGCGTTGACCAGCCTTCTCATTTCCCCGGAGTTTCTTTTTCGCGTCGAGGCTGCAGAGACTCACCCCGACGATCCCTCCAAGCTGCGCCTCACCAGCGTGTCGATGGCGTCCCGCCTCAGCTATCTGCTGTGGAACACCACGCCCGACGACCTTCTCCTGAGCGCGGCGGAAAACGGGGACTTGGTCGACGAGGACGGCTTGGCGGCGCAAATCGACCGAATGCTCGCATCGCCGCGTCTCGAGACGGGCATCCGCTCCTTCTTCGCGGACCTCTACGACTTCAAGCAGTTCGACGACGGCCTCGTGCGCAAGGATGCCGCGCTCTTTCCCGCCTATACGCAGGGGCTCGCCGAAGAAGCCAAAGAGCAAACCCTGCGCACCATCGTCGCGCACCTGACGGCAGGCAAAGATTATCGGGACCTCTTCACGACGACCGAGTCGTTCATGACCCGAAGGCTCGGCATCGTGTATCGCGTTCCGGTTCCGACCCCGGCCGGATGGGAGCCCTATGTCTTCCCGGAGGACGCGCGGCGTTCGGGTCTCCTCTCGCACATCAGCTTGAATGCTCTGCATTCACACCCCGGCCGTAGCTCCGCCACGCTGCGGGGCAAGTTCGTTCGGGAGGTCCTCTTGTGTCAGGACATTCCGACGCCGCCCGCGAACATCGATTTCTCGATCGTCGAGAATACCACCGGAGAGCTGCGAACTGCGCGAGAGCGTCTCGAGCGCCACGTAAGCAGCGATGCATGCGCCGGATGTCATCGCTTGACCGATCCGATCGGCCTCGCCCTCGAAAGCTTCGACGCGATCGGAATGTTGCGCGACGAGGAAAACGGCGCGCCGATCGACACCTCGGGAGAGCTCGACGGAATGATCTACGAGGATGCGGCTGGCATGGGCCATGCGCTCAGGGAGCATCCGGCGCTCGGGCCTTGCATGGTTCGGAGCCTGTATCGCTACGCCGTGGGCCGGGATCCCGCCCTTGGAGAGGAGCCGCTCCTTGCGTACTTGAATGACCGTTTCTCGGCCTCCGGCTATCGGTTTCCGGACCTTTTGCGCGACATCGTTCTGAGCGACGGCTTCCGGACCACGTCCGGACCTCGCGAAGCGGAGCCGGTGGGAGGCGAGCCATGATGCGCTTGCACCGAAGAGCGTTGCTGCGAGGCACCCTCGCTGGGGGTGCCGTGTCGATCGGGCTTCCCCTGCTCGACTGTTTCCTGAACGAGCATGGGACGGCGCTCGCACAGGGCGCCCGGCTTCCAGTGCGTTTCGGCGCCTGGATGTGGGGCTGTGGCATGAACCCCGAGCGGTGGACCCCGAAGACACAGGGACCTGGGTACGACCTTCCCGTCGAGCTTCGAGCGCTCGATCGCGAGCTGTCGACGGGGGGAACGTTGCGCGACCAGGTGAGCATCTTGAGCGGCTTCGACGTGAAGCTCGACGGACGGCCGAACTTTCCTCACACCGCAGGCTTGATCGGCACGCTCACCGGAACCGTCCCCGACGAGGAGCACCAGGTGCCTGCGCCGACACTGGACGTTCTCATCGCGGGCGAGCTCGGCGGTTTGACTCGCTTCCGGTCCATCGAGATGTCATGCGCCGGCAATCCGAACCAAAGTTACAGCTTCGAAAGTCAAAGCGTCTTCAACGCGCCCGAGCTGTCGCCGGCCGCGCTCTACGCACGAATTTTCGGACCGGAGTTTGCCGATCCGGGGGACGGGACGTTCGTGCCGGACGCACGCCTCATGCTCCGGCAGAGCGTCTTGTCTGCCGTCAAGGATGACCGCCAGCGTTTGCTCCAGCGTGTCGGGACGCATGACCAGCAACGGCTGGATCAGTACTTCACCTCCGTGCGGCAGCTCGAGCAACAGATCGAGGTGCTGCTCGCCGGACCGCCCGACCTCGACAGTTGCTCTCGGGCCCCCGCGCCCGGCCCCGAGAGCCTGGGCACCGAGGTCGAGCAGTCGACGTCGACGAACCGTCTCATGGCGGAGCTCCTCTCCTTTGCGCTTGCCTGCGACCAGACACGTGTCTTCAGCATGATGTTCTCGGACCGCATCTCGGGCCTTCGCAAAGCGGGATCGAGCTCGCAGCATCATCAGCTGACGCATGACGAGGCCCTCGACCCCGCAGTGGGGTATCAGCCGGAAGCCACCGAGTTCGTGTACGCCTCGATGGAAGCCTGGGCGGATTTCATCGAGCGCCTCGCCGAAATACCCGAAGGCGATGGAACCTTGCTCGACAACTGCCTCGTCTTAGGGCACTCGGACGTCTCCTTGGCAAAGGTTCATGGGATCAATGGAATCCCCATGATGATCGCGGGGCGCGCGGGAGGCGCGCTGAGGCCCGGTATCCATGTCTCGGGTGCGACCTCGCCGACGACGCGCGTGGGCCTCACGATTCAGCAGGTCATGGGCCTCAACGTCGATCGGTGGGGCACCCGCTCGATGGAGGCTACACAGCCGGTCGGCGAGATCGTGATCTAGCGTACAGCGCCCGGCCGATGACTGTGATCGACCTCACAGCGCGCGGTCCTCCGAGTTGACGGTGCTGCCGCCTGCCCCGAGACTGAATTCGGGGAAACGGCCGCGTTCCAAACGGGTCGCGGCGGAACGGTGAGGGGGAACCGATGAAGCGCTGGGCTTGGCTGTTTGCCGTGGGAGCATTTTGTACGATGACCGGCAGTGCGGGAGCGCAGGCTGCGCCTACCACGTTCCGGGCCGATGGGGAGGGAATCGAGATTACCCCGCCGGATAGCGCCACGCCCGAGGACAGCGCCGAAAAGTCCCGCGCCTACGAGAAGCGAGTGGGGGGCCTGGTGTGGCTCGAAGTGACGGCAGGACCGTCGCGCTTCGATGCCACTCGATTCCGAACCCTCGACATCATTCCCTCGCAAATTCAGTCGGCCATCCCGAGGGTGGTCGTCTCGGGACCCGAAGTTGGGGGGGCGCTTCGCTTCCGCGCCGGATCTTCCACGATCGGCGCCCGCTTCAAGCGCGCCGACTACGAGCCCTTCGATCTCACCTCGGTGGGCCTCGATCTCGGATTCCTGATTCGTGCGGTGCCGTACGTGCACCCCTCGATTCGTCTCGCGTTCAACTATCATACGACCACCGGCGGGCTTGTGATCCCCGGCTTCGAGAACGTGGTGAGCAACGTGAGAAGCCAAGGCGGCGGCGCCACCATCGGCGCCGGGTTGCGGATACCCATCGTCAAGTGGGTGTCGATCGCGGCGGATTTCGACTACTCCATCATCGGTCTGGTATTCCATGGAACCGAGAACCTGACCGGCGGCAGCTTCACCGCGGGGACCGCCGGTACCGCCATTGCCGGGACTTTTGCCCTGACCTTCCACCTCGGTTCCTGAAATCCGGCTGCGCCGAGCGGCGCGTGTGCGCGCCCCTCGGGTTCCGGTTATGCTGGTTTCCGAGGTTGAGCTGACTCGATGAGGATCATCGTTACCGGTGGCGCCGGCTTCATTGGCGCGAATTTCTTGAATCAATTGGTGCCTACGCTGCCCGAGCATTCGTTCGTCAACGTCGACAAGCTCACCTACGCAGCCAACCTGGAGAGCTTGCGCGCGATCGACTCCCTGCCGAACTACGTGCTGCGCCAGGTCGACATCACGGACATGGCGCAAGTCGACGCGGTCTTCGACGAGCTCGATCCCGACCTGGTCGTCCACTTTGCCGCGGAGAGCCACGTCGACCGCAGCATTCTCGGTCCCCGCGAATTCATCCGCACCAACATCGAGGGAACCTTCAATCTGCTCGAGGCATGCCGCAAGCGCTGGTCGCGTGACGACGATCGCCTCTTCCACCACGTGAGCACCGACGAGGTGTATGGCTCGCTGGGCGATACGGGCCTGTTCACGGAATCGACAGCCTACGACCCCTCGAGCCCATATTCTGCGTCCAAGGCGGCGAGCGACCACGTGGTGCGGGCCTATCATCGGACCTACGGGTTGCCCGTAAAGATCACGAATTGCTCGAACAACTACGGTCCGATGCAGTTCCCCGAAAAGCTCATCCCACTGATGATTCTCAACGCGCTCGAGCGGAAGCCCCTTCCCATCTACGGTGAAGGGCTCAACGTGCGAGACTGGCTCTACGTGGCCGACCACTGCGACGCGATCTGGACGGTGATTCAAAAAGGGCGCGTCGGCCGAACGTACAACATCGGCGGAAACAACGAGAAGCGAAACATCGAAGTGGTGGATACGCTTTGTCAGGTCCTCGCCGAGGAGACCGGCTGCCGCGTCGGGGAGCTCTTTGCCTTGAAGCGCTTCGTCACAGATCGCCCCGGTCACGACCTGCGCTATGCGATCGACGCGTCACGAGTGCGTGAGGAGTGCGGCTGGGAGCCCAAAGAGACGTTCGATACCGGCATTCGCAAGACCGTCCGGTGGTATCTGTCGAATCAGGATTGGGTTCGGGACGTTCGCTCGGGTGACTATCGAAAATGGATCGACCTCAACTACGGCAGCCGGACGGCATAGAGTACGAGCATGATTGAAAAGGGCATCATCTTGGCAGGGGGCGCGGGGACCAGATTGCATCCCCTCACCAAGGGCTTGAGCAAACAGCTCATGCCCGTCTACGACAAGCCCATGATCTACTACCCGCTCTCCACGTTGATGCTTGCCGGCATCCGGGAGATTCTGGTCATCACCACCCCGCACGAGCAGCCGCTCTTTCGAGGTCTTCTCGGAGATGGAAAGAGCTGGGGTCTTCGCTTCGACTACGCGGTGCAGCCGAGCCCCGACGGCCTGGCGCAGGCCTTCCTGATAGGCGAGGACTTCATCGCCGGGGACGCATGCGCGCTCGTGCTCGGCGACAACATCTTCTACGGACACGGTCTTCAAGGATTGCTCACTGAAGCCGCCGAGCAGAGCGACGGCGCCACGGTGTTCGGCTACTATGTGAGCAATCCAACCGCGTATGGCGTAGCGGAGTTCGACGAAGACGGATTGGTCATCGGGATCGAGGAAAAGCCTCGACAACCGAAGTCGAACTATGCGGTGGCGGGTCTCTATTTCTACGATCGGGACGTGGTGTCGCTCGCCAAGGAATTGCGTCCGTCGGCCCGCGGCGAGCTCGAGATCACCGATCTGAATCGGAAGTATCTGGATGCCGGCAATCTGAAACTGCAAAAGCTCGGGCGCGGCGTCGCCTGGCTCGATACCGGGACGCCGGATGCGTTGTTGCAAGCAGCTAATTTCGTTCAGACCATCCAACAACGCCAAGGCTTGCGCGCCTCCTGTCCCGAGGAGATCGCATTTCGCAAGGGTTGGATCGACGCCGAGGCGCTGGCACGCCTTGCCGAGCCTTTGGCCAAGACGGAGTACGGTCAATACCTGCGCGACTTGGCCGACGGGCTGGACGTCTGATGAAGATCCAAACGACCGCGCTGCCGGGTCTTGTGATCATCGAGCCGGCCGTCTTCGGGGACGATCGTGGATTCTTGATGGAGTCCTACTCCCGTGACCGCTACGCCGAGGCGGGTCTGCCGAGGGAGTTCGTGCAGGACAACGTATCCCTCTCCGCAAAGGGCATCTTGCGAGGGCTTCACCTTCAGCATCCGAATGATCAGGGCAAGCTCTGCTTCGTGCTCGAAGGAGAAGTGTTTGACGTGGCGGTCGACGTTCGCGTCGGCTCCCCGACGTTCGGAAGATGGGAGGGTATGATTCTTTCGTCGCAGAACAAGCGACAGCTCTACATCCCCCCGGGGTTCGCACACGGGTTTTGCGTGCTCAGCGATCGCGCGCTCTTTTCCTACAAGTGCACCGACTTCTACGCTGCACGAAGCGAGCTCGGGGTCGCGTGGGACGACCCCGACATCGGCATCGAATGGCCGCTGCAATCGCCGCGGCTCTCGGCCAAAGACCAGAAGAACCAGCGGCTCCGAGACATCTCGCCGAATCGCTTGCCTCGCTATGCCTGACTTCCTGGTGATTGGATCGGATGGCATGCTCGGGCGCTGCTGGACCGAGCTTTTGGCGCGCCGAGACATCGATCATGCCGGCACGACGATCGAGGATTTGGACATCACCGATGCTAGTGCGTTGTCTCGCTCGGTGACCAAGGGCATCCGTTGGGTCGTCAACTGCGCGGCGTACACGGCCGTCGATGACGCCGAGGAGCACCAAGGGCTAGCCAACGAGGTGAATGGCTACGCGGTCGGGCGCTTGGTGGAGCGATGTCGCGCGGTCGGCGCGAAGCTGATTCACTACAGCACCGACTACGTGTTCGACGGTACTGCAGCCGAGCCCTACCCAGTCGACTACCCGCGGCGTCCCATCAACGCCTATGGACGAAGCAAAGCCATCGGCGAGGAGCTGGTCGAGCGCTCGGGCATACCGCACTTGCTCGTGCGAAGCAGTTGGCTCTATGCCCCGTGGGGAAAGAACTTCGTGCTGACGATCGCCGAGCTAGCGAAGACCCGCAGCGAGCTTCGGGTCGTCGACGACCAGCGCGGCCGACCGACCGACGGCCAAAGGCTCGCCGAAGTGAGCCTCGGGCTGGCCGAGCGGGGCCACGCTGGAACCTTTCACGTGACCGACGGGGGAGACTGCACCTGGTTCGGTCTGGCGACGCTTGTGGCGGCGTTGGTGAATCCGAGCTGTCGTGTCGAGCCGTGTACGAGCGCCGAGTTCCCGCGTCCGGCGCCGCGTCCCGCGTACAGCGTCTTGGACATCTCCGCGACCGAGGCCGTGATGGGGCCGATGCTGCCCTGGCAGGACCGGGTGCGCGCGTTGCTCGGCGCCGGACGCTAGTCGAGCAGGTACACCTGGGTGGGCGGCAAGCCGAGATCGGGCGCGATCGTGGTGGAGCCGACCTGAATCAGCTCTTCCTGGTCCACTGCGAGCTCGATGACCGCGTTGGCTGCCGCGTCGGGTACGAAGACCATCTCGCTTTCGGGATCATAGGCAGAAAGACCAATCACGAAGGAGCCGGTCGCTTGGTAGACGGGCTCTTGACTGCCAGTGGTGAGATCGATCGTGTAGAGCGTATCGACCGTGGACGCGAAGTCGCCACTGGCCACCCCGAGCACGCGCTCCTCGGCGAGGGCGATCACACCGCCCACGGCAATCGCCGCCTCGGGATGGTCAGCGACCCGCCAGAGCCGCTCGATCTCCACGCTCTGCTCGGCGGCGTCGAGCAGGGCAATGCCCGCAGATTGACGAATCTGCGCTTCATCCCCGAAGGGTTGCGAGAACCCGGCGCAGCTGACCACCACCTTGGTGGGCGCGCTCGGCACCGCTCCCAAGTTTCCACAGTTCTTCAGCCCTGGGATCTCGATTCCCTCGACCGATTCGTTTTCGAGATCCACTACAGCGACCATTCCGGGCCCGGCGGCATCGAAGCTCGCGCTGATGCGATCGAGGCCCACCAAGATTCGCGAGCCGATCAACCTGCCGCGGCTCGGGCGCGCGAAAACCTCGACTTCGACGGGACCTGCCTCGCTCATCACCTCGGCCGTGGTGTTGAGTGGGGAGAGATCGATTCGGCTTCCGGTGGCAATCATCTCGGTAGGGTCGACCTCGAAGAGGTCGTTACCCTGATTCTGAGGTGGAGCGGCCGGATCGAGATTCGGCTCGTAGCGTGGAACCCAGGCGCTGTCTGGGCTCACGTAGATGAAGTCCTGCGGGTTCGACGAAAAGCCCGTGCCACCAGCCTCCCCCTGGGTTCGAGCTTGCCCGCTCAGATCCCCACTCGGCACGAGGAAGCGCGTGACCACGTCCGTGAAGAATCGATCGATCACCGTCAGCGTTCCATCGCCGGCCTGACGGGTCGGCAACACGACGTCACCTGAAAGCGTAGCCACGAGCCCCGGATAGGTGGTGCCCGAGTTGACCCAACTCTCGTGCAAGACCTGGAAG
Organism: Myxococcales bacterium SG8_38; assembly: GCA_001303415.1. Taxonomy (GTDB): domain Bacteria; phylum Myxococcota_A; class Polyangia; order Polyangiales; family Houyiibacteriaceae; genus SG8-38. The sequence continues at coordinate 9,089 of LJTN01000016.1, forward strand.
CTCTCGTCGAGCACCGCGATGGAAGAGCTGGTGAAGTCGGTGCTTACGACCGCATAGCGCGGGACGGCGTCGAGCCGATCCAAGGCAGGTGTGCCGCTTCCCGAGCCGTCGGACTGTTCGCTCTCAGCGCAGCCTGATCCAGCGAGCAGAACGCCGATGAGAAAGATGAAGATTCGTCCCCGTTCCATGTTCTTCCTCCAGCCGCGGCGGCGGAGGGTCGGAAACGAGACGCGTCCAGCATTGCAACGAGACCCATCAACCTACCCGCCATCCCCGAGGCGATTCGAGTGGGCTTGCTAGGTAGGTCTCCGGGCTCGTGACCCTAGGCTCTGCCGCCTTCCCAGGCTTTTCCTCGCCCAGTGGCATCGTGGCAGCGCATTCGGTCACATACCGTGGCGGGTCCGCGTCGGCCTTGCACCGACTTCCCCGTTTGACCGGCGGTTGTCTCTCCGTCGATCTATCTCCAACGGCTCGGAGCGAGCCGTCTTCGACCTCGCAAGAATGCCGAACCTACGCTCGGCCATCTCAAAGTCAAGCTACCACTCGTGGCGGTAGCTCAGGCGACCCGTGTAACGGCGTCCCGGCAGCGGAAAGCCGAGAAGATCCTGCCCGCGAGCATCGAGTAGATCATCGACTCGAAAGCTCAGGCCAAGGCGGGCCTCGAAGAGATCGACGCCTGCGCCGATCGCAAGGACGGTGCGCGCCGGGAGCACCACCAGGTTGGCGGGGTCGCTAAAGCTCTTCCCGACGTATGCAATTTGGAAGAAGCCCATCGCGTCCGAAAGCCACTTCGACAGAGAGCCCGAGTGGGCCTCGGGCTGCGCAAACGCAACCCACTCAGGCTGCCCTGGCAACCTTCGTTCACGCGCCTCGTCGTCTGCCCGGGTCCAAGTCGTCTCCGCTTGAAGGACGAAGTGGTCCGTGATCGATCCGCGAAGCTCGATCTCGACACCTCGAATCCGCGCCGACCCGATATTCTCGAAGATCAGGGTGCCCTGGGGAAGGGGGCGGGGGCGGATCGCATCGTCGAGATGGGTCAGGAACGCCCCCACCGAGGCGTATCCGCTGAGCACGCCGGCTCGACCTCGTGCGGTGACGCCTCCGTCGTATGACATCGACTGTTCCGGCACGAGCGTGGTGTTGGAGACGACGGTCGATCGGTTGCCGAAGAGCTGCAAGAGCGATGGAAGCTTGTAGCCGCTGCTGATCGAGGCCCGAAGGGAAAGCCATTCGAGCGGCGCGATGGCGCCTGCCGCCCGATACGTTGGAAGAAAATCCGACGAACGGGTTTGCGCCGATGCGGACGCTCGAGCCTCATCGATCGCGGCGCGGGTCCAGGCGAAACGAATGCTCGGACGGAGCTCCATCGAGACCTTGCCCGCCTGCCCGAAGAAGCGCGTCTCCAAGGTGCCAGCGACCGAGATGCGATCCGAGGCGGGGAGCACGATGGCAGCCGACTCGCTGCTGGGCTCGAACGCCTGATAACGCGCCGATGCGATCGAGGTGACCTCGAGCCAGGGCATCACCTCGACCGACGCGGCGGCTCGCCCGAAGACCGCGTGGGTTCTGTCATCGGCTTCCCGGGGACCCCCGCTTCCAATCTCGCCTAGCGTATCGTCGAAGCGATTTCTCCCGTAGTCGTAGTTGGCGGCGACCTGAAGCCGATACGGGTGCGCGCCTCGCTTCTCCTGAAGCCACGACGCCGTGCCGATCAGGCGAGTCATTTTCGTCCGCGCCTGCGTTGCGGGGCTCGATCCCGGCCCGGGCTCGCCGCGATCCCGCCCTAGACCTAGAAAAACCAAATCGAGATGGCTGGTCTTGCTCGTCTTCGCCACCAGATTCGCAAAGCCAAACCCTTCGAGGAAGTCCGCATTCTGGCGCGATCGTTCGACGTCATCCGTCGGGTCGAAGCGGGTGCCGTTGTCGTCGAGGTAGGGATAGTCATTGCGAGACCCGGCAGCGCCTGCGGTTCCGAAAAGCTGAACCTTCTTTGCCGAGGCCGCGCCGAAGAGATTGGCCCGCCAAGTGCCGAAGCTGCCCGCCGTGGCACGCCCGCCGATCTCGTTTTGCTCGTAGCGCCGCGGAAGCAGCCGAAGAACGCCTCCCACGGCCCCATCGTTGAGCCAAGCCGGTGCTCCGCCCCGGTAGACCTCGAACCCTTCGAGCGCTTCGAGCGGCACGAGGCTCAAGTCGAAGGGTCCGGTGTCGGGGCTGCTGATGGGAATGTCTCCCAGCATGACGTTGATCTGATCACAGCTCACGCCGCGAAGACGAAGGCAAAACGGCGTACCCGGTCCCCCCAAGACCACGACGCGCGTCCCGGCTGACTCCAGCAATAGCTGCTCGGTCGTCTGCGCAACCAGGCGATCACGGACCAGCACCTCGCTACCGGCCGCCGTCGGATCGAGCGGGTTGGTTGCTGGAATCGGTCGCTCGATGCGAGCCGTTTCTCCAAACTGCGCGAAGGCCGGCGCCGCCGTCGCCACCATGGCCGAAACGGTCGAGACCACGAGCAAGCTGCAACGGAAGGACTGCCCCCGTCGCTCGATCCGCTGCTGCCCGATGTCTTCCAATTCCGGTTCCTGGTTCAGGAACGGCCGTTCGAGCGGAAGAGGAATTCCGACGCGCGACTCTCACCATCCCCGAGGTGATCGACACTGTTCGCAGGTTTCCGGGCTCGTGACCCCAGGCTCTGTCACCTTCCCAGGCCTCATGGCCCAGTGGCACAACGACAGCGCATTCAGTCACATACCGTGGCGGGTCCGCGCCGGCCTCTCACCGGCTTCCCTGCTTGGGCCGACGATGACCGATCGCCCCCGCATGGTCAATCATCGGACTCGCGCATCGATCGAGCGGAAGGCGCATGGTAAGGACGCGCGGTGCGGCTCTATCTGCTGCTTTTCTTGCTCTTGCTGGTGGCTGGAGTGCTGGCTGTGCTCGTCGGCTCTGGCGACCTGAGCAATCCCGAGCTGCGCGACACGTTTCTGAAGCTTCGCGGCTACCGGCTTGCCGCGGCCTTCCTGGCGGGCGCGGCGTTGGCCGTGGGCGGTGTGGTGGTGCAAGGGCTGTTCCGCAATCCGCTGGCCAGCCCTTCCGTGCTCGGAACGACGGCGGGGGCGAGCTTCGGCGGGCAAGTTGCCTTGTTCTCTTACGGCATTGCCGGCCTCGGCGGCGGGCTCGTGGTTCCGGAGATGATCGTACCGTTCGGCTGCTTTGTTGGGGCCTTGGGAGCGCTGGCGATCCTTCTTCTTTTCGTCCGCGTCACGCAGGACTTGCTGGCTCTCTTGCTCACCGGCTTCGTTCTGAGCGCCCTGTTCTTGAGCTTGAGCGGATTGCTGACCAGCATCGCGCAGGAGACCTGGGAGCTTGGCCGGGCGATCGTGTCGTTCTCGCTCGGATCGGTGAGTGGAACCGGCCCGCGTCAACTCTCGTTTGCGTTGCCTCTGGTCGCTTCGGCTCTGGTCGCGTGCTGGTTCTGGGGGCGCCCGTTGGATCTTCTCTTGAGTGGTGAAGAAGAGGCGATGTCCATGGGCGCGAACGTGGACGCAGTGCGCTGGTGGTCCGCGGTATGGGTGAGCGTGCTCGTGGCGAGCGCGGTCTCCCTCGGCGGGAACGTGGGTTTCGTCGGCCTGGTGGTTCCGCACATGCTTCGCCCTTTCGCCGGAACCAAGCACCAAAGGCTCATTCCGGCCGCAGCATTGGCGGGCGGCATCTTCCTCGTCTCCTGCGACGTGCTCGCCCGGTTGATCCCATCGAGAAGCGAGATTCCGTTGGGCGTGGTCACCGGCTTGATCGGCGCGCCGTTGTTCTTGTTGTTGTTGATCAAGTTGCGACGGGAGCACGCGTATGCGTGATGGCAACGTCCAAATGGCGCTTCGCGCACGGGGTGTGACCGTGTCGCTGGGCGGACGCAAGGTCCTTTGGGACGTCGACGTCGAAGCGAATCCCGGAGAGGTTCTCGCGTTGCTCGGGCCCAACGGCGCAGGCAAGAGCACGCTCCTGAAGGCGTTGGCCGGGCTTCTTCCTTACGAAGGCACGGTCGAGATCGGCGGCGTCGAGGTGGCGCCGCTTCCACCGCGCAAGAGAGCCAAACGAGCTTCCTACGTGCCGCAAAGAAGCCTGCTCCGTTCGGCCCTCTCGGTCGGAGAGGTGGTGGCGCTCGGACGCTATGTCCATGGCGCGGGTTTTGGCGGGATGTCGAAGGCGGACAGGGACGCAATCGACCACGCGTTGGCGACCGCGCACGCCGATGTGCTTCGGGACCGGATATTCACTCGACTCTCCGTCGGCGAGCAACAGCGGGTCTTGCTGGCTCGCGCCCTCGCGTCAGATGCGCCCGTCTTGCTCATGGACGAGCCGACTGCCGCGCTCGACGTGGGCGAGAGGCTCTCCGTGCTGCGCTTGATTCGTACGCTTGCCGCGCGCAAGCATACCATCGTGGTCGTGCTGCACGATCTGGCCGACGCGCGTTCGACCACCGACCGCGCGCTTCTTCTGAAAGACGGTCGTGTGGTGGAGAAAGGCGACACGCAGGACGTCGTCGCGCCAGAGCCGATCCGCGCGGCCTATGGGGTCCGGCTCATCGAAAATGCGCGCATCGGATTCGAGCCGGATACGGAGACGGTCCAAGCGGAGTGAGATGCGGGGTACTTTCGGACTGAACGCGCTTCTATTGTCGACCGCGCTGCTCACCGGAGCGCTGCTCACGGCCGTCGTTTCACGGAGCGAGGCGGTGACGGGCACTGCAGTCCGTTCGACCGTCGAAGATGCGACGGGCGCGCGCATTCCCATCCGGCAGTACGCGAGAATCGTGAGCACCAGCATCGTCGCCGATCAGGTGCTGGTCGAGCTGATCGAGCCCGACCGGTTGGTCGCGGTGAGCAGGCACACGCTTCGCGCGCGGCCGTCGACGACGTATGATGACAAGATCGGGGTCGAACGCGCCCGCGACATCGAAACGATCATCGAGCTTCGACCCGACATCGTCTTCGTCAACAGCTTCGTCGATCGTCGCCACGTAGCGCGCCTGAAGGATGCGGGCCTCAAGGTCTTCGATTTGGGCGAGATGCGCGGTCTTGAGACCTTGATCCGGAACATCCGCCAGTTGGCAGCGGTGCTCGGGGTGCCGGAACGGGGGGAAAAGCTAATCGAGGAGGTCGAACGGGAGCTCGGCGAAATCGCGGCCAGCCTCGGCGAAACCGAACGGGCGCGCGCCCTCTACGTGGGCATGCACGGCGATCGATTGTACGGAGGCACCACCGAAACCAGCTTCCACGACGTGCTCGTCGCCGCCGGCCTAGTCGACGTCGCAGCGGAGGCAGGCTTCGAGGGCTGGCCCGCATACACCAACGAGCAGCTGCTGAGCCTCGACCCGCCCTGGATCATCACCAACCCGGGAACGGAAGAGACGTTGTGCAGGCACCCCGGCCTCGGCGCGTTGTCTGCATGCCGCAACGGGCAGATCCGGAGCATCGAAACGAACTTGTTGACCGACCCGGGGCTTCGAATGGTGGAAGCGGCCCGCGCGGTGCACGCAGAGGTCTACGGCGAAGACCGCTAGTGTACGCTAGCCCAGAAGGGCAGGCAGGAGCTCGTCGTAGGCCTCGGTCCGCTGGAACTGCGGGAACTCTTCGGCCACGTTGTCCGGACAACGGAACAGGATGCCGCGGTCCGCCTCGATGAGCATCGTCGTGTCGTTGTAGCTGTCGCCCGCCGCATGAACGCGAAAGCCGATGTCTCTCAGCGCTCCCACCGCTCTGCGCTTTCCATCTGGAATTCTGAGCTGGTAATCGACGACGCGATCGTCGTCGTCGGTCACGAGCTGATGGCAGAACAAGGTGGGCTGTCCGAGCTGCCGCATGAATGGCGCCGCGAACTGATAGAACGTATCGCTCAAGATCACCACCTGCGTCCGATCGCGAAGCGTATCGAGAAAATCTCGCGCCCCGGGAAGAGGCTCCATCGAGCTGATCACGTCCTGGATGTCGCCGAGCTTGAATCCGTGGGCGTCCAAAATCTCGAGCCGTCCCCGCATGAGCTTGTCGTAGTCGGGCTCGTCACGGGTGGTCCGCCGTAGCGCCTCGATTCCAGTCTTTTCGGCGAACGCGATCCACACCTCGGGGATGAGAACGCCTTCGAGATCCAGGCAAACGATGAGCGGAGCCATGGGTCTGACTGGTACCCGATTTTCACAACCAGGCAACTCGCATTGCCCCGGGCGGCGGCTATAGTTCCGCCCGGTGACGCGATCACTCCTGACACTCGCCCTCGCGCTCGCTCTCGCGTCACTCGGGGTTTGGACGGCCAAGAGGCTTCAGCTCGATACGGGGCTCGAGGCGCTCTTGCCCTCCGACTCGGTCTCCGTTGTTTCGATCGACGAGACACGCGAGCAGCTCGGTCTCGAAGAGCCGCTGACGGTGCTCGTATCGTCCGAAGACGCGGAGCGAAATCAAGAGCTCGCTCAGCAGCTCGCCGATGTCTTCGAAGAGTGGCCCGAGACCCTATGGGTCATGACCAGCTACGGCTTGGACGACCTGGCCGAGCGAGCTCTCTACTACGTCGATGCGGACACGCTCTACGAGTGGAGCGAGCTTGCCGAGGAAGCGCTCGATTGGGAGGTGTGCAAAGCGTCGCCTCTTTGCGTGACCATCGCAGATCCACCGGAGCTTCCCGACAGTGACAAGATTCGGGAAGCGGTCGACCGTTCGCCCGCCGGAACGGTTCTTCACCAGCTCACCGGCCAATCCGCGAAGAAAGCCGGCGGAAACGAAGCAGGGGACGAGCAGCCCCGCGCGCTCTGCAACGACGATGGCTCGGTTTGCGCGGTGCAGGTCATGCTCGACGGCTCTCCGGGCAACCTGTCCTTTGCGCGAATGATCAAGGACCGGGTCGAATCGGTGACCATGCCCTTGGCGCAGTCGCAGCCCGAGGCAACCCGCATCGAGGTCATCGGCCGCTATCGAGTCGCCCCCATCGAGCACGAGATCATCGTCGACGACCTTCGTCTCGTGTCGATTCTCGCGGCGGCTGGAGCGCTGCTGGTGGTGCTGATGTTCTTTCGCGACCTCACGGCAGTCATCCAGCTGATGGTGCCGATGCTCAGCGGCCTGGCCGTGGCCATCGGTCTGATCGCGCTCATCGAGCCCGAGATCAACATCATCAGCGCATCGGCGCTCGCCATCCTCGCCGGCATGGCAATCGATTTCGGCATCCATCTGTTGATGCACTACCAGTCGGCGAGGGCGGAGGGGCTGAGCCCGGCGCCGGCCGCAAAGGCAAGCGTCCAAGAGCTTTGGGTGTCCCTCCTCGTGGCCGGGCTCACCACGGCATGCGGCTTCGGCGCACTTTCGATGACTGACTTTCAGGGCTTCTCGCAGATGGGCTGGATGGCGTCGCTCGGGATCATGGTGACCCTGCTGTGGACCCTGGCCGTGTTCCCCAGCATGGTCCGTGTGCTTCCCGGGCGCACCAAAGGGGACCTCAGGCCCCAAGCCAAGGACCTCAGCGCCAGACGCCTCGCGTCGGCGGGTCTCATCGCCGGGCTGTTGGCGATTCCACTCGCCATGAAGATCGGCTTCGAGCCCAACTTGAGCAAGCTTCAACCCCAGAGCGTCGCACATGGTCTGGACGCATCGATGATGCGGGCGCGTGGAAACATCAATGCGCTCTACGTCGGCGAGTCGCGCGATGCGGTAAAGGAAGCGCTCGACGACGAGCTCATGACCGAAGGAGCGCGCGAAGCCCTCGGCGTCGAGCCGGTCGTCGTTTCCGCGCAGGTGATCTTCCCCGAGGATGCCGGCGAGAAGACCGACATCCTGGAGGATCTCAGAGCGACCCTGGTCCGGGCGCGGGAGAAGGCCGTCGAACGAGAGGACCAGGAGCTGCTAGCCGAGCTCGACGAGCTGGAGCCTTGGGTCGAGGTGGAAGGCCCGCCCGAGCCCAATCATCTTCCTCCGTGGTTGGCCGCTACGCTCATTCTCAAAGACGGGTCGCTCGGCAAGAGCGGCATCATCTACGTCCCCCTTCGTGGCTCGAATGCCGAAGCCATGGAGCGAATGGCCACGTGGCTCGATCGGCTCCGCGCCGCTCATCCCGCCGTCACCTTTGCTTCCGCAGCGGCGCTCCTCGGTGAGGTGACGCCCGCTTTGATCGCGGATTCGCCGTGGATCGTGGCGCTCGTGTTCGTCGGTCTGATCATTGCAACCGCCGTGGCCAGTCGATCGTTCGTAGTGACCCGCGACGTCTTCCTCGCGACCTCGCTCAGCACCATCTTGTTCGCTGCGGTGCTCACGGTTTTCGGAATCGATCTCCACCTCTACAACCTGCTGGCGGTGCCGGTGGTCATCGGCCTGGCCGTCGATGGCGCCGTACACGTGAGATGGGCCTACTCGGGAAGCCCACGCGAGCAGCACGCCACGTACAGAGCAGTAGCGGCATCCACCCTGACCTCCATGGTGGCCTTTGGGGCGCTATTGACGGCCGACAGCCCCGGGCTCCGATCGCTCGGAGAAGTTGGTGTCATCGGCCTCGGGATATCGCTCGTCGTGAACCTGATTTGGCTGCGGGCTTGGTTGCCACCTCGAATGCCGCACGGTGCCTGAAGCCATGTGCTAGGGACACCGAGTGATCTCGATCATCGTGCCGACGTACGAGGAAGCGGAAAACCTTCCGCTGCTCGTCAGGGCCGTCGAAGACGCGCTGCGCGGCATGGGCGAAGCGCACGAGGTTCTGTTCGTCGACGACGATTCTCGAGACGGCACTGAAGAAGTCTGCGCGGAGCTGGCCAAGGCGCACCCCGTGCGTGTTCTGGTGCGAAAGGGCAAGCGAGGTTTGGCCACCGCAGTGATCGAGGGGATCGAGGCTTCATCGGGCGAGATCATCGTAGTGATGGATGCCGACCTCTCCCATCCCGCTAGCGCCATTCCGACGATGGTGGAGCGGTTAAAGCGAGGCGAGAGCGATTTCGTGATCGGATCGCGATACATCGAAGGGGGGTCGACTCATGGCGGCTGGACCCCATTTCGCAAGCTCAACTCACGCTTGCCCGTGATTCTGGCCAAGCCCCTGTGCCCGCTCGAGGATCCCATGAGCGGGTTCCTCGCCCTGCGGCGCGCGGACATGCCGGACACCGCTCGGCTCTCGCCGGTCGGCTACAAGATCGCGCTCGAGATCTTCGTCAAGGGCGATTTCAAAAAGCCGGTCGAGATACCCATCCATTTCGGCGAACGCCAGCTCGGGCAGAGCAAGCTCTCCTTCAAGGAGCAGCTCAACTTCCTTCGACATCTCGGCCGGCTCTATGCGTACAAGCTCGGGCTTGGCGCTGCATCGTGAGGCGCCGCGCAGATCGTGGATGGCAAATACGCCACGACGCGCATAAAATGCGCGCGCACGATGATCGCGCGTTCAATGCCATTAATTCCAGGAAATTTCGGGGCAAGAAGACCTCTGGTCGCAATTGACGCGCCTGCGCTGCTCGGATGTGAGGTGCGTGAAACCGTTCGGCGGTCGCAAAACCCGAGAACAAACGCGCCCTCGCCATGATGGCTCTCGAAAAAAGGGGGTAGACAGAACGTCGCGCATTTGTGCATTCTCCGCTCGACCGGGGCTCTCATCGACTCCTGGGCCCGTATTCGGTGCGCTCGACTCGAGCAGGTGGAGGTGCGACGTGAAGTATGGATGGATCGCGGTAGCTGCCATGACGGCAGCCCTTTTGTCGGCTGGGCAGGTTGCCGCGCAATACGGGACCACCGAGCCAGCTTCCGAAGAAGAAGCCGAAGAGCCAAAGTCCGAGCTCGAGAAGCTCAAGGAATTGGAAGCCGAGTCTCCCACGCCCGACGAACAGGGTGCCCCCCCGGTCACCGGCGTCCGCCCGCCGAGCGCGACAAGCCCGGCACAAGCGGGTCAAGCCGGCATGGGCACCGAGGCCGCCGAGCGCGAGCGCATGCGCCGGAGCCTCGGCGAGGTCGGCCAGAGCGTGCGCCAGAGCGAGAAAGAGGAAGAAGCCATTCCACTCAAGTTCCAGTTCCACGGCTACTACCGCGCCCGCTACCACTGGATCGGCAACGCCCCCATCGCGGATGTCAACTCCGACGAAAGATTTCGGAGCAAGAATGCCTCCTTCGGCACGATGCGACTTCGCCTCGATCCAGAGGTCACCTACGGGCCCAACCCCGATCTCCCGATCGCCCGCCTTCGCTTCACCATCGACGGTCTCGACAACGTCGTCTGGGGCGACAACGCGCGGGTGTACAGCGTCCCGCTTTTTGCCGTCGATCAGTCCAAGACCGACATCAACGGCGTCGACCTCACCGAATCGTTGAAGCTCGAGCGGGCCTGGATCGAGTTCTTGGTCCCCATCGGTCAAGTCCGTGTGGGCCGCATGGAGTCGCACTGGGGCGTCGGTACCCTTACCCATGCCGGCAACGGCCTCGCCGAGTGGGGTGACTTCTACCGAGGCGAGACGTTCGACCGTGTCATCTTCGCCACGAGGCCGATCACACTCGCTCGTGGAATCAGCAAAGGCGACACCCGCCAAACGCCGCTGATCTACGCGTTCGTGTACGATCGTCTCACCCAGGATCCGGTGATCGACTCGACGATCCAGTCGCCTCCCGACGCCAGCGGCGCATTGAACGACCCCAACTTCAAGCCCTTCTACACCGTGTTCGAGGAGCGCTCGGTCTTCCCACTGGCCTACCTGACCAACCTCGATCGGCGGGTGAGCGAGCTCGTCAACGTGCTCGCCTGGAACGACGAAGAGTATGGCCGCGGCGCCACCGACGAGCTCTTCGTCGGTGCGTACGTCGTGTACCGGTGGCAGCGGTCGACCGACAGCCGAATTACCATCCCCGACGTGGCATGGCGGCTGAAGCATACCCTCAAGAACCGGCGGAACCTGGCAATTACGACCGAGGGCGAGTACCACGCGATTCTTGGTCACAGTGGCGCATTGGCCTTCACTGGTGATCCAGCGTACGGCCCGAACGTCCCATGTCCCCGCACGCCCCCAGGGCCCTGCAACCGAGGGTTCGGACGAGTCCACAACCTGCTCGCTCGGATCGGGGTGATGGACGAGGGGAACTGGGCCGCCCAGCTCGAGGGTGGGCTTTCGACAGGCGATTCCAATCTCCTCTCTGGAGCAGTACCTGGAGAACCCATCGAGACAGGCAAGGCCACACCGAGGCTCACGGCGCGAGGCTTCAACGAGAACATCAAGGTCGGAATGCTGATGTTCCAGGTGGTGCAAAAGGCGCTGACCTTTCAGCGGCTCAACCCGCTCGGCGCGGTCGAGCTCGGCGCCAACGGCAGCGTCTTCAACGCGAAGTACCTCCTGCCGAGCTACCGGTTCACCGTCGTCCCAGGGCTGGAGCTGCACGCGCAGTTCTTGGTCTCGTGGGCCGATGAGCTCGATCCGTATATCAATGCCCGCACGGAGGACAAGTGTGGTCTCAAGCCGGAGTGCTTCTACGGCTGGGAGGCGGACCTCGCCGTTCGCGCCAAGATGGGCGCCCGCGATATCATCTGGGTGGACCTCGAAGGAGGCGTGATGCAGCCCAAACGGGCCTTTACCGATGTCGGTAACCCCGGCGACCCCGACAACCCCGGCTATGGTGGTGGGATCAACGACGCCTTCCTCTGGACCGTCCAGCTTCGTGCTGCCATGATTTTCTGACCGGGCATGGCCATGAGAAAGGAACCGAACATGAAACCGATGATTCTTATGGGCTCGCTCGCATTGGCCACTGCGCTCTGGGCCTGCAACACAGGCGATCCCACCGTGGGGTTCAGGTATCCGGAGAACGGTGGCGGTGGCACGGGGGGCACGGGCAACGTGGGCGGCAGCACTGGAGACGGCTTTTGCACCACCGAGGAGAACCAGGCGGTCTACGACAACCTCACATATACGGACCGTCTCGGTGAGACCTCCGAAGGGGACGAGGCCGCATCGGCGATCGGCAGTCATTGCATCGGTCTAGCGCCGACCGAGGCCAATCTTCCCGATGGCGTGGAGGACTGCCTTCCGGAAGCAGGAGCGGTTTTGGATTGCGCCCCGGCTTGCTCGAACGATGTAATTCTGGCCCTGGCCGACTGCGTCGCCACATGCACACAGAACGCCACCGCGGCGCTTTCGCCTCCAGGCCTCGACGACAACTGTGTCTCGTGCACCGGCGACACGGTCGCCTGTGGGGCGGCTTCCTGCGTGCGAGAATGCTCGGGCGATACCGATGCGCCGGCGTGCATCCAATGCCGATGCGACAACAACTGCATTCAGGAGTTCGACGCCTGCTCGGGGCTTCCATCCGGAGGCGAGTGCGGCTAGCCGATCCGTTCGGCTGACGACGAAAGGGGACGCCTCCCAAGGGGCGCCCCCTTTTTCAATTCCGCCCGCAAGCCGTGTCGGCAGCCAAAATCGACGACCGGCACGGAAAGGACTCGGCCGGCTCCTGCGCAATCCAAGCATCGACATCTTCGCAGTCGAGCTCTGACGCGCAGGTGAAGACGGTCTCGACGGCATCTCCACAAGCCGGTGAGATCGCTTGCTCCACGCGCAGATTTCGCTCGCAGGTTTGCTGGCATGACGCCTCGTCCACGTCCTCGAAGCCCGGCACGTCCATGAACGCATCACACTCTCCGATGACGTTGGCACAATACGCAATGCAGGTCGGCCTCGGCTCCAACAACGTCTCTTCGGGCGCGCTGTCTCCGCAGCCCCACACCACCATCGGCGCGACAAGCGCCACCATACGAATCAGCTTCCGCATGCCCACCGCTCAGTAATTCCTGCCGACGATCTGCTGCACGCGAACGAGCAACGACTTCGAGTAGAGCCGTCCGGCCAAAGACTCGCGCGCCTTTCGCTGAACCGCCTCCCACGCTTCTTTGTTGCGCCAGATGTTCACCATCTCGAGGCGTTTGGAGAGTGCCTGGGCGGCCTCGTCGTCGAACTTGCGCCCGCCTTCGCGGATTTCATCGGCGTGGTCACGCGCGCTTTGCCGAATGAACTCCTGCACGTCTTTGGGCAGCGCCTCGAGCTTGTCTTTCCGGATCACGTAGGCGCCGACGACGATGCCCCCACCCGGCTTGGTCATCGTCTTGAGCCGCGTGTGCCACTGAAAGCTGAGGACGCCAATCGACGACGCGATCACCGTGTCGAGCATGCCCGTCTGTAGGGCGGAAAAGACCTCGGGGAGCCCCAAGGTGACGCCGTTCGCGCCTGCCGCATCGATGAACGCCTGCATGGTGGGGGACCCGCGCCAGACCCAGGGGCGGACGTTCCGGAGATCGTTTGGATGCTGAATCTTGTGCTTCGAGAAAATGCGAACCTGGCCCGAGTCCCCCCAGGAGATGAGCGCATACCCCGCCTGATCGAAGAGCGCCTCGAGCTCCGGAGCGAGCTTCTTGCGGACGTCATCGAGCTCCGGGTAGCTCCGGATCAAGCCGGGCGCTTGCAGCACCAGCACCTGCGGCACGAGCGCGCCGAGCCCCGTGGAGGTCAGCAGCGCGCCGTCGAGCTGGCCGACGCGCATCTTGCGGACCACGGTCAGCTCGTCACCGGCCACGCCGCCGTGGTACATCTTGAGCTCGACCTGACCCTGCGTTCGCTCCCGGAGGTTTTTTCGCAGGTCTTGAAAGGCCTCGCCGAGCCCGGACTGCCGAGGCGCCAAGGTGGCGATTCGAAGCTGTTGCACCGGTGCGGGCTCCTCCGCGTCCGCAGTGCCGTGAAACGGCTGGCCGCTCACGACCGAGGCGACGGCAAGCAACAGCATGAGCAAGAATGGATGGCGCATCTCCCAAACAAACCACGAACCGTCGGAGTGCTCAAGGCGGCCTATTCCGTGGCGCGCATGACGCCTCCATTGCGGAGATCCAAGCCGTCGAGGCAGCCGGAGATCGCCCCGAGGATCTGCGGAACGGAAGACGGATCCGCGATGGGGTTGATGACGCACACGTCGATGCCTGCTTCCGCGTAGGCTCGGATGCGCGCACGAACGGCGTCCCGGTTTCCGACGACGGCCATGGCATCGCAGAGTTCGTCGGTGACGCCCATCGCCACGCCGGCCCGGTCCCCTTTGGCGAACGCCTCGCGAATCCGCCGGGCCTCGTCGCCAAAGCCGATCCATTCGAAGCACCGGTTATACCCGGGGGTGGCGGCATAGGCGCCAAAGACGGTCCGGATCAGGTTCCGGCCCATCTCTGCATCATCGGCCATCACCACGTGAAGCCGTGCGACCACCTCGATCTGGCTCGGATCGCGGCCTGCCTCTTCGGCCCCGGCGCGTACCTCGCCGAGCACCTGCGTGAGCGCGAACTCCGGCACCATGTTGAGGCAGACGCCATCGCAGAGCGCCCCGGTCAGCCGCAACATCCTTTGGTTCAAAGCCCCGAGGTAGATCGGGACCTCTCCCACCGGCGCGCCGCCGAGGCGAAAGCTCTTCACCGACAGCGTCCTGCCATCGTAGGTGGTCTTCTTGCCGCTCAACATTTGACGGAGCACCTCGATGTGCTCGCGCATGCGGGTGAGCGGTCTGTCGTAGGGTTGCCCCGCCCAATCGCGAACGATGTTTGGCGAGGACAGCCCGATCCCCAAGATGAAGTTGCCCCGCGTGAGCTGGCTCAAGGTCATGGCGGCCATCGCGTGCATCATCGGAGTCCGGGTTTGCGCTGGGACGACCGCCGTTCCGATGCGCATGCCTGGTGCGCCGACCGCAACCGCACCGGCGAGCGCGTACGAATCACCCCCGTTGACCTCTGCCATCCAGATCTCTTCGTAGCCTCGCTCTCGCGCGGCCAAGGCGAGCTCCACGGCTTCGTCGGCTCCACCCACCGGCAGGGTCATGCCCAACCGAACGTTCTTTTGCGTGCGCTCCATCCGGCAACCTTAGTGCAAAGGGGGCTTAATTCGAAACACCAACCCTGCTACGAACGGCGAATGGAGATCGAGAGAACCGTCCACCCCGACCGGCCGACTGCGGATTCGTTTGCCCGGGAGCAGGTTTCGCCAAAGCCGATCGTGATGGTAAATCTATTGCGATTTCGCGAGCGCGCGGATTACTCGGGGACCGGTATCGACGCAGCGCCGGCGAGCGGGAAAGAAGCGTACGAGCGATACGGCCAGGCCGTCGTCAAGCTGCTCTGGCGCGAAGGGGGCCAGCTCCTTTGGGCGGGCAACGTGCGCGCGAGCTTGGTCGCGCCGAGCTACGAACGATGGGATCAAGTGGCGCTCGTCTACTATCCGAGCCGCGCGGCCTTCGTCCGGATGGTGAGCTCCGAGGAATATCAGAAGATCGTCGGACACCGGACGGCGGCGCTCGAAGATTCGAGGCTTCTCGAGACGCGCCCGACGAGATTGCCCAAGGTCGTCTTGGCGGCCACCCGTTTGGCGGTGCGCGCCCGGGAGCGGCTGCGCACAAGAGGTCACTGAGGACGGGCGGGGCTCTCGGTCAGCCTTTGCCTGCCAGCTTCGCCCAAGAGTCCTTGAGCTGGATGGTGCGATTGTACACGGGCCGGTCTGGCGTGCTGTCCGGATCGACCACGAAGTAACCGAGGCGCTCGAGCTGGACTCGCTCACCAGGGCCGCGTCCGGCCAGGCTGGGCTCGAGCTTGGCACCTCGGACGATCTCGAGCGACGCCGGATTGATGCGTCGCGTGAAGTCTCCTTCATGGCTCTCGTCTAGGGGATTCTCCTCGTTGAAAAGGCGATCGTAGAGCCGCACCTCCGCATCGACGGCATGCTTCGCGCTCACCCAATGAATCGTCCCCCGGACTTTGCGCCCGTCCGGGGCGTTGCCGCCTTTGGATTCCGGATCCCAGGTGCAGCGAAGCTCTACGATGCTCCCGGAGCCGTCTTTGATCACCTCGTTGCAGGTCACGAGCGCGCCATAGCGCAAGCGCACTTCCCTTCCCGGAGCCAGACGAAACCACTTCTTCATCGGCTCTTCCATGAAGTCCTCCTGCTCGATGAAGAGCTCACGAGTGAGGTAGAGCCGTCGCGACCCGAAGCTCGGATCGTCGGGGCTGTAGGGCGCGACGAGCTCGATCTCTTCCTCTTCCGGCAGGTTCTCGATGACCAGCTTGAGCGGACGCAGCACGGCCATGGTGCGAGGGGAGGTCGCATTGAGATCCTCGCGAAGCGCGTGCTCGAGAAGGCCTACATCGACGAGGCTGTCCCGGCGCGAAACCCCGATGCGCTCGGCGAAACGCCGAATGGCTGACGGCGTGTAACCGCGGCGGCGCATGCCTGCGATGGTGGGCATTCGCGGGTCGTCCCAGCCTCCGACGTGCCCCTCTTCGACCAGGCGTTTCAGCAGCCGCTTGCTCATCACCGTGTAGGTGAGGTTCAAGCGCGCGAACTCGTATTGCCGTGGCACGGGGTCGAACTCGAAATGCGAGACGAACCACTGGTAGAGCGGGTTGTGGTGCGCGAACTCCAACGTGCAGATCGAGTGCGTCACCCCTTCGAATGCGTCCGACATCGGATGGGCGTAGTCGTACATGGGGTAGATGCACCAGTCATCGCCGGTGCGGTGATGCGTCACCTTGCGAATTCGATACATCAGCGGATCACGAAGGTTCACGTCCTTGGACGCCATGTCGATCTTCGCCCGCAACACGTGCGCGCCCTCGTCGAATTCGCCTGCACGCATCCGGGCAAACAAGTCGAGATTTTCCTCGACGCTGCGATCGCGAAACGGGCTATTGACCCCTGGGCGGTAGAAGTCGCCGCGGCGTTCGCGGATCTCCGCAAGGCTCTGACTGTCGACGTATGCGAGCCCGCGCCGAATCAAATCCACCGCACATTGGTAGAGTCGCTCGAAGTAGTCCGAAGCGAAGTATTCATGGCTTCCCCAATCGAAACCGAGCCACCGAACGTCCTGCCGAATCGACTCGACGTACTCCACGTCTTCGGCTTCGGGATTCGTGTCATCGAAGCGCAGATGACAGCGGCCCTGGTCTGAAAGCGCCGCCGTGGTGAAGTTCAGGCAGATCGACTTGGCGTGCCCGATGTGCAGATAGCCGTTGGGCTCCGGAGGAAAGCGCGTGACGACGACGCCTCCGTGCTTGCCGGTCCGGACGTCCTCGCGCACCAGATCATGAATGAAATTGGGGGCGTTTTCCTGACCGTCCCCCTTGCCCTTGGCCTCCCTCATGCGGCAGGTCTAGCGCGCTTTTTCGTCCGGCGCCGCATTCGGCTCAGTCTCGCAAGACGCATCAGGACGAAGCGACGCCGCTGGCGCCTGCACCGAGCGGGACTATCCTTCTGCCGGTGCGCATGCTGACGAAGATCGTTCTCATCGTGTTGGCCGTCATCGTGATGGCGATTTTGTATCTGCGTTTTGGGGCGCCCCGGATCTCGGGAGCCGAGGCGCGGCAGCTCGTCCAGGATGGTGCGCTTCTGGTCGACGTCCGCAGTCCCGGCGAGTTCTCGGGCGGCCACATCGAAGGCGCCGTCAACATCCCCATCCAAGAGCTGAAGGGCCGCCTCGGCGAGCTCGGAGACAGCCGCGCAGAGATCGTGGTCTATTGCCAAAGTGGCGGCCGCAGCGCGATCGCGAAGCGGCTTCTCGAGCGAAACGGGTTCGAGAACGTCCACGACTTGGGCGGCATCCACCAGTGGTGAGCGCGATGCCCACGAGCTACGTCTGCGCGGACTGCGACTACGAGTTCTCCTTCGAAGGCACCGAGGGCGACCCCCGGTGCCCCAAGTGCGGCCGAACCGAAGCAGTCGAGCCGGCCGACACCTCCGCGCTCCAGAGCGACATCTGGCGTCAGTGGTTGGTCGTGTTCGCCATCCTCTTCATCGCGGGCCTCGCCTACGTGTTCTACCGATGAGCATTCAAATCACCTATCTGTCGGACGTGTTGTGTATTTGGGCCTACGTGGCCGAGGCCAGGCTGGACGAGCTGCGCAAAGAGTACGGCGACGCGATCGAGCTGGAGTATCGATTCATCCCTCTCTTCGGAGCCAATCGCTATCGAATCGGCGAAGGATGGAAGGACCGCGGCGGGTACGCCGGGTACGGCGAGCACGTCCGCAAGACCGCCGCGGAGTTCGAGCACGTATCGGTCAGCGAGCGGGTCTGGAGCGAGGTCGCCCCGACCACGTCGGCCGTCGCGCATGAGATGCTCTGCGGGGCCCGGCTCCTGGTTCAAGAAGGCGTCATCGACGGCGCGCGCCACGACAACCTGGGCGGGCGCACGCTTTTCGAGGAGGCGATTTGGAAGGTTCGCTCGGCGTTCTTTCAGCAAGCCCGCGACATCTCGAGGCGGGACGTCGTCCTCGACGTGCTGCACCGGGCGAGCCTGCCCACGTCCGCGATCGAGGCAAAGGTCCAGTCCGGGGAAGCCATGGCCGAGGCGTGCCGCGACATCGAGCTCCGCGATCAGTACAAGGTCGAAGGCAGCCCGACCTATTACCTCAATCAGGGACGGCAGAAGCTCTACGGGAACGTCGGCTACCGGGTCGTGTCCGCCAATCTGCGCGAGCTCTTGGAAAGGCCCGGAAACCGAGCGTCCTGGTGCTGAGCCGCGAGCCGGCTGCCTCGCTCATTCGTCCGAGCCGTTGCCGTTTGCGGCACTTGCCGGGCCGTGGCCCAGCAATCGCATCACGCCCAAAGCCAGTCCGCCGCCTACCAATGCGGCGACGTGGAGCGCGACGATCGAGAGAATGGCAACGAGAAGTCCTGTGTTCATGAGATACTCCCTAATCGGGGAGGCACCGGCGAAACCGGGCCCTACGTAACCCCCAATCTGGAGGCTCCGACGCACTGCGTCAAGGATTAAACAGGTGTAAAAATACATAAACAGCAGCCGGGCCCTTTTTAGAGCGCCCGGAGGCTCGGCATCGGCCGGCTTTGGGGTCGATCACCCGCAAGCACGGGTGCGTCGTTCCGGAAGCGGACTTTCATTTGCATGCCGCGCTCGCCGGGGTTGAGAGAGAGCTCCGGAAGGAAGTCCGGCTCGAAGCCATCGAGGACGTTGATGTCGACGTTCTGGATCAGGGTGCCGAGGACGATGCGCATCTCCATCATCGCGAACTGTTTGCCGAGGCAAACCCGCGGGCCAGCCGCAAACGGCACGTAGGCGCCTTTCGGAAGGCTTCGTTCGAGCTCCCGAGTCCAGCGCTCGGGCCGATACTCCAAGGGGTTGTCGAAGTACGCCGCATTGCGACCGACGGCCAGCGGGCTGATCGCGAGAATCGAGCCCTTCGGAAAGAAATAGTCGCCGAGCCGCAGATCTTCCTGCGCCTCCCGACCGTAAATCCATACGGCCGGCAGGCGCCGAAGCGATTCCTTCAAGCACATTTCGAGGTAGGGCAGCTCGCGAAGGTCGTCGACGCCGATCGGCCGACCGCGGAGCGTGATGTCGATCTCCCGTTGCGCCTTGGCGAGCTTGTCGCGATGGGTCGCCAACAGGTACCAGGCCCAAGTCAGTGTGTGTGCCGTGGTCTCGTGGCCTGCGAAGATCAGGGTCATCAGCTCGTCGCGAAGCTGCTTGTCGGACATGCCGCCCTCTTCGTCCGTCGCAAACACCATGTGCGACATGAGGTCGCCGCGATCCTCGCGCTGCTTGCGTCGTGCGCTGACGAGCCGCTCGATCACACCATCCATCGCGTCGAGCGCACGAACCATGCGGCGGTTCCGATCCGACGGCCACCAACGCGGCGCGGGGATGGGCGTCTGCGCGTGGTCGATCAACGCTTCGCTGATGTCTTGAATTGCATCGTGCACCGTCTCGGAGTCATGCGCGAGATCGGTATCGAACAGGGTCTTGGCAACCACGCGCAAGGTGAGCTCCACCATCTCCTTGCGGAAATCGCGTTGCTCGCCTTCCTTCCAACCACGCACCAAGTCGCGCGTGTATTCGGCCATCGTGGGCGCATAGGCATCGATTCGCATCTTGTGGAAGCCAGGCATGATCAGCCGATGCTGACGCCTCCAGGATTCACCATCGTTCGGCACGAGACCGTTGCCGAGAAATGGCTTCCACATCTGCTTGACGACCTTGGGCTTGTAGATGTGCTTGGCGTGTGTGACGTTGATCGCGTTGACGACGTCCGGGTCACGGATGAAGTAGGAGTGTCCGGTGAGCACTCGCGTCATGAACACGTCGCCGTACCGCTCGTGCCCCTCCAATACGAACTCGGCGGGATTGCGCTGAAAATCGAACGTCCCGCCCCAAAGCCAGTGTCCGCGGTGTCGCGGGATCGCTCGGGGTGCAGGACCGTCGTGCTGCGAATCGGCAATGATGGTCATTTACTTAACATAAAGTAAACTAGCCCCCCGGGCCCCGCAACTTAACAAGTTGTAATTTCTCATCTCGTTGCGGGGCCGGCCTGTGGCTTCGTCACCGCGACGCTCTTGCCCGACCGGCTCGGCCGCGGCTCGATGCGTCGCCGAATAGGTACGCGCGGGATGGGCGGGCGGGCACCTGTGTCTCCTGTCTCTGCCAGCTGCGCGTCACCGAGGCCGGGTTCCAAAGGTCGCCGCCGCTGCGCTTGTCGTAATAGCCTGGGTCACCCGAGGGCCCAGGCGTTGAATCTTCGCCACTCCACAGGGCGCCGAGGCCTTGGGAGTAGCGCGATGTGTCGAGTCCCTGCGAGGGCTCGCGCTCGGCGGGCATCCATAAGCCGTCGAGCCCATGGTCGTCGTGGATCTGAGCGGACAGGCTCGAGGCGTGCTGGGTTCCGAGACCGGCGCAGCCGACGGTGCCGAGAGAAAGAGTGATTGCGAGTGTCAGTAGTGGCTTGCTCATGTGGACCTCCTTATGTATGCAGCGTATACATCAATGTATACGTCGTTCACTTCGAATGTCAACACTGTTTACACCGACCCCGCGATCAAGTTACAATCAATCATGCCAGTTGCGAGAAAAGCATATCATCACGGAGAGTTACGCGAATCATTGCTCAAGATCGCCGAAGCCCAGCTCGAGAAAGACGGCCCCTCGGGCCTCTCGTTGCGCAAGCTCGGACGAAAGCTCGGCGTGAGCCCGGGGGCTCCCTACCGCCACTTCGAGGACAAGGACGGTCTTTTGGCCGCGCTCGCCACCCGCGGCTTTCAGCGGCTCCGCACGATGATGCTCGATGCCCAAGAGGGCGCCGTCGGCGGCAAGGAGCGGCTTCGGCGGAGCGGCATTGGCTATCTCCGGTTCGCATCCCAGCATCCCGAGCTCTTTCGGCTGATGTTCGGTTGGATGCCGGCGCGCGACGTCCCCGAGCTTTACGAAAGCGGCGATGCGGCATTTGCAGTGCTCGTCGAGGTGCTCACCGTCTGCCATGAGGACGGGCTTTTGTCGCAAGACCCTCTCGAGGCGGGCTTACTCGCGTGGTCTGCCGTGCACGGCGCCTCCTTCCTCTTGATCGACGACGGTCTCAAGGTCTGTGACATGAAGCCCGATGCTGAAGAGGTCGCCGATCGCCTTCACGCGAGCATGTGGTCCGGGATCGGACGAAGCCGGGCTCAAGAGTCGTAAGAAGCAGCGAAGGAATTCATGAACGCATCGAGCTGATCGCCCGGCAGCGCGTTGATACCGGCTGCGGCACCCCGCCCTCCCCCCGTGGGAAAACGCCGGCAGAGCTCGTCCGCCCCTCGCTTGTTTGCGAGAGGCGCGCGAACGCTCACCAGATAGGTGCCATCCGCTCGTTCGGTGAGCACTGCATGTGCTCTTTGCGGAAAAGCGTTTGCCAAGTCGTTGCTGTACACGCCCGAAACGCGGCGCGCCCACGCCTCGTTCGGCAGGATGAATGCAGCGGTCTTCCGGGTTTCGCGCTCCGGCTCTATCGCGGCTGCCGCCGCCATGTCTGCTCGATAGCCCCCCTCGAGCTCGGCGAAGATGTCGGGCGCCTCTTCGACGAACGCAAGAGGCGTTGCGTACGGTCGCGCGAGCTCGAACAACGCTGCTGGGTCGAAATGAAGGTCGTCGAGCGAGGACCCGTAACCGTTGTAGTTGATGTAGATTCCGAGGCTCTCGAGCAGCTCGAGCTGTTTCTCCGTGAGCCCCAGGGGCCGCGCGATCGCCTGCGCGCTCGCCTTGAGGTTGTCGCCAAACGCGCCCGTCACCGCCCAATGCGCGTACCGGCCCCGGAGATGACCGTTGACGAGGAGACTGGTGCAGACGTCTGGGTCGGTATCGATGATCGTGGTGAGCCTTTCATTTCTGGGAATCTCTCCTGCGAAGTGGTGATCCACGTAGAAGATCTCCGCGCCTGCCTCGAGCGCCTTCTGCACGCCCTGGCGGTTCGTGTCGAAGCTGACGTCGAGCACGGTGATTCGATCTCCCGAGGCTGCATCTGCCCGATCGACCAACGCAATGTCGCGCTTCAAGCCGGTGACGAGCCTGCTCTGTCTCGGGTCCGCGTTGCGCAGCTGGATCAGCGCACAAATGCCATCCGCATCCCCGTTGAACACGTCGATGTCAGCCATGCGTGGTCCTAGCGTAGGCGCGTCCGGGGCGTCAAAGCGACTTGGCCCCGGCCGATGAAGCAATCGGGAAGATGGCAGGCCCCAACCAACCGGTGACCTCCGAACGGAGGCAGACGTATACGCGGGCTGGGACTCGCCCCTGGATCCAAACCCCAACCACGGGCTAACATCGACCGAGTGGTGCCCAATAACGGGTTGTGGCCCGAAAGAGACGTGATCGGGGAAACACGGAGGCTTCGCCTCCAAGTGTTGAACACCTCGTTGCTGATTGCAGTCGTGGTCGGCGGTTTGGCGTTCGCGCGAACACTCACCGACGCGATCGATCTGGGCGCGTGGCGCGTGGTGGTCATCGCCGTGGTGATGTATGCGGGCTTCATCGCGCTCCTCTTGGCGCGGCGTTTGTCATACCCGGTCCGGGCGCTCGGTTTCTTGGGGCTCCTCTACCTCGTGGGGGTCATCGCGTTCCTCTCCGTCGGCTACTTGGCAGCTCCTGCGCTGCTCTTCGCGGGGCAGAGCGTGCTGGCCTCGGTTCTCTTCGGGCGCCGGGTCACCCTCGTCATCCTGGGGATGAACGTACTGACGCTGCTCGCGGTGGGCGCTCTTTTGTCTAGCGGCCTCGCGGAGGTCGAAACGACGACGTTCTACGACCCCTCGGTCTTCGCCAACTGGCTCCGCGTCACCGCGATCTTTGCGGTCTTTGCCAGCATCGCGGTCGTCAGCGTCGACGTGCTGACCACTCACTTGCATCAGAGCCTTCGCGACCAAGCGGAGCTGATCGAGAACCTCAAGGGTGCGCTCCAGCTCCGGGACGAAGCCGACCGACAGCGGCGCGAGGCGGAATCACAGCTTCGCAAGGAGCAAGAGCGAGAGCGAAGCCGGCATTCCGGCGCCGGCGACACGCCCCGCTGAGCGGCGGGATCACGAAAGCCGGATGCCCGGCTGAAACGTACTCCACTGGTCGACGAGCTCTCCGTTCCGAAAGACGTCGAGGCGAGAGAGCCAGCGCACGCCATCTCCTTCCCACGGGTGGTAGAAGACGAAGTCGCCCACCTGCAGGGGCACCGCCCGGGATCCGAGCCACTGCGCCTGGTTCGAAAGCAGGTTGTTCACGCCCTCGGGGCCCGGGGAGACCGCATTTTCCACCAGCCCCTCGGGAAACACCTGCTCCGCCGGGAAGCCACCGCCTACCACGTAGAAGGACACCTCGAAATCGGGGTTGGTCTGCGCCATCTCCGGGAGCAGCCCTGGGGCAAAAGGCAGCTCCGCAGGATCGATTCGCTTCAGCACGGGAGACGCGAGAAACGTCGCGCGGCGAAGGCGCGTTTCGGGAAGCTCCGCGAAGTGGTACGGGTAGAAGAACGCCGAGCCCATGGCGATCTCGTTGACCGGGGTCTCGAGGTCGTCGGTGTACCGATGGTACGAGCGGCTTCCCCCACTGTTGTACAGCGGTGAGCCCTCGAAAAGCGCGGGGAAGGCCTCGCTGCCCGCTCGAACGAAGTCGGCGTAGCGCGCCTGCACCTCGGCGAACTCGGTGCCCTCCGGTGCGAGGTAGACATGGCCGTCGTAGCCCATGAGTCCCCCGAGCTCTAGCCGGCTCGAGCCATCGATGATCGAAAGCATGGCCAAGAGCTCGTCTTTGTTGCGCGCGCCTCCGCGGCGAAGACCCACGTCGATCTCGACGGCCACGCGGATCGTCGCGCCGCGTTGCTCGGCGAGATCACGATACGCGTTCATCCGCTCGGATGTATCGACCAGCCAGCGGACTTGGCTCGCAGGATTCGAATCGCCGGGGAAGCGTTCGTCGAGCGTCGCAAAGGTTCGGGCTGCAGCTTCCGCGGTGGCGGGACGCCCGAGCAAGATGTCGACGTCGCTTCCGAATCGGCAAAGGAGGTCTCTGACCATCCCCTCGGAAAACGCCATGACTCGGTTGGTGCAGGCCGTGACCATCATGTGCTCGAGAAGACGAACGCTCGGCAGACTCTTGGCGACGAGACGCAGCGCGTACCGAGAGCCGAGCTGCCCGCC
This sequence comes from Myxococcales bacterium SG8_38, assembly GCA_001303415.1. Taxonomy (GTDB): domain Bacteria; phylum Myxococcota_A; class Polyangia; order Polyangiales; family Houyiibacteriaceae; genus SG8-38. The sequence continues at coordinate 33,534 of LJTN01000016.1, forward strand.
CACCACCTTCAAGTTGTGCTCGACGGCATCCAAATCGACGAGCGCCACCTCGCGGCCTGGCGCTTGGTCACGAAGCTCTCGATTCCATGCGGCGAAGCGACTCTCGTCGGACGGAAGCTCCGGCGACGCGATCTGATCGGTGCAGCGAGTCACCTCGAAATCGGGCAGCGACAGAGGCGGAACATCGTCGGGCTGGCATTGCTGGTCGCATTCGTTGCCCTCCCCGCCGGCGTCACCACAAGCGACCACGGAGCCCGCAACCGCAGCCGCCGAGGCCGCGATCCACTGCCGCCGGGAACGTCCGACGGGGCTCAGCTCCGCAATGGTCGAATCTCTCGCCGAGCGCTCTTCCACCACGGCGTCACCCACGCGTACTTGCTCTTTCATCTCACTCCACTTCCATCTGGCTAGCCATGATGAGCATGCTACGGCCGATCATACCCCGACGTCGCTCCTCTCGGCCTGCTCGTCATCGACCGGGACGGGCCTGGTTTCCATGCCTCCGCTGACCCGGAAGCCGATGAGCCGAAGGAAGAGCCGTCGCCTCCCGATTCCGGGCGCTCCCAGGCGCGGTGCGATGAATCGCGGGGCGGCAAGGGCGACCAAAACCCGGAGACCGGCGCTGACGATGAAGACGAGAGCGAAGCTGCGGTCGACCAGGGCCAGCAGCCAGCCGCCGAGAAGGCTGCCCGTGAGCTGCGCGACGCCGTTCGAGAGGCTCATTGCGGCAAAGACGTGCAGGCGCGAACGCGCCGGGCTGCTCTCCAGCAGAAGCGAGAACTGCGATACTTCGTGGCCGCCCCAAGAGAGCCCGGACAATGCCTGGGCCACGACGACCACGACCACCCCTCGGGCCCACAACCAAGGCAGGGGCACGAGCGCGACGAGGACCACGGCCAACAGAAATACGGCACGCGCGCCATACCGATCGATGAACCGCCCCCAATTGGGCAATGAGACGAACTTCATGACCACGACGGCCAAGCTGCCCGCCATGTACTCCGCATAGGTCAGCCGAAGCTCTTCGAGCATGAAGGGCCCGAAGTAAGGAGACGCCACGTAGACGGTGAGCTGCAGCGCGGCGGCGAAAAGCAGGATGCGCCGGACGGGCCGTGCCTCGTCCGAGCGCGCGAATGCGAGCGACTCGCGACGACTTCCGAGCAGCTCGGCGACCGGCTCCGGGGATGCCGCCAGCAGACCGGCAGACACCAGCCGGAAGATGCCGGCCACGCCGAAGATGATCGCATAGCCGAGACCTCCTGCGCCGGCGGCCACGACGCCTGCCGCGCCCGGCTCGAGCCGCTGCAGGACGAGGCCCGCAACCACGAGGGACGCCGACGTCGCCACCTGTGCGATGCGGTTTCGAGCGGCGAAGTAGCGACCGCGAATGCGTGCTGGCACCAAATCGCCGTACCACGAGGCCCAGGACGTCCCCGCCGCCTGCGCAAAGACTTGGTACGCAGAGGCAAAGGCGATGAGCAAAGGTGGCGAGAGCCATCCCTCTAGGTCCGAGATGACGATCGAGAAGAGGACGAGCGCCTGTGTCGTGACGGCACCGACCACGACCGCCTTGCGGCGGCGATATCGGCCCAAGATAGCCAACGACGTCAGAGGCCCGAGCGGCCCCACGCAAAGTGGAACGGTGATTACCAACGCTTGCTCGAGGGCCGTGGCCCCGAGTCGCACGGCATCCGCGAGGAAATAGACCTCGCCCGCGCCCACCATGAGGGCGTAGAAGAGCGCTTCCGCCAGCGAGAGGCGCATCGCTCGCCGAGTCGAGGTCACGAACGATCGTCGCTAGCTAGGACCTTCATGGCAGCCTATCTATTCCCGCGGCGTGCGACAGCCAAGGTGAAAGAGCCGAAGTGAGACCTGGTCACAGACAGAGAGCATTGTTGGTCGTGCTCTTTGGCGCTGCTGTGCTCGGCGCCATGGCGATGGGGCCGCCTGGGTGTCGGTTGCGTACCTGCTGATCTTTGGAACCGGCGGCCGTCGCTAGTTGCCGAGCACCGACCAGAAGGCGGTCCCCACCCAAATGCGGAAGGCAAAGTCGACGTCGGAGCCTCCACTTCCGACCCCGATCCCGGGTCCGAGCTCGAACAGAAAGAACGGCGCCACTTTGGGAGAGGCGTTGATCTCGACGCCCATGCGGATCAGCAAGGGAATGATCCCCCACGGATCCTCGCCCTCTGCGAACATGACGGTCAAGGGAATCGCTCCGCCCGTGACCACGCTGACGCGCTCGTGCACGTCGATGGACACGGGGATGGCGAGCTCCGCGCGTACGCCTCCCGTCACTCGATGGTCGAGCTGGACGCCAAAGGGTGGAATGTCTCGTTCGGTGCCGCCGACCATGGCCCCCGGCGTGAAGCGGAGCCCCACGTCAGTGGTGGACCTAGCGTGCTTCCGATTGTGGATGTGCCAGCGCAATGGAACGTTGAACGCGAAGCCCACGGCCACGTCCGAATACGCGGCCGACCAGTCTCCATAGACGAGCTCCCCGCCCAGTGCCCAATCGAGCTTACCCTTGCCGTTGTTCCACCATTCGTAGAAGAGGCTGGGCCATCCGACCCCGACGTTGTGCGCCATCTCCGTCTCGAGCGGCTTCCCGCCGATTGTCGACTGCGGACCCGCAAATGCAGTATTGGAAACGGCCAAAGCCAACAAGAGCGTCGAAAAGACTCTCATGCAACCCCCTTTCAACCCCACCTCAGGTTAGGATGCGCGGCGCCATGGAGCAACGGCGGAAGGGTTAAGCACGAGCCGTGATCTTGGGTTTCCACGACGTTTCAGGCAGGCTCTCTCAGCTTCGATGAGACGACTTCTTCTTCTGGCGGCACTCGGATCGTGGAGCGCTTGCACGGCGCGGCCGGCATTCGCAGCGGACACTTGCACCATCTCCTATCGCATCGATGCCACGTTGCAGATCTCCGATACCTACTTGGGAAAGGGCAACGAGACGGTGCGGAGCATCCCCGGATCGCTGGTGCTTCGCTACGAGCAAAAGGACGGTCGCGTCGTCGATGGGAAGGTGAAGATCTTGCATTTTGCGATGTATGAGAGCTTCACCATCGACGCGATGATCGACGTCACGACCACGGTTCACCACTTCTCACCGTCCTGCAACGGGATCGAGTCGCCCGCATGGAGGCGGCCGGGCGATGCCGGTTTTCCCGCCGAGTGCCGCTACATGGGAAACACGCGTGCGGTGGCTGTCGGCACGCTCGACCGCAAAGCTGGAACGATCGAATGGGCCAAATGCAAAGCAGCCCCAAGCTATTGGTCGAAAGATCGACGGGCGTATACGCCATCGCAAAAAAGCAGAGGCAGAGGCTGTCTCGACCCCATGCACGCAGTGGGCAACGTGCATTGTGACGGGAAGATCGCGTGCAAATGGGGCGGATTGAAGCCTGGCGACAATCCCGAGCGCTCGGTCTGGGCGCAACCGCTGATTCACGGACCGCCTGAATCGGACGAGACCGTGGCTGTATCGGCGAACCTATCGACGATCACGACCCCGCGGTATCGAAAGGACGGATACCAGTCGTACAATCTTCCCAACGACTCGCCGAGCCGGACCTGGTTTTCATGGACCGCGACACGGGACGATTCGAGCCCGTTCACGACGTGTCCGTAGCGTCGTGAGGCCGTGGAAACAGTTGCGCGTGTGCTAGGGTCCGGCATGGTCGAAGACCTCACGACACTGGCCGAGCTCGAGGATCTGATGCGCGAGGACGGCGGCGCGGCGATTCTCGATTTCTGGTCGCCCACTTGCGGACCGTGCAAAGCGATGGCGCCTGGCTTCGACGCCGTCGCGCGCGAGCTCGCGGACGAGCCTATTCGTTTCGTGCGAATCAACACGGCAGCCCAGGCCCAGCTCGCCCGACCGTTCAACATCCATGCAGTCCCTACACTGTTGTTCGTGCACAACGGTGAGATCCTGGACGTTCGAGTGGGTGCGTTGGCAGGGCCCGCGTTGGCGAAAAAGGCACAGTGGCTCCTTCGCAAGTCGCGAGGAGAGGGCCTGCTCTCCGGGCTCTTCGGAAGAAAACAGCGCTGAAATCGCGCAACCGAGAGCGGGTGCGCTCTTTCCGCTACTGCTTGGCGAGCAGGTCGCGAATCTCTTCGAGTAGCACTTCTTGCTTTGGAGGAGCCGGCGGAGCCGTTTCGACGCCTTCCTCTTTCTTTCGGCGAAGCGAGTTGATCCACTTCACCATCATGAAGATCACGAAGGCGATGATGACGAAGTCGAAGACCGTCATGATGAAGGATCCGTACTTGAGCACCGCGGCGCCAGCTTCCTCGGCGGCGGCGAGAGACTCGTAGCTTCCCTCCCCGAGCAGAATGAATTCCTGACTGAGATCGAAACCTCCGATGAACAAACCGATGACGGGCATCAGCACGTCGCCGACGAGCGAGGCGATGATCTTTCCAAAGGCAGCACCGATGATGATGCCCACCGCCATGTCCATCACGTTGCCTCTGAGCGCGAATTCCCTGAACTCCTTCAGCATTGTCTCTCCTCCTGTATTTCCGGCTCCGCTAAGCGCAGCGCCGAACCTTTCGACGTCTTGGACGGGCAGCGATGATCTGCTCGAGGGAAACGCTCCCCAGACGGTCCGTCCGAGAGTAGACTCGAAACGCCATGCGCCCGACGATACGCCAAATCGCCCCGGATTTCTGGAACATTCGTGGCTCGTTCAAGACGGCCGGCCTCATCGAGGTGGGCACGCAGGTCTCGCTGGTCCGTCGAAAAAACGGCCGGTTCGTCTTCCTCGATGCCTACTCGCTTCCCGATGAAATCGATCGCGAAGCCCGGGCGCTGACCCGTGGGGGCAAAGACATCGAAGCGATCATCAACGTCCACCCTTTCCACACGATTCACGTGCGCCCCATGCATGAGCGGTACCCAGACGCGAAGCTCTACGGCACGGCTCGACACCATGCCCGCTTTCCCGATCTGCCCTGGGATGCTGCGCGCACCGAGGATCCGGAGCTCCACGCAGTCTTCACCGATGATTTCGAGTTCTCGGTTCCGCGTGGCGTCGATTTCATCTCGCCGAACGAGCAAGTTCATTTCTCCTCGGTGCTGGTCTTCCACCGCGCTTCGAAGACCATCCACGTGGACGACACCCTGATATACGTTCGCCTACCCAAGGCACTGCGTTTGGTCGGGCTCACCGATGTCATGCGTTTCCATCCCACGCTCGGCCAAGCGCTCGAAAAGCGAGCCGGCGCCGCGCGGGATTTTCGAAGCTGGGCCACCGATCTCGCCGAACGCTGGCGCGAGGCCAAAAATCTTTGTGCAGCCCATACTGCAACGCTCAGGGCGGATCAGATTCGGGGCCCGTCGATCCATGATCGGATATTGGAGGCGCTGGAAAAGGCCAACCGCACCCTCGAGGCGCACCAACGAAGCTACGGATGAAGGCGGCAAGGGCCGCCTGTTCAGAGCGCATCGATGATCGCGTTCAGCGTAGGGCTCGGACGCATGGCCTTTGAGGCGAGCTCGGCATCGGGAAGGTAGTAGCCGCCGATGTCCACCGGTTTGCCTTGGACCGCGTTGAGCTCGTCGACGATCTTCTTTTCGTTCTCGGCCAATGCCTTCGCGACCGGTGTGAATCGCCTCCGCAGATCGGCGTCCTCGGACTCGGCAAGCGCCTGTGCCCAGTAGAGTGCGAGATAGAAATGGCTGCCACGATTGTCGAGTTGGTGCACCTTGCGCGATGGCGCCTTGTTCTCGAGCAGGTACTTGGTCGCGGCTGCGTCGAGCGCATCCGCCAGGATCTTGATCTTGGGGTCGTCGTAGCGCTCGGACATGAACTCCAGGGACGCGGCCAATGCTAGAAACTCACCGAGGGAGTCCCAGCGCAGGTGGTTCTCCTTCTCGAACTGCTGAACGTGCTTGGGCGCCGAGCCTCCGGCTCCAGTTTCGAACAGGCCCCCGCCATTCATGAGAGGCACGATCGAAAGCATCTTGGCGCTCGTGCCCAGCTCCAGAATGGGAAATAGATCGGTGAGATAGTCGCGGAGCACGTTGCCAGTGACGGAGATGGTGTCCTTGCCTTCGCGGATGCGCTCGAGTGAAAAACGCGTGGCTTCGGCCGGGGCCATGATCCGGATGTCGAGGCCTTTGGTGTCGTGCTCGGGGAGGTAGGCCTTCACCTTGGAGATCAGCTCCGCGTCGTGAGCGCGGTTTTCATCGAGCCAGAACACTGCAGGAGATCCCGTTGCGCGCGCGCGGCGCACCGCCAGCCCGACCCAATCCCGCACGGCCGCATCTTTCGTCTGACACGCCCGCCAGATGTCGCCTGCGCCGACTTCGTGCTCCATCAGCACGTTGCCGGTCTCGTTGACGACCCGCACCACACCGCCCGAAGCAATCTCGAACGTCTTGTCGTGCGAGCCGTACTCCTCGGCCTTTTGCGCCATCAGGCCGACGTTCGGAACGCTTCCCATCGTGGTCGGGTCGAACGCGCCATGCTCTTTGCAGGAGTCGATCACTTCTTGGTAGACCGCGGCGTAGCTGCTGTCTGGGATCACCGCTTTGGTGTCCTGGGTGTTGCCATCCGCGTTCCACATCTGGCCGGAGCTTCGGATCATCGCGGGCATCGACGCATCGACGATGATGTCGCTCGGAACGTGGAGGTTCGTGATGCCCCGATCTGAATCGACCATCGCGAGGGCTGGTCCCTTATCGTATGCTTCCCGGATGTCCGCCTGGATCGCGGAACGCTCCTTTTCGGGAAGGCTCTCGATTCGCTTCAACACCTCGCCAAAGCCGTCATTCGGGTTCGCCCCTAGCTTCTTCAGCTTCTCACCGTGCTTCTGAAAGACATTCGCGAAAAAGACCCGCACTGCGTGACCGAAAATGATGGGATCGCTCACCTTCATCATCGTGGCCTTGAGATGAAGGGAGAACAACACGCCAAGGCCGGCCGCGTCACACACCTGCTCGCGCAGGAACCCTAGGAGCGCGTCCTTGCTCATGTAGGTGCCGTCGAAGATCTCCCCTTCGAGAAGAGCGAGCTCATCTTTGAGCACCGTCTTGGTTCCATCCTCGGCCACGTGCTCGATGCGCACCGTAGTTGGCGCAGACAAGGTCACGGACTTTTCGTTGTGATAGAAGTCGCCTGCGCTCATCGTGGCAACGTGCGTCTTCGAGTCGCTTCTCCACTTTCCCATGGAGTGCGGATTCTGGCGGGCATATTCTTTGACTGCTTTCGGCGCGCGACGATCGGAATTGCCTTCACGGAGAACCGGATTGACCGCGCTGCCTTTGACCTTCCCGTAGCGCTCTGCGATCGCACGCTCCTCGTCGGCCTGTGGGTCTTCGGGATAGTCGGGCACCGCAAAGCCCTTGGCCTGTAGCTCCGCGATGGCGGCCTTCATCTGCGGCACCGACGCGCTGATGTTCGGCAGCTTGATGATGTTGGCGTCCGGTGTCTTTGCGAGGCGACCAAGCTCGGCCAGTGCATCGTCGACCCGCTGCTCTTTGTCGAGCGCCTCGGGAAAAGCGGCCAGGATGCGGCCGGCCAAGGAGATGTCCGGCAGCGCGACCATCACGCCCGCAGGCGCAGTGAACGCACGGAGGATCGGAAGAAGCGAATACGTCGCAAGAAGAGGAGCTTCGTCGGTCTTCGTATATTGAATGGTCGGCTTCTGTGTCATCGTGCAGGCTTTCTAGCGCAAAAACGGTGGGGACACTCTCCACGGTGATAACCGATCGGAATCGCTACCGATCTCCGGCAAAGATCGCAACGCCATGAGCGCCGTCCTACTTGCCGATCGAGCCCGCGGAAGGCTGAGTTTTCGCGGTGCGCCTCGTAAGCCTTCGCAATTGCATCGCTCTGGCGGGCATTGCGTGTCCCCGATTGAACGAGCGTCAGCAGGTCACCGCGAACGTGCCCAGATCGATCGTGCAGCTGGCGGGGGTCCCGCCGAAGGTGCCTTCGATCCCTGCGGGGTCGGTCGAGTAATCGAGATCGAACTCGAATGGAATTGCGGCGGCTGTGCCGAGCTTGAAGCCACCCGTCAAGCTAGCCGTATCTCCTTCGCCGAAGATGATCGACCCACTTTCGATCGCGAACCCGTTACCCATAGCCGTGTAGTCGATGACGACTGCGAAGGGCTCTGAGCCCGGCGTCGCGAGATCGAGGTGCATATTGAAGCCCGTCACCTCGAATCGGCAGTAATTGGCCCAGCCTTGCGTACCAGGGATTGAAGTCCACAATGGCGATCCGAACGGTGTCATCATCGAGGCCAACCACCGACATCTTGCCCTCTCCCACGACCGTGGACGCGCCGACCGTCATCTTCCAGAGCAGAAGAACTACCTCCATCCCTCCGATGCCGTTATCCAGGTCCGAGGGGTTGAGCCCCGAGCTCTCGACGAAGTCCGCGGTGATCAACGTGCCACCCTGATCGATCACCTCGGGGACGTCGCCCACGTTCCACGTGAATCGCGAATAGACGCCCGCGACGTCCTTGAGCTCGACCAGGCTGGAAATGTCGGGCTTTTGCGAGTCATCCCGCGAACCCGCGGGGGTATCCATGTATTGAAGCAGCGGATCGAGAGGCTCGACGAGGCCTCGGAACACGATCTGGTACGCAGATGTCACGCACTGCGGAACCAGCACGGTGATGCCTCCGCCATCCATTCCGCCGTTGCGTCCGCTACCCTCCGAAGGCCTCGTGCACTCAGCTAGTCTGGGCGATGCCCGCGCGGGGGCTCTTTCCCAGCATGAGCAAGCGAAGGACGGGAACCTGATCGATCGCCAGCTCGAACAAGATCGGCAAAAGCACACCGGCCACGAGAGCAACGACGAAAACCGTGCCTTTGGCACCGATACCTACGCGATAGAGCCCTATGCGCGCGCCAGCCGTTCCAAACACGTGAAGAAGGTAGATCCCGTAAGAATACGCACCAATGCGTGCGAGCGGCCTCCAGGAAAAGCGGATTCGAAGCAAGGCGACCGTGCCGATCATTCCGAGAAACGTGGTGAGCAGCCAACCCTGCAGCTCGGTCGGCTCCCACCAATCGAAGAGCGAGGCTTCGTGGAGCAGAACCCCAATGACCAATAGTGGAAAAACCACGAAGAGAGTGCGCCCTGCATTGAGCAGAGCGCCATATCGATGGAGTCCCACTCCGAGAAGGAAATAGGGCAGCAGATAGTATGTCTGGGCAATCGCGAAGATCGGGGTACCAAAAGGACTCGATCCGGACAGAACGATTGCAATGCCCAACCCAACCGCCCAGCGTCGCACGGTCGAAAGCCCGCCAAACCGATCTGCCACTCCGACTACGAAGAAAACCCACGCCAGCGCATACAGGTACCAGAAGTGCGCATATGGATTGACGAGGATTCCGGGAAGCGCGGTGAGGCTCAGGTGCCCGTGGACGCCGGGAACCACCGACTGAATGAGGACGAACAGAGTGCTGACGAAGAAATAAGGAACCAACAGACGGCGCACTTTGCCCTGTGCAAACTTTGCTGTCGCCCCCGCGCGTATCGGACGGAGATCGTAGACGTAACCCGAAATCACTGTGAAGAGCGGCATGCGCAGCCATTGCAGCGACAGATACGCATGGTGCCAGCCTGAGTCGTCGGGAACGCTCATCCCACTAGTGCTCGAGTCGCCGATGACGTGCCCCGCGACCATCAGGATCACGGCTATGCCTCGAATCGTGTCGACACTGTCATCCCGAGCTGCGCTCGCGGTCGAGCGCTGCCTAGTCGGGCTGTCGAGACCAATCAACGCATCCGCTGCGCTCAGCCCGGGGCTCACGGCATGCGCGCTCGCAACAGCCCTTGAGAACCGCAACCGCGCTGGTCCCGCCTTCTTGGCGTGCCGAAACTTAGAAAGCAACCGGTTTCCTACTTTCTCCGCTCCGGCTCCTAGCGGAACACACACGACATTTTGGCCAGTATAGCTCATTGCCACCAGCAACAGCCAGGTGAGGGCCACGGGACCCCGATGCTGAGGTTCGGGTAGCCAGGGCCCTGCGGGGTCGTCGTCCGGCACGGGGGTAGGCCAGCGAATCGACACCGCCTTCGAATGGAACACTGGAACGGCGCAGGCTTCCGTTTTCGCGGTGCACCCCGTAAGCTGCCGGAATTTAGGAGTCTTTTCGGGCCTTGCGTGTCCCCCAAGGCAGCCCTCCCTCTAGTGCTGTGCTGGGTCGCCAGAGTGGTAGTAGTCGGTCACGAACACCTCCACACCGCCTTCCGGAACGGAGTACCCGTAGACTCGAATCTCCAAGCACGCCTGGTTCACCGCCGGGCTCTCGAGGACCGCGTGGCGTTCGAGCCCCGCCTCGAGATCTGCCGCGATGATGCGGCGACCATTGCAGGTGTCGTGGTAGCTAATCAAGACGTAGGGAATTCCCGAAAGGTCTGACGCATCGATGTACATCCCCATCTTCCACTGCGTGACTCGCGGGTCGAACCTCTCTCCCTTGGTATCCGCGGCGGTCAAGATGGCACGCTCGTTCTCACGAAGATGGAACGATCGATGAGCGATTCCCTTCGGGCTCTCCATCGATTCGAAAGAATGAAACTTCACCCTGCCGGCGCCCCAGGTGCTCGACATTCCCACGGCGACACCCCGTGAGGGAGTCTCGGCGTCCGTCCCATCTCCCATCGCCAAGATGTGGGACTTGAGCATCCTCGCGTCCCGTACTGCCGGGCCAAACTCCTCCCGAACCAAGCCGGCCCCTGCAGCGATGACCGGTGCGGCGAAGGACGTTCCGCTTCGACCAATCTCATCATAGGTACCTTCCTCACTGAAATACGAGCATAGATTGCCTGGCGCGGCGATGGACACTACCGGTATGGCAACGCCCTCCGGAAAGAGCGCGGAGTAGCGCCCGCCGATCCCGACGGTCACGGTACCTCGCGAGCTGGTCTCCGCGATGTCCGCGAGGTCGTAGTCGAGGCCCCTCGCGGTTTCGACATTACCAACGGCGACCACCGAGGGACGGATTGCCGGATAGCAAACGCTGCAGTCGCTACCGGGTCTGCAACGACCGGTTGGGGTCTGCTCGTTTCCCGCTGCGGCAACGATCAGAGCGCCGCCTTCGGTCACGGTTCGGATGACCTGATTTAGGCCGCCGCAGTCTGTTTTCAAGTCATGAGAGCACTCTGCAACCCCGAGCGACAGATTGATTACATCGGCTCCCAGAAGAAATGCCGAGGCGATGGCCGCGCTCAGAAAACCGGTCGAGTTGGCCGTCAAATACAGAATGGAGGCCTCGGGCGCGACGCCCGTTCGTGTTCGACGTTCGTAAGGGTCGGTGGTGTTGGGATCTTGTCCTTGGGTGAGATCTCCTGCCGCGATCGAGCTGACCCATGTACCGTGGTTCGAAAACTCCTGCGGCTCGCCAGCCCACGGCCGGCAGGATTCTGCATCGGTGGCGGTGAGCGAACAATTAAACACGGAGCGAATCCGCGATTCGCATACTCCGAACTCACAATCTGCCCAGCCCGGATGGCTCCTATCGATTCCGTTGGGAAAGAACATGGCCGCGATCGACGGTTCGATGACCGCGATCTTGATATCGTCATAACCTTCCGCGGGTTCGCAAGTGCGAGACGCACGCTCACCCTTCTTGTCTTGGTCCCAGTACTCCGACAAGAAAGTCGCTTCTCTCAGCTCCTCAAGATCGTACAATGGACTGAGCGATTGCCAGGCGGGGTAGATCGCTCTCACGTCGGGATGGTCCGCAACCTCGGGCACTGCCTCCGGAGGGATCCAGGCATGCAGATGGTTGAGGAGCCCAGTGGGTTTCGTGGTCCGTGCCCCGAGCTCGTCTAGAAATCTCTTTAGGTTCTCTTGGCCCCTTTCGATGGCTGCCTTACGATCGGCAACCACCCGCTTGCGGGACTCCCCGTCGATCGTGCTCCATCGTGGGAGCTCTGGGAAAGGCAGATCGCCCACATCAAGCACGACTTCCACGGGCTCCTCGGCATCTCGTGCGTACTCCAAGACGTCCGCTAACGTGCGTTGGATGCCCTCCGCTTGGGCCTCTTGGGCCGCGGGTGCCGGACCGTTCGCTCCAATCATGTCTGTTGCCGGCATGCCCGCGCCAAACGACGAAAGCTCCTTCAGGTAGCTTTCGAGGTCGACGTCATGGATCGTGATTTCCAGATCATCGGCGTCTGAAGAATACATCTCCATCCAAGGTGCGCACGACTGCACGCCATCGGAGAGGTTGGGTTGTCCGCAACCCCCCGTGCCTTCGGTCCAGGGGTGTACGTCGAGGAGCAGCAGGACACCCAGTAGGCCAAGAACAATCCACAACGGCCTCCGCTTCATGCCGCTCCTATACCTGGCGCGACCGCCACCTTCTAGGCCGTCGGCATACGTAATTCTTCAGGGACACTCTCCACACTGATAACCGGTCGGAATCGCTACCGATCTCCCGCAAAGATCGCAACGCTATGGGCGCTCCTGATCCTACCCGCCACTAGGGCCACCGGAAGCCTCGGAAACTACCGCGCTTTGAAGGGGTTGCGTGTCCCCGATCGGACGCTGAAAACTGAATCGGAATCGTGCAGAGCTCTAACAACGGGCTCCGCGATAGCCACTACTCGGATATGACCAGATACACGCCTCTTTCGAGGCTGTGCTCCTTAGAAAGGAGGTGATCCAGCCGCAGGTTCCCCTACGGCTACCTTGTTACGACTTCACCCCAGTTACCAAACACTCCTTGGGGACCTG
>LJTN01000077.1 GCA_001303415.1 Myxococcales bacterium SG8_38
GACGGTTCCACCGCGCGCCGCAAACGCTCCGGATCCGGTTTCCAATGCGGGCGAGGTCTTCAAGGTGCCCAAGGCCGCGCCCCCGGTGGAGGATCCGGGTCGCGCAACCGAGAGACGGCGTACGCGCGGATGGCTCGCGTTGCTCCTGCTCGTGCTCTTGGTGTTCGCAGCAGCCGTGGCAGCACTGCGGCTCGGCTTGCTCGACGATTTCATCGATCGATGGGTTCCAGATCTCTCGATCGCCGATGCGCCGGCCGGCGTTTCCTCGTTCGTAGCCCAGCCGGTCCCGCCTGCGGCCTCCACCGATCGCGCGTCCAAGGTGTCGAGCAGGCGGGAAGACGCTCCCGCGCAACCCGTGGCTGTCGAGGAGGAAGAGCCCGTCGAACGGGCAGCAGCCACAAAAGAGACCAAATCGGCCCAGGCGCCTCCGGCCGCGATGGCCAAGCTCAAAGTGGTTTCGATTCCCACCGGGGCGTTCGTCAGCGTCAATGGCAAAGGCGCCGGCCGCACGCCGCTCGAGCTCGAGCACGAGGTTGGGAGCGAGCTATGGATCTTCTCGAAGGCGCGTGGTTTTCTCGGCCGTCGAGAAAGGGTCGTGGTGCAAGCCGGCCAGGAGCCGGTGAAGATGGTGCTCTTGCCGCTGCCCTACGTCATCGAGGTCGTCACCGATCCTCCCGGCGCGCAGGTCAGGGTCACCGACGCGGGCGAGTTCGTTTCGCCGGGCACGTTGGATCTGGGCGTCGCATCCCGCTCGCGGAAGATCGTGATTTCCAAGGATGGCTACAAGACCGTCACCAAGTCGGTGACCCGTGCGAGCTTCATTGAGGAGCCCCGGAGCATGAAAGCTTCGATCTCGGTGGCGTTGGAGCCTGAGGGGGCCTCGCGGCCGCGGCAGGGCAACGAAGACGAGGCTTCAGCTGGGCCGGCCGCCGTGGAGCCGGTGCCGGGCGCTGAGGAATCAGCCCCGCAGGCCGCCGAGCCGCCACCCGTTTCTAACGAAACACCCGCCGCCGCCCCCTAGGCCTGCGGTACATCAACCGAATACACACCAGGCCGGCCAAGAAGCCTCCGATGTGCGCGAACCAGGCCACGCCTCCTGCGCCTTCTGCGATCATGCCGAGCGATAGATACCCCTGCACGAGCTGCAGCACAAACCACAAGACGATGAAAATTCCCGCGGGCAACTCGACCAAGTGAATGAAGATGAAGATGGGGATGAGCGTGACCACCCTGGCGTGTGGGAATAGCGTGACGTACGCCGCGAGGACCCCGGAGATCGCGCCCGAGGCGCCAATCATCGGCACCGTGCTGTCGGGGTCCACTAGGACTTGCCCGACGACCGCCCCAAGGCCGCAAAGCAGATAGAAAACGACGAATCTGCCCCGGCCGAGCACGTCTTCGATGTTGTCTCCGAAGACGTGCAGGAAGAGCATGTTGAGCCCCACGTGCAGCACGCCGCCATGCAGAAACATGCTCGTGATCGGCGTTACCCAGCTGCCGAGCGCACCGCCCTCCATGCGGGTGGCGCCCCAGTTTCCGTGGAGGATCACGTCCGGAATGACCCCAAAGCGCATCACCACGTCCTCGGCCTGGTCCTTTCCGAGGCTCAGTGTTCCGAAAAACACCAGGACGTTGGCCGCGATGAGGGCCCAGGTCACGATTGGCGTGCGCCGAGTCTGGTTGATGTCGCGGATGGGGATCACGATCCGTTCGTCTATAGCGCGCGGGCGAGGCAGTGGCAGCGGCTCGTGCTAGAGCACATCCATGGATGCCGGCCATTTGCTCGGACCCAAGGGGCCGTTGGCCCGCGGCGTGCCTGGCTACGAGCATCGTCCAGGCCAAATCCGCATGGCCCGCACCGTCCAGGAAGCGCTGGCGCACGACGGCGTCGTGCTGTTGGAGGCGGGAACCGGAACGGGCAAGACCTGGGCGTATCTGATCCCGGCGGCCTTGAGCGGACGGCGCGTGCTCATCTCGACGGGCACCCGCGCCCTTCAGGACCAGATCATGGAAAAGGACGTTCCGGCTCTGAGGCGTCATCTCGGTCTCGACATCGACGCGGCATGTGTGAAAGGCCTCGGCAATTATCTGTGCCGGCGCCGTTTTGAAGAGCTTGCTCGCAGCGCGGATGCCGCCCAGGAACGCGTGGCACGCTTGCTCCCTACGCTTCGGCATTGGGTCGAGACTACTGCCTCCGGGGACCGCGCCGAGCTCGCGACCATCGCCGAGGAGGATCCGATTTGGTCCCGCGTGGTCAGCGGCTCGGACACCCGGATCGGCGCCCGGTGCGACTACTACGATCAATGTTTCGTCACCCGAGTCCGGCGGCGAGCCGAAGAGTCTCAGCTCGTCGTGGTGAACCACCACCTCTTCTTCGCGGACCTCGCCCTTCGAGACACGGGCTTTGCTTCCGTCTTACCGGACTACGATGCGGTCATCTTCGATGAAGCGCACCAAATCGAAGACACCGCCACGCTTTTCTTTGGGTCCCGTCTCTCCGTCACCATGGTGGAGCGATTGGCTCGCGATGCCCGCGTGGCGACGTCGGCCGAGGCGACTCTGGGCGGTCACGACGCGCGCCTCCTCGATGCGCTGTTGCATCAAGCCTCGAGCTTCTTCGGCGCCTTGCCGACGAACCCGAACGGCGGCCGCAGCCCCTTGCCGCCTGAGTCGATTCCAGAAAAGGAGCTCTTTGCCCTCGACAATGCCCTTGCGGAGCTTGCAGCCTCCTCCCGAAACCGTCGGCCGCCCTGCGAAAGCTTGATGCAAATCGCCCGACGCGCCGATCAGCTCCGCGACACGCTAGGCTCCCTGCAGTCCAGCGGGCAAGTGAGTTGGTCGCAGGGCTCGGGGAAGAGCCAGTCGGTCGGCTCGAGCCCCATCGACGTCGGTCCACTTCTGCGCGAGCGCCTGCACGAGCGCGTCCCGTGCATCGTCTTCACCAGCGCGACGCTGACCACGGGCGGTGACTTCGCGTTCGTGAAGCGCCGCCTCGGCATCGGCACCGAGGTCAGCGAAGAGGTGGTCGAATCGCCTTTCCGATACGAGGATCAAGCGGCGCTTTACGTCCCTGATCATTTGCCGGATCCGCGTGCTTCGGACTTTCCGGATGCAGCCGCTCGGGAGATCCTGGAGTTGATCCGCCTGTCCGAGGGCGGCGCTTTCGTGCTCTGCACCTCCCGCCGCATGATGAGGATGCTGGCAAAGAGAGTAGGAAACGAGCTCGATCACGAATGGTTCGTGCAGGGAGATGCGCCCAAGCAGATCCTGCTCGACCGGTTTCGCGATCAAGGAAACGCCGTCTTGTTCGCCACCGCGAGCTTCTGGGAGGGAGTCGACGTCCCCGGAAGGGCGCTGCGCTTGGTGATCATCGACAAGCTTCCCTTCGAGGTCCCGAGCGATCCGGTGGTGGCAGCCCGATGCCGCCGCATCGACGAGGACGGGGAATCGTCGTTCATGCGGTATCTGGTTCCAGCAGCGGCGCTCTCGCTCAAACAAGGCTTCGGGCGGCTCATCCGAACCACACGAGACCGCGGCGTGGTGGCGATCCTCGATTCGCGAATTCGCCGCAAAGGTTACGGAAGAGTCTTCATGCGAAGCCTTCCCCCCGCCCGTGCCTGCCACAGCTTGGAGGAGGTTCGGGAGTTCTTGATCTCTACCGCCGCAACCCCCAACATGGCGTCTCGATCCGCCTAAGGAGGACCCGTGACCGAAGCCGCCGTAGAAATGCAGGGCTCCGCAGCCATTCCCGAAGCGCCACATCGAATCGAGCCGACATCCCAGTCGAAGCTCGACGACGCGCTCGCCATTCTCGATGACCACAAGCAGGAGTGGGCAGCCCTCGACCTCGAAGAACGAATCGAGCTGCTCGAACAAATGCGCGAGGGGGTGGTCGAGGTGGCCGAAGATTGGGTGCGCGCCTCGGTCGAAGCAAAGGGCATGACCTTTGGAACCGCCGAGGAGGGTGAGGAGTGGATGGAGGGCCCTGCAACGACCCTGCGAAACATCATGCTGTTGATCGCTGCTCTTCGCGACATCGAGGAGTATGGGGTTCCTCAGCTTCCGAAGCCGGCCTTCACCCGGCCGGATGGACAGGTGGTCGCTCCGGTGCTGCCTGCGAGCACATGGGACAAGCTTCTCTTTCAGGGATTCACGGCCGAGGTCTGGATGCAGCCCGGCGTCACGCTCGAGAACATGAGCGAGAGCCAAGCCGCCTTTTATCGCGACAAGGCCCCCAAGGGCAGGGTCGCCTTGGTGCTCGGCGCCGGCAACGTCGCCTCGATCGGTCCGATGGACGCGCTCTACAAGCTCTTCGTCGAAGGTCAGGTGGTCATTCTCAAGATGAACCCCGTCAACGAGTATCTCGGACCCTTCATCGACCACGCGTTTGCGGCGCTTCGCGAGCGCGGCTTCTTTCGAGTCGTCTACGGCGGAGCGGCGGAAGGCGACTATTTGTGTCGCCACGAGCGGGTCGAGGAGATCCATATCACGGGCTCAGACAAGACCCACGATGCGATCGTCTTCGGTTTCGGCGAGGAGGGCAGCCGCCGCAAAGCCGAGGCCGAGCCGCGAAACACCAAACGCCTCACCTGCGAGCTAGGTAACGTGAGCCCCGTGATCATCGTCCCTGGTCCGTGGTCTCAAAAAGACCTCGACTTCCATGGGGTCAATCTCGCCACTTCGGTGGTCAACAATGCCGGGTTCAACTGCTCGGCGACCCGTGTGATCATCCAGCACGAGCAGTGGGGCAAGCGAGAAGCGTTGCTCGCCTCGCTTCGAAAAGCGTTTCAGCAGGCCGAGGATCGGAGGCCGTACTACCCGGGATCCGAGGAGCGCCAGCAGCTCTTCCTCGAGCACCACCCCCACGCCGAGGAGTTCGGCACCAAAGGCGAAGGGCACGTGCCTTGGACGTTGATCCATCATCTCGACCCGAGCGACCCGGACGAGATCTGCTTCAACACCGAGTCGTGGTGCGGTCAGACCAGCGAGGTCGCCTTGCCTGCGGATTCCGTCGCCGAGTACATCGATCGGGCCGTCGAGTTTTGCAACGAGCGAGTCTGGGGCACGCTCAATTGCAGCATCTTCGTTCATCCGAAATCGATGAAGGACCCGCAAATCGCCGCCGCGGTGGACCGTGCGATCGCGAGCCTCCGGTACGGTGCGATTGCGGTCAATCATTGGGCCGGTCTCAACTTTGCGTTGGTTACGCCGACCTGGGGCGCCTTTCCGGGGCACACCACGGAGGACATCCGCTCCGGTCGTGGGGTCGTGCACAACACCTACATGTTCGACCGGCCGCAGAAGTCGGTTGTTCGGGGGCCATTCCGGGTTTTCCCGAAGCCCGCGTGGTTCATCGACCACAAGACGGCCGCCGAGGTCGGCCGGAAGATGACCTATTTCAACGCCGACCCGTCGCTGGCCCGACTCCCCGGGCTGATCTGGTCGAGCCTCTTCGGCTAACCACGCATCCGCGCCAGTAGGGCGGCGTAGGTCTTGTACGGCTCGGGCACCGTGGCGATCTCGAGACCCTCTGCCTCCCAGCCCGGCTCGAGAATCTGGCCGAAGGCATTGCGTGTGCCGTCGAGCCCCGCCCGCTGGTCGACCACGCGCGCAAATCCCGCTTGCAACAGCGCATGCGCCGCCGCGAGCGATCGGTTGCCAGTGCGGCAGCCAATTACCAGCTTGGTGTCCTTTGGAAAGAGGGACTCCACGACTGGCAGAAAATCGGGATTAGGCTGCATGCCCGAGGCCGTCGCGTGCAGGTATGGCACGTTGTAGGCGCCCGCTGGGTGGGCGACCTCGAACTCGGGGACGGACCGAACGTCGAGGTAGGCGTAGCCGTCCTCGCGCACCAGGCGATCCGCTTCCACTGGGGAAACCCTCTTGACCGTCATGGCTCTGATCTAGCGATGCGCGCGTCCAATGCAACCGACCGATCAGCGCCCCGCGTCCTGCAAGAACAAGCTCTCCAGGGTCTGCCTCTCCGGGATCATCGCGTCGAGTCGAGCCCCCGCTGCGCTCGAGATTCGGAGAATCTCGTCGACGGCTTGCTGCCCTTCGGCCCGGAGGGTCAGATAACCGTCGCCGGCCTCGACGATGGCCGACCGCGAGGCGAGCGAATCTCGGAGGGTCTTCGAGGCCCCGCTCAGTCGAATTTCGACCCGGTGGCCTGTCGACTCCAAGAGGTCATGCACATTTCCCTCCGAGGTGATCTCCCCGCGCTGCATGATCACCACCCGGTCGCAGAGCAACTCCACATCGCTCAGGATGTGACTCGTGAAGAGCAGCGTCTTGCCACGCGCGCGTTGCTCCAGGAGCACGTCGCGAACCTCTTTTCGCCCAATTGGATCGAGCCCGCTCATCGGCTCGTCCAGGATCAACAGCTCCGGGTCGTGCAGAAGCGCTTGGGCCAACCCGATCCGCTGCATCATGCCTTTGGAGAACTTCCCAATCGGCCGATCCACGGCATGCCGGAGCCCCACTTTGTCGATCATCACCTCGGAGCGGTGCCGGCGGTCATCCAACGGCATCCCCACCAAGCGTCCGCATAGGTCGAGGAACTCGAGCGGCTTCAGGTATTGGTAGACGTAGGGATTCTCCGGCATGTAGCCGATCCGCTTGGCTGCCTCGCGATCGCCGGCAGGGCGGCCGAAGATGCGGATCTCTCCCTCACTTGGAAAGATCAGGCGCAGAATCGACTTGATGGTGGTGGTCTTCCCCGCTCCGTTCGGGCCGAGGAGGCCGAAGATCTCACCGCGCCGCACCGAAAAGCTCGCCCGCCGGACCGCCTCGACGCGCTTTCGAAAGAAGCCGATGTGAAAGGTTTTTCGAAGCCCCTCGACCTCGAGCACCAGGTCTTCACTCACGGAGCAGTCCTCGGAGCGTAGCGGTGACCTGCTCCGCCTCGGCGTTTCGCATTTGCGGAAAAAGGGGCAAAGCGATCCCCCGTGCGGCGACGTGCTCGGCGATCGGTAGCGACGCTTGGCTCCCCGTAAAGCTTCCGAGCTTGTGGATCGCAAACGACAGCACGCTGGTCTCGACGCCGCGCTCGGCCATCTTCTCTCGTACGGCGTTGCGATCGTGGCCCTGCGGAAGCAGCACCCCCAGCGTTTGGTAGTTCGACTCCCCGCCTTCCGGCGTGCGTTGCATCGTGATCTCGCCCTCGAGCAACTCCCGATACAGCGCGGCGAGCTCACGGCGCCGCACGACGATCTCGTCGAGCCGCTTGAGCTGGGCGAGACCGAGCGCAGCAGCCATCTCCGTCATTCGGAAATTTCCGGCAGCCACCACGAACTGCCCGCCGAGCTGCCCGTGGTTGCGCAGCATTCGGAGCTTCTCGGCGATGTCGTCGTCATCCGTCAGACACATTCCACCTTCGCCCGTGGTCAGGATCTTGCGCGGGTGAAAGCTCAGACACGAGATTTTTCCGAGGCTTCCGCATGGACCGTTGGCGAATCGGCTTCCGAGCGCGCACGCCGCATCTTCGATGATGGGCAAGGCGCCCAGCGCCTCTCGAATCTGGGCCGCGCGAGCTGGGTTGCCGAATTGATCGATGACGATCGCTGCCTTCGTCTCCGAGGTACGAGCGTCCCGCAGCGCCTCGGCCGTGCTGTTCCACTCGTCCTCCTCGACGTCCACGAAGCGCACCTTCGCCCCGGCCATGCGGACGGCATGCGCCGGGCTCGGCCAGCTCAGCGCCGGGCAGAGGACCTCGTCCCCTGGCGCGACCTGCAAGACCTTGAGCGCGAGCTGGAGCGCCGCGGTGCCGCTCGATACCGCGACCCCGTGGTTGCGGCCGACCAGGGCAGCGACGGCGTGCTCGAAACGTTCCACCAGCGGCCCCTGCACGAGCTGTCCGGACTCGAGCACGGCAGCGACCGCTCGTTGTTCGTCCTCGCCGATCCACGGTTTGGCCAAGCGAATCAAAGCTCCCGCATTCTACCAGCCGGCGCTTGGAAACGCCCAGATTGCGGGGCGAGTCTCGCGGGCCCACGCTACCGACCGTGGACCTCGCACGAAAGGTCGATGCCATGGAGCGAGCCCTGATGCGCCTGGGCATCCGGCTTCTGGAGGAGGAGCTGCCCGAGGAAGCACACATCGACGGGGGGCTCTGCAAAGTCGCAGGAGAGGTCGTCTTGTATGTGTCGCCTGCGGCGCCGCCGTGGCGGCGGGCAAGGGTGCTCCAACAGGCGCTCTGCCAGCTGCCCCATCGTGACATCTGGCTGCCGCCCGAGATCCGGCGCCTCCTCGCCGACGAGGATCTCGGCGGCGACCCCGGCGGGCTGTTACAATTGAAACAGGACGAGGACGAAAGGTGAGCGGGCTTGGCTTGATACTTTCTGGAGGCGGCGCTCGAGGGGCCTACGAGGTGGGCATCCTCGAGTACATCTTCGGCGAGTTCGCCGACGCCAAGGGCGTGCCGCCCAAGGTGGACTTGATCTCGGGCACGAGCGTCGGCGCAGTGAACGGCACCTTCATCGCTTCGGCGATCCACGACGTCCCGAGCGGCCTGAAGCAGCTCGTCTCCGTCTGGACCGGCCTCGAGCTTGCGCACGTGCTCGGATTCGGCATTCGGCAAGCAGCGGGGCTTTACCGCGTCTTGTTGGGCGGCGCGGGACAGGCACGCGGCGTCTTCGACCCAGCGCCGCTCTCGGCGCTGGTGGGCCGCACCGTGGCATGGCGCCGGCTTCGGCAGAACATCCGCACCGGCACGCTGCGTGCGCTCACCGTGAGCACCACCCACGTCGGCACGGGCCAGCCCGTGATCTTCGTCGACGCCGCGCCGGGCGTCGGCATTCCCCAGAGCTTGGGCCTCCATGCCTTGGTTCGCCGAGCACAGATCGGACAGCACCACGTCCTCGCATCGGCCGCGATTCCCCTGATTTTTCCGGCCGTCGAGATAGGCGACGAGATCCATTGCGACGGGGGCCTCAGGTTGAACACCCCGATGGGTCCCTCGGTTCATCTCGGAATGAACCGTCTCCTGGTGGTCGGGCTTTCGACACCGCATTCCCCCGACCGGCGAGCGGTGGTAAACGGGGTGTACCCGGGCGCGACCTACATGCTGGGCAAGGTCCTCAACGCGTTCCTTCTCGATCACGTGAACACCGACCTCTTGGAGGTGCAACGCATCAACGATTTCCTCAAGGACGGCGTCCGGGCCTACGGCCCTTCGTTTCTCGATCGCTTGAACGAGGCCGCCAAAACCCGTGGCGCGCTGGCGCCGCGCCGACTGCTGAGCTCGCTGGTGTTGCGGCCGAGCACGGACATCGGACAAGTGGCCGCCGACTATCTCGCATCGAACCGCGTCCGATTCGGAAAGAGCCTCGGACGGGCATTCATCAGCTTGCTGGACGTCGGTGCCGGCGCAGACGCCGACCTCGCCAGCTATCTGCTCTTCGATGGCGGCTTCGCGGAGGCGCTGATCGAGATGGGACGCCGCGATGCCCATGCACGCCGGGCCGAGATCGAGGCGTTCCTCTTCGAGGACCCCGATGCCATCCTGTCCACAACCGAGAGTGTGGAAAGCTTGACGCATTCCGCATCCAAGCCCCCGGAATAGCGAGTGCTTGGTGCTTCGTTGGACCTGTGGAAAAGAACTGAATTACTGACTGCTCGGTCAGTGCGATTGTAATATTTTACCCATAACGTTGGGTGTGGTAGGCTCCAAAAGTGGCTCAAACCAGCGTTGCGCACATTTCAGAAAACGCGACTCAGCTCGCGCAGCGTCTCGTTCAAAACGTCTCGCTCGTCGTTCGCGGCAAGGAAGAGGTGATCAAGCTTGCAGTGGTCTCGCTGCTCGCGCGAGGTCATCTGCTCCTCGAGGACGTCCCCGGCGTGGGTAAGACCACCTTGGCGCGCGCGCTGGCTGCGTCCATCGGCATCTCGTTCCGCCGTCTTCAGTGCACGTCCGACCTGATGCCGACGGATGTGCTCGGCGGCAATGTGTTCAATCAGCTCAAGGGCACCTTCGAATTTCGGCCCGGGCCCATCTTCACGCAGGTGTTGCTCGCGGACGAAGTGAACCGCACCACGCCGAAAACCCAGAGCGCGCTGCTCGAGGCCATGGACGAGCGCCAGGTCTCGATCGATGGCGAGACCTACATGCTCGACGATCCATTCTTCGTCGTTGCGACGCAGAACCCGCAAGAGTTCTACGGGACCTACCCGTTGCCAGAGTCGCAGCTCGATCGTTTCTTAGTGCGGCTGAGCATCGGCTATCCGCCTCCAGGCGTGGAGCGCGACGTGCTCAACCGGCGCGGCACGGACCCCGTGCAGAAGATCGACGCGGTCATGAGCGCAAGCGAGCTTCGTCACGTGCAACAGGCGGTCGACTCGGTGCGCGTCGATGACGCGGTGCTCGATTACCTGCATCGCATCGTCATCGCCACCAGGAGCACACCGCTTCTTTCGGTGGGCGCCTCGACGCGCGGCGCCCTCGGCTTCGAGCGCGCAACCAGGGCCAGAGCGCTGGTGGAAGGTCGGTCGTACGTCTTGCCAGACGACGTGAAGGCACTTGCCGGTCCGGTGCTCGCGCACCGCGTGAAGGTCGCCGGCGCCGTCGCTGGCACCTCCGTGCGCGACGACGCGCAGCGTGTGATCCGAGAGCTGCTCACCGTCGTGTCCGTTCCTCTCTGACCGGCCGGCCCGATGCGGATCTTTCGACGAAGGCGGAGCAGGCGAAAGTTTCGGCTGACGCGCGAGGGTCGGGCGTTCCTGCTGGTCACCGGCGGCGTCGGGTTCGCGGCCGTGAACACAGCCAACAATCTTCTCTATCTGGTGCTCGGTCTGCTCTTGAGCCTGCTGTTGGTCAGTGGCGTCCTCAGCGACCTCGCGCTTTGGAAGCTTCGGATTCACCGGAAGCTCCCGGCGCGTATGTTCGCCGGAAAGCGCTCGCTCATCGAGGTCGACGCCTCCAACGAGAAGCGATGGTTGGCCAGCGTTTCGGTAGAGGTCATCGACGAGATCGATGGCGTGGAGACCGGCCCCGCACGTTTTCTACGGGTCGGTCCCGGACAATCCGGGGACGCCGCCTACAAGCTCGACACGCCCCGCCGAGGCGTCCTGGAGCTGGGCACCATGCGTGTCCGGACCCGATATCCGTTCGGTCTCATCGAAAAGGGCTACACCGTGTTCCAGCCCGATGAAGCGGTCGTCTATCCGCAGCTGCTCGGGCACGTGTCTGCGCCGCCGGTGCAAGCCCTGGTAGGAGATGCCGCGCCCATGCATCGAACGGGCCGGGGAAGCGAATTCGCGGGCAGCGTGCGATTCTATCGCGAAGGCGACGAGGCGCGGGACATCCACTGGAAACGAACCGCGAGCCGCGGCGACTTGGTCGTCCGCGAGCACGAGCAAGATGCGAGCTCGCTGGTGACGCTCACGGTAGACAACCTCCGTCCCGCCGGGCTCGAGGACGAAGCTCCGTGGAGGGAGCGTTTCGAGCAAACGATTTCGGAGGTGGCCACGGTCGCCGCAGACTACCTGGCACGCGGCGTTTCGGTGCAAGTGCAGGCCGCCGACGGCGTCTCCCCCTTGGTCGTGGGAGGCTCGGCGCCGGATCCAATCTGGCGCTTCTTGGCGCTCCTTCAAGAGACGCGGACGCTCGGGCGCACGGACGACGAGCCGGGGAGACGGGCAGCATGAGATTCGCCTTCGCCCACAAGCTCGTCGCCTATTTGTTTGCGGGGCTCGGGCTCGTCGCGCTGATGCTGGGAACGACCTTCACGCCGGTCGACTCGGTCCTCGTCATCGCGGCCTTCGTGGTCAGCTGGTTTGCGGAGCGGCCTTTGCTCGACCGACCCGGATATTCGCGCTTCTGGAACATCGCGGCAGTCGTCTTTTTGGTGGTCCAAGTCGTTCGAGCCCTGGCCGGCGAAGCCACGCTCACCGTGGGGGTCCAGTACGCCGCCTTTCTTCAGATCTCTCGCCTCGCACACCGCAAGAGCGCCGCGGACTATCAGCAAATCGCGATTCTGGCCTTCTTGCATTTGATCGCCGGGACCGTGCTCTCGTCCGGCCTCGACTATGCGGTCGTCTTCTTCGGCTTCGTCGTGGTCATGCCGTGGATGCTCACGCTCACCCACCTTCGCAAGGAGCTCGAAACGCAGCACGGCACTGGCACGGCCATGCTGCGCGCACAGCTCGAAAGCCGATCTCTCGCCACACCCGCGTTCTTCGGCGGCACGACCCTCTTGGCGGTGCCCCTCTTCATTCTGACGGCCGCGATGTTCTTTGCCTTTCCGCGGGTCGGCTTCGGGTTTCTTTCCGGGCTCGGCGCGCGCACGCAGTCGGTGGCGGGCTTTGGGGACGACGTCGAGCTCGGCGGCTTTGGCACGATCCGCGACGACCCCACTGTCGTCATGCGCGTAAAGATGAAGGGGCTGCCGAGTCCGCCTCCGCCATCGATCGGCATACGCCTGCGGGGCACCTCGTTCGACCGCTATGACGAGGGACGCTGGTCGCGCACGCAGGCGGCTGGGTCCGACGTCCAGCGTCTGGCAGATCAATACATCTTGTTCCGTCCGCCAAAGCCGGACGATAGCGAGTACGAGATCATCTTGGACCCGATGGAAGAAGCCGTGCTCTTCATACCGGACGGTGCGGTGGCCCTGCAGGTTCCGCCGGCCATCCGATCGGGTCGCAACCGCTACCGGACGATCACTCTCGCGCCGGGCTTCGACGTCCGATACCGAGGCGGGCTCGATACCGCCCTGACCTACAAGGTCTTCGTGGAGCCGGAGCGCAGAGGCCTGCAGGAACGCATCCCAAAGACGCTGCGCGAGCGTTACCTCGAGGTGCCGGACGGCTATGAGCGGATCGCGGCGCTCGCCCAGCAGGTTGCGGGCGGCGCTTCGGACCCACGAACGCAGGCAATGCGTGTGGAGCGATACCTACGCGCGGGCGATTTCCGTTACACGCTCGAGCAGCCCAACACCGATGGCAAGGACCCGCTCCACGTTTTCTTGTTCGAGGCCAAGGGCGGCCACTGCGAATACTTCTCGACCGCCATGGCCATCATGGTCCGCACGCTGGGCCTGCCGGCCCGCAACGTGACCGGTTTCCTCGGCGCCGACTACAACCCCTATGGCAGCTACTACGCGGTCCGGAACGGCAATGCGCATAGCTGGGTCGAGGTGTACATCGACGGCCAATGGATCCCCTTCGACCCGACGCCAGCCTCCCGCGAGGTCTTCGCTTCGCCATCGGGTTTGATCGTCAAGCTGCGCCAAATGCTGGACGCCATGCGTGTCCGCTGGGCGGAGTACGTGGTCGAGTACAACATCCGGGACCAGGCCCAGGCGTTGCGCGGCATGCTCGACTGGTACCGATCGCTTCGGCGCGACTGGCGTCTCGGCCGAGCTCCCGACGGCGGTGCGACCACGGGAGAGGAAACCAATCTGGGTCCGATCCCCTTCCGGCCGGATTGGCGCTGGTTCGTCGGCGTCATGAGCCTGTTCGGGCTCGGCGTGCTCTTCGTACGATGGAGGCAAAAGCGAAGGCGCCAAAGCCGCGCAGGACGCCTGCTCGATCCCGATCGCGATCGCGCCGTACGCCTGTATCTTTCGCTCGAGAGCAGCCTGCGCAGCGCCGGTCATGCCCGCCCGCCCGATGTCACGCCGAGCGAGCACGCCGATGCGCTCGGCGAATCTGGCTTTCCTGCGGCCGAGGAGGTGCGAGAGGTCACCGATGCCTATCTCGCGGCGCGATTCGGAGAGGGAGGCCTCGGTCCGCAGGACTACGTCCGGCTTCGTCAGGTCAGCCGCAGCATCCGATCGAAGGCGCGCCGTCCTACTGCGTGAGGAACCAACCCGTGGCGACGCCCGCCGCGGCCAACACCAAGACGCCCAAGACGAGAAGGGCCACCTTCGAGCCGCCGCCTTTGGCCGGCGCGGATGGCTCGGCCGCCTCGGCTTTCGCCGTTTGACTCTCTCGCCGTGCCGCAATCGAAACCGGCGTCGCCCCAGGCGGCCGAAACGTCATCACCGAGCCTTCGTGCGACTTGCTGCGGGAGGGAGGATTGAGGGAGGGCCCCATGGGAGGGATGGCTGCCGGGCGCGGCGCCTTGAGACCTTCGTCCTTGGACTCGAACCAGCCCATCGTCGCGCCGGCCGGCGCACTGTCGCGGACCCGCTCGATCGCGGTTTCGACCTCCTCGTCTCCTTCGAACCAGTTGCTGGGGTCCACGAACTCGGACGCATCGAGGGGGCGCGACCCTTCGTTGTCCGGGCTCAGCGCGAATGACTGAGATGGATCGATCGGGACGTTCGCGTTGCTCTCGAGGGAGGTGAAGCGCGCCAGCTCCTCCTGAATCATCGTGTCGATCATCACCGGCTGCGGGGGCACCGATTTCTCTCGTTCGAGGACCGCCTTGACGAGGTTGGCGATGTCGTAGGGCGTGACCTTCATCTGATGATGAAAGAGGTAGCTCGCGAGCGCGTCACCGAACTCGCGCGCGGTCTGAAAGCGCTCGTCGGGCTTTCTGGCCAGCGCCTTGTGCACGATTGCGTCGAGCTGCTCGTCGACCTCGGGATGGATTCCGACGAGAGACGGCACGCGCGCGGCCGAGACGGCCTGCACGGTTTCATAGTCGGTCTCGCCGA
>LJTN01000017.1 GCA_001303415.1 Myxococcales bacterium SG8_38
CGGCATCGCTTCCGCGTGCCTCGGCGATGTTGAGCACGACGCTTTGTGCAGCGCGACGAAGTTGCTCGGCAAGGGGTTTGTCGCGCGCTCGAATTAGCCGGAGCATCGGACCGAGCTCGCGCACCACCTCTCGGGCTCGTTCGTAGACGTTGTTTCTTTCCATGAGCGACTCCTTGGTTTGGGGTTTGGCCTCACCCCGTGCGGCCAAACCTCAAACCAAGGACAAGCGAGGACGAGTCGGCGACAGCGACAGCGACAGCGACAGCGACAGCGTCAGCGTCAGCGTCCGTGTCAGTGTCAGTGTCAGTGTCAGTGTCAGCGTCCGTGCCAGTGTCAGCGTCCGTGCCAGTGTCAGCGTCCGTGCCAGCTGTCGGCGCCCCGTTCCGTGGAGCCTCGTGTCGCGTTTTTCCGAGCCCGGTGCTTACCCCTACAGCTTCAACGCACGCTGAACGTAATTGGGAAGTGCGAACGCCGCTCGGTGGATCTCCTCGTTGTACGCCTTTGAGCCCTCCACGACGGCGGCTTGGCGTTCCAGTATGGGCCGAAGCGGCTCGCCCGTATCGGAGCACCAGGTCCAGCTCCAAGTGCCCGTTCCGTAGAGTGGCACCGGGCCTATGTATGGGTGCACCTCGGAGAACAGCTTTCGAAGCTTGTGCTGGGTCTCTACGAACACGTCCATCATTAGCAGCGGGGACTCGCTCTGGAGCGCCATGACGCCGTCCGGTGTGAGCATGCGCTTGCAACCCTCATAAAAGGTTTCGTCGAAGAGCACTGCGCCCGGCCCTACGGGATCGGTTCCATCGAGCAGCACCACGTCGTACTTTTCGTCGTCGCTCTCCTTCACGTACTCGATGCCGTCGATGAAGCGGACATCGAGCCGAGGATCATCCCATGCAGTGCCGATGCTGGGCAGGTGCTCCTTCGACACCTCCACCACCATTCGGTCGAGCTCGATCATGACGCAGGTGCCGACCTCTCGGTGCCGGAGCACCTCGCGGACGGTCCCACCGTCCCCTCCGCCGATCACCAGCACGCGATCGATCCTCGGCGCGGTGGTCAGCGCAGGGTGGACGAGGAGCTCGTGGTACAGGAACTCGTCGTACTCGCTCGTCATGAAGACGTTGTCGAGCACGAGCACCCGGCCGAAGCCGCCCGTATCGAGGACTTCGACCCTTTGGTACGGGCTTTGGCCCGAAAACAACGTCTCCTTGACCCGGAGGCCGAGCCGAATGTGATCGTCGAAAGTCTCTTCGTACCAAAGGCCCATCCGTGCTTCCTCAAAGAGCTAACCGAAGTTGTGTGTCTCGTATGGCTCCGAGAGATAGCGGCTGGCGTTGATGAGCCACCAAGAGCTGCGTTCTTCCGTGCCCGAGCGCGGCCTCGGCCGAGCTCTTCGCGAGTTGCGGAGCGTTGTTGGTCTGCGACAAATGCATGAGGACCACACGCTTCGGTACTTGGGGTAGGTATGCGAGGAGGTCTCCGGCTTGTGCGTTGGACAGATGGCCGAGCGAGCCGCCCACGCGCCGCTTCAGCACCGTTGGGTACGGTCCCGAAGCAAGCATGTCCGAGTCGTGATTGCTCTCCAGCAGCAGGGTCTCGCATTCTCCCAGAAAGCGTGGCAGCCCCCTTGGCACGTGTCCGAGGTCCGTGACGAGCCCGATCGCGGTCTCCTTGGTTTCGAACACCAATGCGACCTGCGGCGCGTCATGGGGCAGCCGAACCGAGTGAATGGTGATCTCGCCGATTCGAAATTGCCGCCCCGCGGAAAAGGGCTCGGTCCGCACCGATCGGCGGAGGCGAAGCGACGGCATCGTTTCTTCGCTCGCGTGTACCGGACAGCGCAATCGCGTTGCGCAGACCGACGCGTGCGCCGCGTGGTCCCCATGGCTGTGCGTGACGATCAGGGCCGACACGTCGTTCGGCGTTTCACGCCCCACCGCGGCGAATCGCTGAACGAGCTCGCGGTGGGACAGGCCCGCATCGACCAAGACACTGGTCGTTCCCGACTCGAAGAAAAGCGCGTTGCCTTCGCTCCCGCTTCCGAGAATCGTAACCCGCACCCCGCAACCTAGAGCACAGCTGTCTTCGAATGGCAAGAGTCAGGGCTTGCGCATGCCGCCCTATGGCGCGAGAGTTCCGGCGTGGACGACAACGACTTGGAATACGACAGTGTGCTCTTGGTGTCCTTTGGAGGGCCGGAGAAGCGGGCGGATGTCATGCCTTTTCTGGAGAACGTGGTCCGCGGCAAGAATGTCCCCCCTGAGCGGCTCAAAGAAGTCGCAGCGCACTACAATCATTTCGACGGCAAGAGCCCCATCAACGATCAGACCCGTGCACTGATCGCCGCTCTGAAAGACGAGCTGCGCGAGCATCAGATCGAGCTTCCCGTATACTGGGGCAACCGCAATTGGCACCCGTTTCTCGCCGAAGCCTTGGGCCAGATGCGAGATGAAGGAAAAAAGCGCGCTCTAGCCTTCTTCACGTCCGCCTACAGCAGCTACAGCGGTTGCCGCCAATATCTCGAAAACATCGAAAAGGCTCGCCAGGAGGTGGGCGAAGGCGCGCCTCGAGTCGACAAGCTGCGAGCCTATTACAATCATCCCGGATTCATCGAAGCGAACGTCGACCATCTGCTGGCCGCCCTAGGAACTCTCCCCAAGGCGCGTCGGGAATGCGCTCGCGTCGCGTTCACCGCGCACAGCATTCCCGACGCCATGGCCGAGACGTGTGACTACGTCGAGCAGCTTCAGGAGACCGCTCGACTCGTCGCCGAGGGAGCGCGTCACGATCGTTGGCAGGTGGTGTACCAGAGCAGGAGCGGCCCGCCTCACATCCCTTGGCTCGGCCCGGACATCCTGGACCACTTGGACGCATTGGCTCAGATCAACGTCAAGGACGTCGTCGTCGCGCCGATCGGCTTCATCTCGGATCACATGGAGGTCGTTTGGGACCTCGACCACGAAGCGCGAGACCGGTCGAACGAGCTTGGCATCACGCTGACCAGGGCCTCCACCGTGGGCACCCACCCGGCATTCGTCTCGATGATTCGCGAGCTAATCGAAGAACGGCTGGGCAAGGTGACGGTGCGCCAAGCCCTCGGGAAACGAGGCCCCGCCCCCGACGTTTGCCCCCCGGACTGTTGCAAGTACCAGCCTAGAGTTTCGAGACCACCCGAGCCAAGCTGATCAATCTGGGTCCTTGAACGAGGGCTCGCGTTTCTGCATGTTCGCTTGCACTGTTTCCATTTGATTGGGGCTTCCCAAGAGGCTCACCTGCAGCGCGGTTTCCAGCTTCAAGGCGTCAGCACGTGTCATGCCGGGGGCGTCATTGAGGAGCGTCTTGGCAGCGCGGATCGCGTGGGGAGACTTGGTTGCGACGAGCTTCGCCGTCTCCAACGCTTCGGACAGAGGATCCTCACTGACCTTCGTCGCGAGCCCGAGCGCGACGGCCTCGTCGCCCGAGATGATGCGTCCCGTGAAGGTGAGCTCTTTTGCCACGTCCAGGGGTACGAGCCTCGGCAGAGTTTGAGTCAAGCTCATGTCCGGAATCAGCCCCCACTTGATCTCCATCACCGAGAGCTGCGCATCGGAGGTCACGTACCGAAGGTCTGCGGCCAGCGCGATCTGCAGTCCGCCTCCGAACGCGACTCCATGGACGGCGGCGATGACCGGAACGTTCACCTCTTGCCAGATCCATGCAGCTCGTTGAGCCATGTTGGCGAGACTTTCTTCTTTTCGCTCGAGGAGCTTCTGCATGAGCTGTGGAGAGCCCATGAACGACCCGAAGTCGAGCCCCGCGGAAAAGCCCTTGCCTTCGCCGTGTATCACCACGGCGCGGATGCTCTTGTTCGCCATGATCTCTTTGCCCGTTCGGATCAGGCCTTCGAACATCGCTGCATCGAGCGCATTGCGTTTTTCCGGGCGGGACATGCGCACCGTCGCAACGGCATCGTCGACGTTGAGTTGGACTCGTTCTGACATGCGGGCTCCTAGCTAAAGACCACGGTCTTGTTGTCGTAGACGAGGATACGATCGTCAAGGTGCCACCGAACCGCGCGCGCCAATACGACCTTTTCGAGGTCGCGGCCCTTGCGCACCAGGTCCTCTACGGAATCGCGGTGCGAGCATCGGACGACGTCCTGCTCGATAATCGGGCCTTCATCCAAATCCGCAGTGGCATAGTGCGCGGTCGCGCCGATCAGCTTGACCCCTCTTTCGAAGGCGCGGTGGTAGGGTTTGCTGCCCATGAATGCAGGCAAGAAGGAATGGTGGATGTTGATCACTTGCCCCTGGAAGGCTCTGAGGAAGTCGTCGGTTAGAATCTGCATGTAACGAGCCAAGACGACCAGATCGACGCCTTCGTCCTTCAGCAACGAGAGCGCCTTTGCCTCCTGCTCTCGCTTCGTCTCTTTCGTGATGGGCAGATGATGGAACGGAATGTCGAACTGCTTTGCCACCGGCTCGAGATCGGGATGATTGCTGACGATGAGCGGAAACTCCGTTGCCAGCTCGCCGGCGCGCTGCCTGAGCAGCAGGTCGTACAAACAGTGGTCGTACTTCGAAACGAAAATAGCCGTTCGGTAGCGCTGCGTGCCATCGGAGATGCGCCAGCTCATGGAAAACCGATGCGCCACCTCTCCGATGGCAGTCTCCAGGCTGCGACGATCGGTATGCAGCTCGGACATGTCGAACCGAATGCGCTGAAAAAATTGGCCTGCCACCGGGTCGGTGTGCTGGTCCGCATCGAGAATGTTCGCACCGTGGCCGTAGAGCACCTGCGCTAGGGCCGCGACCAAGCCCCTGCGATCGGGGCAGCAAACGAGAAGGGTGGCGGTTTGTTCCACGTCGCAGTGTGTAGCCGCTCGGGGCTCGTTCGGCCAGCGCTAGCGACCGAGCCGTTCCATGGCGTCGCCGAAGATGTACACGAGTTGCAGGACGCCAGCGATGGTTCCGAGCACGGCGCCCGCCGCAATCAACTTCCACTCGTCCTGCTGGAAGGCGGGACGGAGAACGCCCTCGTAGCTCTCCCGGTCCAGGGCCCTCATCCGGCGTTCCAGCTCTCCGTCGAGGTCGACGGACTGTCCCGCAAACGTGTGAAAGAAGCCACCAGGCTTGGGCCACTCGCTCTTGACGCGCTCCAACAACTCGGACCGGAGCGCTGCACGATCCTCTTTGGGCACCAGTAGCACGGCCATCGGGTGCGCCTCGTACTTGTCGATCAGCTCGCCGACTCGGCGTTCGACGATTTCGTTCATCCGGGCAGCCCCACCGCTTTCCATCACGGTGTTCACGATGTTGTCTGCGTTGAGCACGCGCGTGGCGACGGTGCGGCCGAATGCTTCGGCCACTTCGTTCTGCCGCTTGTGAAACAGACCCTGCACGGTGATCGGCCCGATCCGGGTTGGCTCGCGAGGAGAGAACACCAACTTGATCGCGATCCAATTCGTCAGATAGCCGACGCCGAAACCCGCTGCAGGAAGGATCCAGGGCAGGGGATAGAGCACCCATACGAGCATCTGGAATATGCCGAACAGAAACCCGAAGTAGAGCCCCGAGCGCTCGATGAACTTGAACTCTTGCCGCCCGACTTCGTAGAACATCTCACCCATCAGGCCTCTTTGTTGCTCGATTGCGTCAAGAACGGTCTTCTCGATGTCCAAGATGTTGTCGATGTCGTCGGCCATGTCCATGGCGATCGCTCGGGATACCTCGAGCACCTCGGCGCGAGCTCGTTCACGCATCTTGTTCTGCATGAATTCGCCCGCGTTGTCCCACAGGGCCTTCGCGTGCTTGTTGGCAATCTCGTCGATCACCTGCTCCGTCAGCTCGTCGATGACTGCACCCAGCTTGCCCGTGAAGGCGTGCGCGTCGAACGTTTCGTCGAATAGCTGACGCAGGGAGAGGAGCTTCTCGGTGATCAGGGCGTTCGACACCCTGGCCAGCCGAAGCGCATTGGCGGGGATGACACCTTGCCAGCCGAGATACGGCGAAATCCCCACGAACTCGATGGGATAGAACATCATCTTGATCGCGACCACGTTGGTGAACCAGCCGACCAAGGCGCTGATCACCGGGATGAGCAGGACGATCCAGTTGTCTTGAATGCGGCTCAACAGCTCCATGGACGTCGATGCTCGTGGGCGGCCCTACGGCGTGTACAGATGCATCCAGTAGAGCAGCAACGCGATCGTCTTCGCGTCCTCGATGTGGCCGTCCTTGAGCATGTCTCGGACTTGCCACTGCGGAATTGGAAAGACCTCGATCTCCTCGGTCTCCTCGAGAGCCTGCGAGGTCGGTTCGAGGTCAGTGGCCAAGAATCCGTACATCCGCTCGTTCAAGACGCCTGGCGAAGCGTAGAATTCGATCAGAGGCTCGACGCGACCCGCGCGGTACCCGGTCTCTTCCTCCACCTCGCGCGCTGCACAGACCTCGGGAGGCTCGCCTTCGTCGAGCGTGCCGGCGGGTAGCTCCCAGAGCACCTTGCCGACCGTCCTACGTAGGTTGCGGATCATCACCACCCGGCCGTCGTCCAACAGGGGGAGGATCACGGCTGCTCCCGGGTGCTCCACCACGTCTCGGATGATCTCTTGGCCTTCCGGGCCTTCAAATCTCAAGCGAGCCACGCGGAACTTGGCGGCGGTGAGGAGAAGCTCGCGCGATTTCATGGCCGGCATCATGGCTGACTTCGGTCTCGTTTTCACGTCAATTTGACTGGATCACACGCGATCGCCATTGTGAGGGCGTGCGGCTAGGGAATCTATGGAGCTCCCCGTTGGCGGTGGTCCTCGCGGGGGTGGCGATCGCAGGCGCCTGGACATTCGGATACGGCGCGTCGACGAGCTCGGCCGATGCCACGCCGACAGCTCCCGCGGCGCTTGCCGAGACCGGTGCGCTGGGCGTGCTTCGATCGTCGCAGCGGATGGGTCCCAAGCTGTTGGAGCCGCCTCCGAACGACAAGCTCGGCCTCGGCATCGCCATCGAAGATCGCGATGGGGGCTCGATGAAGGCTCTGCACGAAGCGCTCGCCCGCGCTGCTTCGGGGGAGGGGCAAGCCCGCCTCGTCTTCTTCGGTGCATCCCACGTCGCGAGCGATCTCTTCACGGGATACATTCGGCGCGAGCTGCAGGCTCGGTATGGAGACGCCGGTCATGGTTTCGTGCTTCCCGTCCATCCGTGGCGCACGTATCGGCACCACGACATCGATGTCGATAGCGATGGAAGGCAATGGGAAACGCACCGGATTCGTGTCGGCGACACGGAGGTGGAGCGCGTGGGCATTGCGGGGCTCGCCATGGAGAGCACACGCCCCAATTCGTTCGGTGCGGTGACCATCGCGCGGGACGCGGAAAGCGGTCGGAGCGCGAGCTTCTTTGAGCTCTACTACATGAGCCATCCGCAGGGCGGGGACCTGGACGTCTTCATCGACGGCCGCAAGGCACGCCGGATTTCGACACATTCCCGGAGGCCGTCGACGGCTTACGCAGCGTTCCGCGTCCCCGATGGGCCGCATCGCTTCGAGATTCGCACGTTGAGCAAGCGCCCGGTCTGGCTCTTCGGCCTAGCGGTGGAACGCGATCGACCCGGCGTCGTCGTCGACACGTTGGGAATCAACGGCTCGCGCGCGCGTTATCAGCTGCTTTGGGACGACGCGATCTATCGCGAGCATCTGCGCCGCAGAAAGCCGGACTTGGTGGTCCTGGCCTATGGAACCAACGAGAGCGGTGACGATTCGCCGATCGAGGACTACGAGCGCGACCTTCGGGCGGTCGTCGAACGCGTGCGCGAAACCGTTCCCGAGGCCTCGTGCCTGTTGATCGGTCCGTCCGACCGCCCGATGCAGGTCGAGGAGCGGGTATTCGAAGATCGAGCCCGAACCCTGCGCTTGATCGAGGTTCAGCACCGCGTCGCGCTCGAGCTGGGTTGCGGCTTCTTCGACTTGGTGGCGTTCCAGGGCGGAGCGCTATCGATGGTGCAGTGGGCTGCAAGCGACCCAGCCTACGCGTCGCAAGACCACATTCATTTCAGCCGCCTCGGATACGAGCGCCTGGGCGAGGTCTTGCTCAAGGCGCTGCTCGAAGGGATGCCCATCGAGCCGGAACGCGAATCTGCGGATCGTTCTTTCGATGCGGGCAACCGCTCGGCGGACGCGCTTCGGGCCAAGTAGTCGGCGAAGCCGGCCAAGAGCGCTTTGTAGAACATGTTGCCGATGATTTCGTAGCCGGCTGGCGTGGCATGCCGGAAGTCGCTCATCGCCAGCCGAGGGCGAGCCTTGTACCAGCGACGCATGGCGTCTTCGCCGCCCATCGCCTCCCACGTATCGTAAAAGGCGCAGCCCGAATCGAGGGCAGCTCGGCGTTGTGCGGCCACGATTCTCGGAATGGTGTCCAAGGTCCGGATGCGTCCGAGCTCGCGGTGCGCTTGATCGAGCGGTGCAAACACCAGACAGCCGAGGTCTTGCCGGTCTTGGCGCATGTGGCGAAGTACCTGCAGATAATCTTCGTAGAACGCATCCTCAGCACGGTCGTCGCTTGCTTCGTTGCCGCCGAAACCAAGGACGATGAGGTCCGTGCCGCGGCGCTCGAGCTGACTTCGGATGTGCGCTTCGTCGTAGTTGAGCAGGCGGTTGGCGCGCGCACCCACGAGCCCGAGGGAATCGTACACGACGCCGGGGCCGTCTCGCTCCAGCACGACACCGTATACGTAAACGGGGCCGCCTCGCGCATAGCGGAGCTCGATCTGGTGCGGGCCGTCGGGGGCATCGATGGAGTACACGGCATCGTTGGTGCCGTCGGCCCTCGTCGAGATGGTTTCCCGCTTCCCGTCGTCGAGACGCACCGTGAGCTTACCGCCGCGCGGCTGCTCCTGATAGTAGATGTCGAAGCGCGAGGCTCGCGTGCCGATCTCTCCTCCCCGTGCCGTGCCGATTCGCGCCCAGGCGCCGGGGTTCGCACGCGATTGCACGCCGCCGTAGCCGTAGAATCCGTCTCGATCCTGGCGCCGTACGACCTCGCGAACGGCCCAGGAATCGGGATTCGATGATTGCCTCACTCCGCGATGCTTGTAAGGAATGTACCCCTTTGCGGCGAGCACGAACCCGTGGCCGGCATCTCCAAAACGCGCCTGAAGGTTTTCCCGCACCGTCGACGTAATCAAGTCTGTGGCGATGCTGGAGTCGCCATAGTGGGCAACGCGCGTGATGGCACCTTCCTCTCCGCGCGCGGTCCTTTCGAGCGCTTCGTAGAAGGGCCGCATTCCGTCCCCCGAAGGGTCCTCGATGTACACCGAGATACCGTCGTATTCCGACGGCTCGATCTTCAGCACGTCGTCCGTTCTCGGCGGCGGAACCACCACGCGCCTGGGGCCGAGGTTTCGAGCCACCGTTTCGCCGACGGTCTCGGCCAGTCGATCGGTGCTGATGTCGGTCGATGTCGTGGCTCGGTAAGACCCGCCATGACCGGCAAAGGCGGGGATTTCTCCCTTTGCCCTGAAGAGCCGAGCGATGGGCACGCCCTCCTCCCCGGGGATCCAGGGCCTCAGCGCCGCCATGGCCGGCACCACGTACGTCAACGCGCAGGCGGCCAGCATGAACGCGACCACCGTGACGAGGTGCTGTAGAGGAGATAGCCGGCGGTCGTGTTTATCGTGCATCAGAACTGAAAGTAGATGTAGGGAACGACTTGGCTGGTGGCGACGAAGCTCAGCCCGAAGCCCACCGCGGCGAGCGCAACGCCTTGAGCCGGGGCGGGCATCGCCTTGAAGCGAAGCTCGACCGATTCGAACCAGTGCTTGGGGGTGTAGTGTGCAGCGAAGCTTGCAAGCAGCAGCGCCCATACACCGGTCGAGATCTGGGCGACCGAGAAGGTTCCGCTGCCGAGTCGCGTCGTCACGTCAACGGCGTTGTCGAGGCTGGTCGCGCGGAACAAGATTCGCGAGAACACCACGAACTGAAGCGCCCAAAACACCTTGAACGCACGCAGGTGCCACGAGTCCACCGTGTCGCGCGTGCGGCCCGAAAGCCGGTAGAAGAAGCGGTGCGTCACCATCGCGGCGGATTGCAGAAGGGCGTAGAAGACGAAGGTCCAAGACGCACCATGCCAGATGCCGATGAGGAACATGGTGAGCCACAGGTTCCAATAGGCGCGGGCAGGTCCGACGTGCGATCCGCCTAGCGGGTAGTAGAGATAATCGCGAAGCCAGGTGGATAGCGTCATGTGCCACCTGCGCCAGAATTCCGCGGGGCTCGCCGATTGATACGGGCGATCGAAATTCTCGGGCAGCTCGAGGCCCATGAGCTTGGCCGATCCGCGGGCAACGTCGGTGTAGCCGGAGAAGTCGCAATAGATTTGCATCGTGAAGCCGTAGAGCGCGACGACCACTTCTGCTGCGGTGTAGAGCTCCGGTTGGTCGAACACGCGGTCGACGAGATTCACCGATAGGTAGTCCGCGATGGCGACCTTCTTCACCATCCCGGTAGCGATCAAGAACAGGCCCTGTGTCACCTGCTCGTCTTTGAGCGTGATCTTGCGCTCGAGCTGGGGAAGAAGCTGCGAGGCGCGGACGATGGGACCCGCCACGAGCTGAGGGAAGTACGTGACGAAGAGCGCAAACCGAACGAAGCTTCGCGTGGGCTCGAGCCGTCGCCGATAGATGTCAATCGTGTAGCTCAGGGTTTGGAACGTGTAGAACGAAATGCCCACGGGCAAGAGCACCTCGAGGAATGGTGGACGCTCGATGTGGACGCCAAAGAACAGCCCCAATACGTCGGCTGTCGCCTGCGACGCGAAATTGAAGTACTTGAAGACGCCGAGGAGACCGAGGTTCGAGACGAGGCTGACTAGCAGCCACCGTTTGCGGGCTCTGTCGTCCTCGGTGGCGTGGATGCGGAGGCCGGCGACGTAGTCGACCACCGTGGATCCGAGGATGAGCACGATGTACGCGGGGTGCCACGCCATGTAGAAGAGGCACGACGCCACGAACACGAAGATGATTCGAAGCTGGGCGTGCTTGGCCAACAGCCAGAACCCTCCGACGGCGATGCCCAGGAACAGAATGTAGTCGAGGCTGTTGAAGAGCACTGGTCCCCTATCCAGTGTGAATCCGCCCGGTTTTAGCCGCAGGCAGGCCTGCACGCTAGTTGCTTGACGGAACCCTCGCTTCGACCAAGCATCTGCGCCCGGAGGGCTCGATGAAGATCAATGGTTCGGTAGCACTAGTGACGGGTGGCGCTTCTGGCTTGGGCGAGGCCACGGTTCGCCAATTCGTCAGCCGGGGCGGGCGCGCGGTGATCGTGGACCTCAACGCAGACCGCGGCAAAAAGCTCGCTTCCGAGCTCGGTGACGCTGCGACGTTCGCGCGC
This sequence comes from Myxococcales bacterium SG8_38, assembly GCA_001303415.1. Classification (GTDB taxonomy): domain Bacteria; phylum Myxococcota_A; class Polyangia; order Polyangiales; family Houyiibacteriaceae; genus SG8-38. Next base: position 11,356 of record LJTN01000017.1, read on the forward strand.
GCCGACGTGAGCAACGCAGAAGAAGTTCAGGCAGCCGTCGAGCAGGCGACGTCGATGGGCACGCTACGGGCGGCGGTCAACTGCGCGGGCATCGGGATGGCGATGCGCACCGTGGGCAAAGACGGTACGCCCCACGATCTCGGCGTCTTTCAGAAGATCATCTCGGTGAACCTCGTAGGCACGTTCAACGTTCTTCGCCTGGCTGCCTCGGCCATGTCCCGCAACGAGCCCGAGGATGGAGAGCGCGGCGTCGTCGTCAATACGGCATCGGTCGCAGCCTTCGACGGTCAGATCGGCCAGGTTGCCTATTCGGCATCCAAGGGAGGGATCGTCGGGCTGACGCTTCCCGCTGCGCGCGATCTTTCGAAAGCGCTGATTCGCGTCGTCACCATCGCGCCAGGCACGTTCGACACACCACTGCTCGGAATGCTTCCGGACGAGATCCGCACGGCGCTCGCCGCGGCGATCCCACATCCGAGCCGGCTCGGGCGTCCCGAAGAGTTCGGCTCGCTCGCCTGTCACGTCATCGAGAACAGCTATCTCAACGGCGAGGTCATCCGGCTGGACGGCGCCATTCGCATGGCGCCCCGCTGATCTTGTCGGCCGCATCGGCAGCCTTGGAGTCCGCCCGTGGATGAGACCGCGCATGCCGAGGGGTACCGTCTGGGCGTACCCCTCAGACGCCGGCGCCGCATCTTCGGGCTCGCGCTTCCGATCATCGGCGGCATGCTCTCGCAGAACGTCCTCAATCTCGTGGACACGGCGATGGTGGGCACGCTCGGCGACGCCGCCCTGGCGGGCGTCGGGCTCGGCGGATTCGCGAACTTTCTATTGTCCGCCTTCATTTTGGGGCTGTCGGCGGGTGTCCAGGCGATGGCAGCGCGTCGCGTCGGAGAAAGGCGCCGCACCGAGACGGCGATCCCGCTCAATGGAGGCTTGCTGATGGCGGTGGCCATCGCGGTTCCCTGGTCGGTGTTTCTGATCGTGCTCGCCCCCGAATACTTTCCCCTGTTGACCGAAGATGCCGCGGTCGTCGAGCAAGGGGTGCCTTACTTGCGAGCGCGCTTGTTTGCCATGTTCGCCATGGGAATGAACTTCTCGTTTCGTGGCTACTGGAACGCAGTCGACAAGTCCGTTCTCTACATGCGGACGTTGATTTCCATGCACGTGCTCAACATCTTTCTCAACTGGGTTTTCATCTTCGGCAATCTCGGGGCACCGGCGCTTGGCGCCACCGGCGCAGGAGTCGCCTCCGCGATCTCGACCGTTTTTGGAACGGCCTCTTATTTCATGCTGGGGCGTACGTACGCCCGCGACGCAGGCTTTCTGCATGGACTACCGAACCGGGAGACACTCGCGACGATCATTCGCCTCTCGGCGCCGGCCGGGCTTCAGCAGTTCTTCTTTGCGGCGGGCATGACCGTCTTTCTCGCTCTCGTCGCTCGGATGGGCACGCCGGAGCTGGCGGCCACCAAGGTGATCATCGATCTGATCTTGGTCGGGATCTTGCCCGGAATCGGCTTCGGTCTGGCTGCTGCTTCTCTCGCCGCCCAGGCACTCGGACGAGGAAAGCCCGAGGATGCCATGCGCTGGGGGTGGGACGTCACCAAGATCGCCATGCTCGTCGTCGGCGCGATCAGCGTTCCGGTCGCGATGTTCCCGCAGTTGATCTTGAGCGTCTTCATCCACGACGCCGCGACCCTCGCCATTGCAGAAACGCCTTTGCGAATCTTCGCTGCTTCGCTGGTTTTCGACTGCGTCGGCGTCGTGCTGATGAATGCGTTGATGGGCGTAGGAGACACCAAGCGCGTCATGATGATCTCAACGGGGTACCAGTGGCTGCTCTTCCTCCCAGCGGTGTACCTCATCGGCCCGGTGCTTCAGTTCGGGCTGGTTCTGGTCTTCCTCGCGCAAGTGATGTATCGCATCCTCCAGTCAATCACCTTCACGCTGATGTGGAAGCGCGGCGGATGGCAAACCATCGAGCTTCACTGACTTTCGCGCTGGCGCCGGCGTAGCTCTTCCACGTTTTCTTCCCAATGCTGCCCGTCGAAGGCGGAGAGGTGGAAGTCGGATGGGTCCACACCCTCCAAGCAACGCACATTGACGTCGATCCGATCGGGATGGGATCGGGGCCGATAGTACGAATGAATGCCGCAGTGCTTGCAGAAATGATGCTTCGCGGTGTGTGTCCCGAACGTGTACGTGGTCAGCGCGTCCGCGCCTCGGAGCAGCTCGAAGTCGGGCTCTCGGACGATGAGGTGAACGAACCCCTTCTTGCTGCAGATGCTGCAATTGCATTGGACGGCGTCACGTTTCCGTATCGTCACGCGATATCGCACGGCGCCGCAATGGCAACCTCCCTCGACGACTTCGGGCGAGCCCTGGCCCATCATTCGACCGGCTCACCCGTGGCTCGATCGAGGGTCATCCAAGGGGTGCCGGCGATTTGCACCTCGATGAGCTTCTCATGGACGACGAGGACCGGCATCGCGGTGAGGGAGCCCAGCTCTGCGCGCCAGAGCTCCTTGCCTGAACCCACGTCTTTGGCGACGACCACGGCTGAATCGCCTGCCTGCGCTTCGTAGAGAATGCCTTCGCTCAATACTGCGGCGCCCTCAGCAGACCCACCGCCCGGCGGCACGGAGCGTCTCTTCTCGAGCTGCATGGCGGCGAGCCAGGCAATCAATGCAGCGATGAGCACGAGCCCGAGGAGCACTCCGACGACCCGTTTTCCGGACTTTGCCTCTTCGCTCACCAAGGTGTTTTAGCACGCCCGCCGTGATAGGGTCCTGCAATGTTCGTCGGTCACTACGGGCCTAGCTTCGGCCTTCGTCGTGCCTCGGGTGGGGTGCCGCTTTGGGTGCTTTTCCTGGCCGTTCAGCTCGTCGATGTCTTGTGGGCGATCCTGATCATGGCTGGCGTCGAGAAGGTGCGGATCACGCCTGGATTCACGGCGTCGAGCCCGCTCGATCTCTACTACATGCCCTATACCCACAGCCTCGCCGCGTCAGCCGCGTGGGCCGTGATCTTCGGAACATTGGCCGGCCTCGTTTGGGGGCGCCGGGGCGGGGTGGTCGTAGGGCTCTGCGTGATCTCTCATTGGATCTTGGACCTGCCGGTGCACGTTGCCGATCTTCCGCTTTGGGGCGACGCACACAAAGTGGGTCTCGGGCTTTGGGATCGACCGGTCATCGCGTTTGCCCTGGAAGCCGGGGTGTTGTTTCTCGGCACGGCGATCTATGCGCAGCACGCGCGCGGCAAATTGGCAGTTTGGATCTTCGCTGTGGTGATGCTGGCCATCCAAACGACGAATTTCGTGATGCCACCGCCCGCCGAGCCGCCGCAGTTTGCGATGATGGCACTGTCCTCTTACGTAGCGTTCGCTGCCGCGGCGTGGCTCGTCGAAAAGCGGTGGGGCCAGGGTCTCGAGGTGAGCGCAACGGCCGGAGTGACGCGGCGTTGAGCCCCAATTCGTCATGATTTCGGGCTCACCTCGAATCACGGAGCCCCCGGCGTCGGATCGATGGCCTACGCCCATGGCCCGGTTGAATCCTTTTCGGTCGCAAGTGACTCTACCTCGATAAGGAGGTAACCCCATGAGTGCCATTTTTCCTCGAAACGAACACCCCATCGATCGTGTAATCCGAGTCGTGCTTGGGATTGCGTTGCTCTCTCTGGTATGGATTGGTCCACAAACGTCCTGGGGATGGGTTGGTGTGGTGCCCTTGGTGACCGGACTGGTCGGAAGCTGTCCTCTCTATCGGCTCTTCGGAATCTCCACATGCTCGATCGGCAAAAGTCAGACGGGTCAATCTCCGACCGGGACCTGATGGTGCAGGTGGCTGCCGGAGACCGCCGGGCGTTCGAGCAGCTCGCGCGGCGTCATGCAGCGGCAATCCTGCGGCTGACGCGAGCGGTGACCGGCCAAGCTGCAACCGCGGAAGATGCGCTGCAGCAAACGCTTTTGTCAGTGTATCAAAGCGCATCCGCCTTTCGAGCGGAGTCCTCCGTTCGGACATGGATGCTCACCATTGCCAGAAATGCGGCGTATCGCATTCGCGCGAAGAGCGATCGTCAGAGCCTCGTCGAGGAGCGTTTGATGGAGCTAGGGCTCGGCGCGGGATGGGGAAGCGGTGATCCTGAGACGATCGCCTTGGCGGCGGAGCGAAAGGATACACTCCTGAGGGCGCTATCCACGCTTTCCGTGCAGGATCAAGAAGCTCTCATTCTTCGTGACATCGAAGGTCTGCAAGCAAGCGAGGCGGCTGCGCTTCTGGGTATCGGAGAGCGCGCTCTCAAGAGCAGGTTGCATCGCGCTCGGTTGCGCCTCGCTGCCGCGCTCCGTCGTGAAAGCGAGATGAGCGCCTCAGCGCAGGAAGGACCCCAGCTATGAATGAAAAGACTGTCGCCGGCCTACAGTGCTCCGAGGTGCTGGCGCTTCTCAGCGAGTACCTAGACCACGAGCTCGATTCGGCTATGGTCGAACGTGTCGAAGGGCACCTTCTCGGTTGCCCGAACTGCGAGCGCTTCGGGAGGAGCTTTGGATCGATGGTGGTCTCGCTGCGACGGGATTCGATCGCTTCGGAGTCTGTCGACTCCGAGCTCGTGATGCGCTTGCTGACCCAAATCGATCGCCTGACCACGGAGGCCTGACGTCATGAATGCACGCCCAGATCGCCAGAGCCATTTCCGGTCGCGGCCGAATCGCAGCGCTCGGCCTAGGCTGACTTTGGTTGCGTCTGCCTTACTTTTCCTCGGCGGGTTGAGTGCGGCCCCCTCGGCCCAGGCCGAAACATCTCACTACCAAGAGGAAGCTCCCACGCTCTTCGTCGACCTATTTGCCAGCACGAGAATCTATCCCAACGCAGATGCCGCCCTCATCGGATTCGCCATGGGAACGGTATGGCGCCCTTCCGAGAAGTGCGTGCATTTGGCAGGCGAAGGGTTTGCGCGGTTCGGTAGCCGCACCTTGGCCACCGGCGAGCAGAAGATGAGGACGGCCGGCGGTGCGATCGGCGCCCTCTGGGGGACGGGCGATTGGGATCGATGGTTCGGGGCCGGCGGGATGTTCGACTTGGGATGGGCGCGAGTCGGCTCGAGGGATGACTTCGTGCTGAGCGGGTACCTTCGCGCGCTCCTCTACTGGCGTTTGCGCAAGGAGTTTTGGGTGGGTCTCGATGCGCGGGCCGGACACGTGATCGTCCCCGTGACCGTCGAGGGAGTCGGAATCAAAGGCCCGGTGGTCGGCATCGGCATCGGTGCGATGTGGGGGAAAGGAAAGGATTGATTCACGCTCCCCGCGACTCCGCGTTTCGCGCTCGGTTGGCAACCCTGCTGCTGTTGGTGGGGCTGGCGCTGGCTTCCGGGTGCACCGGCGTCCTGCAGAACCTCGGGGCGAGATGGGCCACGAACAAGATCTCGGAGGTGTTCGACCTCGACGAGGCGCAGCAGCAAGCTACTCGCGCGGCGGTCGAGCGTACCATGGCCTGCACCCCCGAAGTCCTCGGACCGAGGGTCGATCTCCTGGTTGCCACGGTCGATCGAGCACTGTGCAAGGGGCTCGACGAAGAGAACATGCTGATCATCGAGCGGCAGATCGACCTGATGCTCGACAAGGCAGCGGCCTGGATCATCGACGAAGCGGCACCGATACTTGCAACCCTGAGCGAAGGGCAAATCGCGCATGCGCAACGCGAGCTGGACGAGCGACTGCAAGAAACGCGCGATGAGCTCGACGCGCCCCCACGGGAACGACTGGCGAATCGACAGGACAAGTTCATCGACGCCATCGAGGAGTGGACGGGTCGTCTGAGCGATCGGCAGGAACAGGACATCCGGGATCATGTAGCCTCCATGCCGGATGAGGCCGCAGACCGTCTCAGAGCGGACGAGCGGCGGCTTGCCCACATCGCCGCCGCGCTTCGCCGGAATCCCGAAGCGCCGGCGGTTCGGGACGTGCTCTGGGATGCCTGGGAGAAGCGCGAGGATTGGGGACCCCACACGCGCTCGCCCGAGGCGCGGCGCGCGGAAGGCCGAAAGACGCTGTTCTTCGTCTATGGGCTTCTCGACGCAGAGCAGAAAGACAATCTGAGCGCGCGCCTCCACGAGGTGCACGAGAAGGTGAAGCGGATCCTCGGCATTGCAGGGGCGGGATGATGAGCCGGCCCAGCGATCTTTCCGGAATTCCGCGCGTGTACCGAGTGCCTGCGCTCTTGCGCGATCTGCGATGGGTGGCGTCTCGGTTGCCCTCGCTGTGGTCGATTTGGGTGGGGCGGCGGCTGCCGCAGAAGCTGAGGGAGCAGATCATCGTTGCCGTGGCGCAAGTCAACGCATGCCGCATGTGCGCGCATGCCCACATGCGCATGGCACTCGAAGTCGGCGTTTCCGACAAGGAGCTCGCGGCGCTCGAAGGCCTCGATGAAGCCGCATTCGACCGCCGCACCTGGCTTGCGCTGGCGTACGCCCGTGAGCGAACGAGAGTAGGATTTGCACCGATCACTTCACCAGATGCATACGCATCGCTGGTCGAGATGCTTGGAGAGCAAACGTTCCGCGACATCGAAGACGTGGCTCACGTCATGACAGTCGCCAACGGGATCGCAAACACGCTGAACGCGCTGTCGGACCGGTGCCACGGCCGTCCAGTGCCTGGAAGCCGGTTTGCCGATGAGGTCTTCATCAACGTGTTGTTCCTACCGGGCGCTTGGCTTGGCACCCTGATTGCAGCGATTCGGCAACGGAGGTCACCCCTTGCGGTCTGGCGCCAGGCCCGGGGTTTCGAGGCTGAGCCGCGCTTCTAGCGAAACGTCTGCGACCCTCGAGCATACCGATGGCCATGAACCAATCAAAGCAATTCATGAAACGCCTCGTTCCCAAGTCGCTGGTGCTGCTGGTCCTAGGGGCTCTGTTCGTCGGAACGACGGCCCATGCCGCGTATACGCCCATCGAGCTCGATGCCGTTCACACGAAGGTCGCCTTCACGGCTTCGACCATCCTGTTCGACGTCGATGGCGAGTTCGGAAAGTATGCCATAGAGGTAGACGGCGACCCGAGCAAACCCGAGAGCGTCAAGGTGAGAGCGGCAATCGATGTCGCGTCGATCGATACAGAGAACACCAAGCGGGACAATCACCTGAGGAGCGCCGACTTCTTCGATGCTGCCAAGTACCCACAGATCACGTTCACCTCGACGAGCGTGAGCTCAAAGGGGGAACAGCTGATCGTCAAGGGCAACCTGTCGATGCACGGCACCACCAGGCTGGTGACGATTCCCTTCAAGGTTGCGCGAGGAAAGAACGGCGCGGGTGTGGATACCACTTCGTACAAGGGCAAGCTCACCATCGACCGCAACGATTTCGGCATCGGCACCGATAGCGTCGCTGCGAAGATCAGCCTCGAGGATGAGGTCGACATCAAGCTGCTCATCGTGACGTTCCCTGGGAAATAGCCGGGCCCCGGGGCGAGGACTTAGAATGCGTCGACGCCGACACCGGCAAAACCGGAAAAGTGCGGGCTATCGAGCAGCCACTCGGTCGGAAATGCCCAGCCCACACGCGCGTAGACTTGCCAGCGTCCCCAGCGCAAGTCGGTGAACAAGGCCACGCCGCCGATCCCGCCGAAGTCATCGAGAAGCCCTAGGCGGCGCGGATCGTTGACCGTTCCGCCCGAGACGAGCACCCCGAGCTCCTGCGGCGCGTCGATCTTGGGTCGAATGTGTCCGCTGAGCTGGGCGATCGCGAGCCGCTCCGAGATGTTGGACGACCAGGGCAAGCCCGGCACGACCAAGACATATGGGTTCATGCCGCCGACCCGCATACGGGTGATGTCGTCCTGATTCCATCCCCAGTTGAACGTTTCTTGAAGCTCGATGCGGAACCGGTCGCCAGTCTTCCATCCGCTTCGCAGCCACTGGTTCAGCGTCCAGATGGCCTTGGTGGGGTCGTTTCGGCCGTCGTCCACGATGCCCCAAGGCCGTAGATCCGAGCGCACGTCGACTCCGACCGATGCACCCACGGCGATGCCGTAGATGCGGGGAAAGAGCTTCGACGCCCGGTATTCCTCGGCGGGAGAGTCGACGCTCCAGTAGATGTAGCCGAGCCGCGGCTCGAAAACCCAAGTGTCTTCGGGCAGAAGATAGCCGGGGTCGGCGTTGCCGAAGAACCAGCGTCGTACGTTGGTGAGAACCTCCAACGTGTGATGGTCGGCAAAGTGCCATTGAAGCTTTGGTAAGAGGACGACGTAGCTCGCGTTGAACCCGCGGCCGGACACGCGCAGCCCTCGTTCGTAGTACTGATGCAAGAGCCCGGCGAAGAAAGCCTCCCCACGGACGCCCACCGATAGCTCCAAGCTTTTCGCAAGCGGTATTCGCTCGATCTCTACGTGCAGCGTGTCGGTGTTGTAGTAGAGCCGGAGGTCTCCTTTCCCGACCTGATCCTGTCCGACGGCTTCGAACAAGACGAATCCAAAGCCCGTGACTTCGGGAACGAACGCGAAGTCACCGCCCGCCGCGGCCGAGCCGTGCCAGTCTTCGGCGCGGGCGCCCGAGGAAGCGAGCGTCACCACGAGCGCGACGGTGACGGCGCGCGCCAGGAGCGCCACGCGGGAGCGAAGAATCTGCATCAGTCCTCATCGCCTTCGTCTTCGTACTCTTCGAGCGCCTGGATGGGAGCTGCCGATGACGCCGCGGCCTCGTCGACGTAGACCTGCGCCGCCCCGTGCTGATAAACCAGCCGGCCTCCTGCTTCGCCGGCACGAAAGCCGAAGGCGAGCACGATAGCGGTCCCGATGCAGGCGGTCGCGACGGTGGCGTTGCGCAACTGCCCTTCGCGCAAGGCCAAGGGTACGACCATCAATGCGAGCAAGATGCCGCTCGCCCAGACGAAGATCTCCGCCGCCTCTTCATGCTCTTCGATGGCAGCCTCGGGAACGGCCTCCTCGACGCGTTCTTCCTCCGTCTCGCCCGTGTTCATGGCCAGGAACCCCGAGCCCACCAACACGCCTTGCAGCAGGAGGACGATGACCCAGACGCGGCGATCGAACCATCCCTTCCACCAGGCCAACGCTACCCCGCTTGCGATGACCGGCATCAGAAGCGCGAGCGCGATCGGAACGTGAACGACTTTTGGATGAAAAAGCAACTGGTCCATGGCAACCACCTCCCGCATGATGCTGATCCAGCTCGGCGCGGAATGCCATGCGTCAGATGTGATATGTGAACAATTTCAGGATCTTGATCGTGCCGCATGCTACAGGCGTGAGCACGGGCATGTCGCAGTCTGTCTTCACCTCGGAGCGTCGCGTGCTTTGCGGGCTCTTGCTCGCCTTCTTGCTGGTCGCTCTGCTGTCGGCGATCGACATTTGGGCGGACCTCCGCGAAGGCACTACGCCCAATCACGTCGTGGCCGAAGCGGCCGTGCTCGGGGTAGGACTGGTGGGCTCGATCTTCATGGCGCGCCGCCTCGTCCTCGTCTTGGGTCGGGCCAGGACCGCCCAGGAGCAAGCCCTTCATCTGGCCGAGCAGCTCGATGCGACGCGCGCGGAGGCGAGCCGATGGCGAAACGAAGCAAGAGACCTGATGGCAGGGCTCGCGGCGGCCCTCGATCAGCAGTTTGATCGCTGGAGCTTGTCACCTGCCGAAAAAGAGGTCGCTCTGTTGCTGCTCAAAGGGCTGAGCCATCGAGACATCGCCGAGGTTCGATCGGTGACCGAAGCGACGGCGAGGCAACAGGCCAGAGCGGTCTACAAGAAGGCAGGGCTATCGGGCCGACACGACCTCGCGGCGTTCTTCCTGGAAGACTTGATGCTGCCCATTCAGGACGCTCATGAGCCTCTCGAATGAGATCGTTCCGCGCGGGCCGCGCGCGCGTTTGCCGCAAACATGATCCAAATGGCACACCTTGGCTCATGCTATCTCTTGAAATCATTGCCTTTTAAGTCCGGGCACGCGACTTGCTAGTCACTTAATCCGCGTGTAGGAGGAAGGTCATGATCGGTAGATTCACTTTCGCGGTGCTTACCTTGGCGGTGTTCGGAGCCGCTGGGTGCCAGACGAGCTCGGAGGTCACCCAATACGAGGCGGCTCTGAGACAGGCGTCGAGCTGTGACGAGGTGCTCCAGGCCATTCAGGAGGACGCGATCGCGAAGGTCGACCTCGAGCTCCAGTCGTTCATCGATCAAGACTACTACCGATGGGGGGGGCCGGTGCTGGTCGACGGTGAGGCCGGTAATTTTGGTGGTGCCGGCGGCATCCCCGCGGCGCCCCAAGAGGATGGAAACGACGGGGATGCTCCCTCCGGCTTTTCGGACACGAACACGCAGGTGGCCGACGTGGACGAGGCCGACATCGTCAAGGTGGGTGACGAGGGTCGTAAGCTCTACGTGATCCGCGGCAACGGGTTCCACGAGTTCGATTCCTGGCCGGCTCAGGATACTTCGAAGGTTGCCGATCTCGAGATCGAAGGCGGACCCATGGAGATGTTCGTAGAGGATGGTCGCGCGGTCGTCTTTTCGAGAGTCTCTGGTGTGGAAGCGCTCGACGATGGGGAATTGTGCCAGGGCTATGGATACTATCCGGAGCTAGGCGCTGCCGACGTGGCGTTCGAGGGACCGTACTACTGCGGGCGCCCCTACGTGAAGATCACCGTGATCGATATCAGCGGGGACTCCCCCGACGCCGTCCGGGAGATCTACGTCGACGGCTGGTATTCCTCCTCTCGCCGCCATGACGGCATCGTGCGGGCCGTGGTGCAAAGCAGCATGCATCGTCCCGGCACCGTTCCTGAGTTGTGGCAGTTCGTTTGGGGTGGAGAGGCGCAGCCACAGACCCGAGAACAGGAGATCGCGCTCGCCCGCGCCTGGGCCGTTCAGGCCAAGGAGGCCATCGCTGAGACGACGCTGGAACAGTGGGTCCCAGCATGGGGAGAGCGCGTCGATGGAGAGATCCAGGAACGGCCCGTGCAGTGCACGGATTTCTACGCTCCCGCGCCCGGTCTCACGAACTACGGGCTCACGCAGATCGTAGGCATCGACATCGCCAATGACGACCCGACGGCCATCACGTCGATCCTCGGCGAGGCCACGCAGGTATATGCCAACCGCGAAACCTTGATTCTCGCGCAGCCTGACTGGACTTGGTTCGAGAGAGACAACAACACCGACCGAACCGCGGTGCATCGTTTTGCGGTGTCCTCAGAGGCGCAACGCACGCCCTATCAGGGCTCCGGGTTCGTGCCGGGCGTCGTCAACGACCAGTTTTCCATCGACGAGCGCGATGGCGTCATTCGCATCGCGACCACGCGAACGACCTGGCATCACCAGAGCGGCGACGTCATCACGCCCGAGGTGTGGGTACCTCCGACCACCGACAATCTCGTGAGCACGATGCGACTCGACGGTAACGTGCTCGAAATAGCCGGCTCCACGCCCGGCCTCGCAGAAGGCGAGCGGATCTTCTCCGCTCGGTTCCTCGGCGACCTCGGGTACATCGTGACCTTCCGGCAAGTCGATCCGCTTTTCGCGATCGACCTCAGCGATCCCGAGAACCCCGAGGTATTGGGAGAGCTCAAAATTCCTGGCTTCAGCGACTACATGCATCCGCTCGGCGACACCCATCTCCTCACCATCGGCCGCGACGTCGACGAGGTAACGCAGCAGGACAATGGCACGGCGCTTCAGATCTTCGACGTGTCCGATCCCGCCAATCCAGTCTTGGCGCACAAGGCATTGGTGGGGCAGGGCTTCTCAGAGGCCAATCACAACCACAAGGCCTTCAACTTCTACGAGGACAAGGGCCTGCTCGCGTTTCCGTTCGTGTCCTACGAGGGCGACTTCTCGAGCACGCTCGAGCTATGGGACGTGAGCGCACAGAATGGGCTCAGCCGCCGCGGCGCAGTCGACCACTCCGACTTGGTGCTCGATGATTGCGGTGGCGTGCCCTACGCCGTCGAAGACTTCTTCTACTACTGCGGCTATCAGCCTCAGATCACCCGCGGCGTCTTCATCGACGACTTCATCTATTCGATCAGCTACGGCGGCGTCCGCGTCCATGACGTGAACGACTTGGCAACGCCCGTGGCAACCGCAACCTACTAGGTCAGGGAGCGCAGGGCTCACTCCGTGAGGCCCAAGGCGTCCCGATAGGCCGCGTCTTCTGGGGAATTGTGGTTCCAGTAGTCGTCTAGGATCGCGTGAGTACGCACTGCGGTAGTGCGCTGCGGCCCCACGCTTTCCTCCCACGCTTGAATCACGTGAGGAAATTCCGGCTCGTAGTAGATGGTCAGCGTTCGCCCGAGCGCGGGGTACCGGAGCTCGAGCGCGGTCACGGGGTGATCGACCAGCTCGGTTTCTGCGGCTGCTCTGCGGCTCACCGTCACCGGATAGGCGCGAAGTGCTTTGTGACGCATTCGAATGTAGTGGAGACCTGGAACGAGCTCTCGCTCGCCTTCTTCGATCTTGGACGGGTCGATCCGGATTTGAGCCCAAATGCCGTCCTCCAAAGGCGCGTCGGGCAGGACCATCTTCTGATCGGCGTCGTCTTGAAAGTACGAATGCAGAATCGCGTGGAGACCGTCCTCGCGGCGATTGATCTGACTGTACACGTGGCCGCACCACTCCTGCACGGTGCTGCTCACCTTCAGTGTCCCGCCATCGGAAGCGCGAGCCGGCGTGAACGACGACGTCATCAAGGTGTAAGGGTAGATGCCCGTGTAGAACCTTCGGTACGCGTTGAGCTTGAGCACCGAGATCGCATCGGGCGAGTCTCCGTGCTCTTGCTTCACCTGTAGCTTCGGCAGAAAATCCTCGGTCACGAAGATCAAGACGGCTTCGCCCTCGTGTTGGTCGCCGTAGCGCGCCTGGCGAAGCTCGTAGCGGGTGAGCTCGGCGGCGCCTTGATACCAGTAGGTATCGAACGTGGGATGGCGTTCGGCGAATTGCGCCGGCCGCGGCGGCTCGAGCGCGGATGACTCAGCCTGCTTCGACTCGACCGGACGTGGACCTTCCCGCTTGCCCTCGCACCCGAGCGCGAGCAATGAAACGAGTGAGGACCCAATGATGAAACGATTCATCAGCATGGCTTAGGCAAGCGGTTCTCGGTCTGCAAGCGTGGGCTCGGACGATCTTGCGCTTGCTTTACGGAATGAAAAGTTGAATCTGCGCGAACTTCGCGTAGTTGCGCCGCAGCCCGATTCGGACGCGCCAAATTGTTTACACGGCGCGTCATCGACCCCAATTTTGAAATCATGGACGTCGAGATCCATGGTGAGTACGAGCCACGCTTCGAGCCCGTTGCGTCCGTGCTCCGAAAGCAGGTAGCACGGTTCGGCGGTGGCGGAGCCGTCTCGGTCTTTTTGAATGGGAAGCCCGTCGTGGACATCTGGGCGGGCCGGGCCCGGCACGATGGCGCCGCTTGGGACCGCGACACCATGTCGATCTGCTTTTCGGGTACCAAGGGCATCGCGGCCACGGCCGTTCACATCCTGGCCTCGCAAGGCGCGATCGATTACGACGCTCCGGTTGCGCGCTACTGGCCGGAGTTCGGGTGCAACGGGAAAGAGACCATCACCGTGCGCCAGGTGCTTGCCCACCAGGCGGGGCTGCACAAGACCGTGCCACTGGTCGATCAGCTGACGGACATTCTCGATTGGGAACGCATCGTTCGGCGTGTCGCCGAGGCCAAACCGGATTTTCGCCCCGGGACCGCCAATGGCTACCATGCCGTGACGTTCGGCTGGCTCGTGGGGGAGCTCGTCCGCCGCGTCTCGGGCATGACCTTCCCGGACTTCGTGCAGAGGCGCATCGTCGAGCCGCTTGGTCTCGATGGCATGCGCGTCGGGGAGGCAGATAGCCAGATGCACCGGCTCACCGATTTGGTCGGCCTTCCGGCGTTGCGCCGGTGGGGTGCGGAGCCCTTGCCGGAGTCGTATCGCGCGCCGGCCTGCATGCCCAGGGGACCGCTTCGCAGCCTGGTCCGTCGCGGGCTCACTCCCGCGAAGATGACCGAGCTATTCACCCATCCTGCCTTCTGGAAGGCTTGCCTGCCCGCGATGAACGGCGTCTGCACCGCTCGTTCGCTCGCCAAGATGTACGCCATGCTTTCGGTCGGCGGCGAGCTCGAAGGAGTGAGATTGGTGAACGAAGGGATCATCGAGCGTGCTTCCAAGGTTCAGATGAAACGCCCCGACAGGGTGGTGCTCTATCCCTTGCATTGGCGGCTCGGCTATCATCGGGCCGACGCACTGCTCATGGATGTTCCGAGGGCTTTCGGTCACTTCGGCATGGGTGGCGCCGGAGGATGGGCCAATCCAGAGCTCAGGCTCAGCGCGGCCCACGTTCACAACGGGTTTCCACTCTCCCTCGCGGGGCAGCTCCGAACGGTGAACATCACGGCGGCAGTCTACGAGTCTCTAGGTCTCTACCACGGCGTTTTTCATACGCTCCGCCATGGTCCGGTCATCGAGCTGCTTCCGGCTCGCGCGGCCTGACATGGAGCGCCGCATCAACGGATCCGCTTCGTGGTCTTCTGCTCCGCGGCTTTCGTGGCTTGCCCGCTCTTCCTCTCGGCTTCCGCGATGAGCGATTCGCCTTGCTTCCGCGCTTCGGCCACCGCCCGATCCGCCTTGCGGTTGGCCTCGGCGATCACCTGATCGACTCGCTTGTCCGTCTCGCTGCGGATGCGCTTGGCTCCTTCGCGAGCCGCGACCTCCGCCAGAGGGTTGCCTTTCGCTTCCCGTTCGACCTGATCGGCGCGCGCGTAGCCTTCTTTGCGTATCTTCTCGGCGGCGCGCTTGGCTTCTTCGCGGATTCGATCCGCTGTCTTTTCCGCTTCCGAAATCAGCCGTTCAGCTTGAGCTCGAGCTTCCTGCACCGCGCGTGCGCGCTGCTCCTCGAGCTCCGCCGATACGGCATCGGCCACGACCCCTCGAAGCGCGCTCGTATCGACTTTCACCGAAACGCGCGGAGATTTGATCGAGCCGGTCAGGTTGGCCTGCACGCCTACCTTCTTCACCTTCGAGAGGTCCAGCCCCAGCCCGCGTACTTCCGAAGCCAGCTTCGAGGTCAGCGTCTCGATCGGCACGTCCGTCGACACCTGGTATTTCATCTCCTGGTCGAGACCGTGGCGTCCGCTCACCTGCATCGTCAGTCCTGCAGCGTTCGCGGTGAATGGCTTTACCTCGACAGCTCCATCTTCGATCGCGAACCGCGTTTTGAAGCGTTCGATGTCGAGGGGCGTCGGAATCGCCGGCACGGCCCTCGCGAGCTCCTGCAGCGGCTTGAAGTCGGGGCTCAGCCTGCTTTGCACGGCAGCCACGAGCCCACTGGCATCTATCGAGTCGAGCTTCGGCACGAAATCATCGCTGAGCGTGCCGGCGGCACGGAGGTCAGTCGAGAAACGGCCGTCCAAAAAACGAGCAATGGGGGCGTAGGCCCGCATCGAAGGCAGAGCCTCGAAGGCCCGGGCAAAGCTGGCTTTGTCCACGCCATAGGTCATGTCGAACGCAGCCGGTCGATCGGGATACGTCGTGAGGGTTCCGTCGAGCTTCATCGACCCTCCGAGCGCGTTCGCGCGTATCCCGTCGAGAATGAGCTTTCGGTCCACGATTCGGCCGGAGCCTTTGAAGTTTTTGAGGACGATGTCGCCGTAGGTCAGCTCTTGTACGTCGAAGTCGAGCTTTGCATCGAGGTCCTCGGGCAGGACGAACGGTGACTCCGAGGTCTTCTCGTCCTCGGGCTTCGATTCGCCGAGGAAGTCCTCCACGCGCAAGTGCTTGGAGGAGAGCCAAGCGCTTGCTGTCACCTTCTCATCGTCACTCAAGAAGGTGGTCAGGGGCGAGGCCACGCCCCGAATGCTGACGTCACTCGCTCCGATCTGAGCTCGCAGCTCCTCGATTTTCGTGTTCTCGGGAGAGAGAGTCACGCGCGCCGAAGGGACCTGAACCTCGGGGCTTCCCGGCGCCTGGTATCGCACATCGCTTGCCTCGATGCGGCCGGTGAGCTTCCCGATGCGCTTCCCTTTGGCGCTGAGATCGACATGTGCTTCGACGAGACCAGCGAGGCTTTCGACGTCGGGAATCGGATACGCGTTCGCGACGTCGGTCAGATCGAATCGACCATCCAACACGAGATCGATGTCTGGCTGCGAAAGCAGCCGTGCCGCTCGCAGGCTCCCCTTGGCACGGCTCTTTCCGGCAGCAATGCCGTACTTCGGCACGTCCACGGTGAGCCGGTCGAGGTTGCCGCCGGGATGATCCACCTTTGCATCGAGCTCCAGATCGGTAATGGCGAGCGGTAGATCGGGATACTTCACTCTTCCATCCCGAACGTTTGCGGTGACGGAGAACGAAGGGATGTCATCGTCGTTCGGCCCGAGCTGGCCCTTGGCTCGCGCCTTCATGGAAAAGGTTCCGCTTGCTTTCATTCCTTCGAAGTCCGCGGAATACGCGTTCGGAACGGTCGAAACCAACGCTTTGATCGAAAGCCCCTCTTCGGAAGCGACTTGGACATCGAGCGTGGTCCCCTCGCCGCCCCATCCGATGACGCCCGATCCACCCAAGGCAAGCTGATTGAGGGCGAGGCGAATCCGCTCGAGCGTGAGTTGCTCTTCCTCGCTCCGGAGGGTTGCGTCGAGGTCGAGCGCTGCCCGGGCTTCGTCGAGATATCTCACGCCTCCTAGCATCACGGTGAGCGCGTCGACGGTCGTTTTCGAGCTCAGCTCTTGCGCAGGTCCGGCCACTCGCAGACGCCCCTCGTGGCTCAAGCCCTTCGCTTCGACCCGCGCGCCTGGTGCCTCGTAGAGGATCGTTCCCTCGCCGATTCGATATCGCTTGATCTCGAAAGCAAGCTCTTCGTCCGGCTCCTCCGGCTGCGGGGTCTCGGCCAAGATGTCGTAGTTGGCAGTGCCTTCGTCGGTGATGACGACGTGCACGTTGGGCTCGTCGATCTCGATCGACTCGATCTCGATGCTGTCTTCGGTGATCAGCGTGAAGAGCCCGATGCCGGCGCCGAGCGACTCGACCGAAAGGAGTCGGGTGCCTTCGAAGGTGCCCTTTCCGGTGATCGTCAGCTTGGACACCACGATGGTGAGATTCGGGAAAGTCGACAGGAGGGACAGATCCACGTCCTCGAAATCCAGCTCCGCATCGACGCGTTCGTTCAGCTCCGACCGGACGAGCTCGACGATGCGATCTTCGAAGAGCACCGGCACCAGCACGAGGCCTGCGATGACGAGGAGAAGAAGCGTGCCAACGGTGATGAGAGAAATCCGCAAAGGCCTATTCATTGCTACGTTGTTGTAGCACCATCCCCATTCCCACTCGTCGATGCTTTCTGAGGCGGTTCGCCCGGAGCGTCGGCAGACCCGCAATTTAGGGCTAATTGTGTTTCCGCATTCGCTTTCGCATGCGCGACATGCCGGCAAACATCGCCAAGACGTCGGGCTGCGTGTTGTCACCCCTGAAATCGCGGTAGAGCGTGTGAACGTTGGTATACATGCGTTCGGCGTCGAGCCACCGATCGAACTCGGAGAGACGGATGTCGATGATGGCTTCCTCGACGGTCATGCCGGCGTTGTAGCGCTTGCGGGCCTCGCCGCTGAGCACCTCGAGGTAGTGCAAGATCTCGCGTAGCCCGGACTTGTCGGTGAGAGGCCCATGTCCTGGAACGATCGTCTCGATGTCCATTTGTAGCAGTTGATGCAGACCGGTGATCCAATTCGAAACGGGCCCCTGCCAGACGACTGGATGCGCATCCTTGAACAAGATGTCCCCCGTGAAGAGCGTCTTGTCGCCAGGGATCCAGACCACCGCGTCGCCGCTCGTATGCGCCGGCCCGAGCTCCATGAGCACCACCTCTTTGTCGCCGACCTTCAGCTTCAGCTCGTCGCGGAACGTGCGATTTGGCAGGACGGTCTCACAGGAGAAGTCGAACTGTTCGAACAGAGGCAGCGCGAGCTCGCTGGCCTCCGCCAGATGGCTGAGCTTGTGGATTCCCACCGCATCGAGGACACGACCGATCACCCGTGCGGCAGGCCCGAGCGCCCGCACGACCCTGCCCGCGCGCATGAGTAGCCGATTGCGGCTCGCGGGCGACTCGCGAAGGTCCTCCAAGCAGCCGACGGTGCCAATGATCTGTGCGTCGGCTACCAGCGAGTTGCCGTAGCAATGGTCGCCATTGCCGTGGGTATTGACGACCCTATCGATGCGTTTCGCGGCAGGTGTCGCGCGGCGCATCGTGGCCAACATCTCCGCGGTGATCTTCTCATCGAACAACGTGTCGACGAGCAAGCTCTCCGCACCGTCGGTGATCAAGCCAGCATTGCTCCAGCCCCAAGACCCGGGCAGTTGGGTATAAGCAAATACGCCATTACCGATCTCGTGAAGGCTCTTTTCGACAGCCGCGCCCATCCTCAGACCTTTATCGCAGCCCTGAGCAAGAATGGGAAGAAGGTGTCGCGCGATCCGCCGCTCGACCCCGCTCGTCACCCGGCTTCGCTAATCTCCGCACGCGCTTCCTCGAGCCTCTCGTGCGCTTCCGTCCACTGCTCGAGCGATCGCTCGAGCGCTGCCTGGGCCTCGCCCACCTGGCGTAGCAGCGTATCGCGACGCTCGGCATCGTCGTACATCTCGGGGTTGCTGAGCGCCTCGTTGTGCTCGGCGATGGTATCCTCGAGCTCGCTGATGGCCTCTTCGAGCTCGCGGACTCGTTTCTCCAGTGGCTTGAGCTGTCGGTTCTGCGCGGCGCGAAGTTCGGCCGCTCTTCGGCGTTCGTCCTTGCGCGCCTGGCGGCTCTTTTTCTGTGCAGCAGGTCGAACCGCAGCCTCGGTGGCTGGCGTGACCTCGCGGTCTTGGCAGGACCAAAGATAGTCGTCGAGCGTGCCGGCATAGCTTTCGACCTGGCCGTCATGCACGACCCAAAGCTTGGTGGCGAGCCTGCGGATGAACGCGCGATTGTGGCTCACGAAGAGCAGGGTGCCGTCGTAGGTCTCGAGCGCGTCGGTCAGCGCTTCCGTGGTCTGCAAATCGAGATGATTGGTCGGCTCGTCCATGAGCAGCACGTTGCCGGGACGCACCAAGATCCTGGCGAGCGCCACTCGCGCCCTCTCTCCGCCCGACAGCACGGAGACCCGCTTGTCGACGGCGAGGTCGCCGAAAAGCAACGCCCCGAGGACTGCACGGACGCGCTCGACGCTCGTGCCGTCGCTGGCATAGGTCACTTCCTGCAGTACGGTACGCTCGAGGTTCAAGGCTTCCGCGTGATGCTGGGCGAAGTAACGCACGTCGGACTGCCCGGGAAGGTGTACGCCGCCGCTCGACGGCTCGATTTCACCCGCGAGGATCTTCAGCAGCGTCGTCTTCCCGGCGCCATTGGGGCCGACGATTGCGATCCGGTCGCCGCGTTCCACCGAGAGAGACACGCCGTCGAGCACCAGGTGCGACCCAAAAGACTTGCACAAGTCGTCAACGCGCACGGGGATGCGCGCGCCACGGTCCGTCGACGGGAAGGAGAACCGCGCTTGGCGCGTCGATCGGTGGAGCTCGACCGTGTCCATCTTTTCGAGCTTTCGGACACGGCTCTGCACCTGTGCCGCTTTGCTGGCCTTGGCTCGGAAGCGCCGGACGAATTGTTCGAGATGGGCCTTTTCTCGCTCGAGGTTCTTGGCCCGGTTTTCGAGGACTTGCCGCTCCTCGTCGCGCTGGATGAGGTACTGCTCATAGTTGCCTCGAAAGGTGCGAATGCCTTCCGGCTCGAAGCTCACGACGCGGTTGATCTGCTCGTTCAGGAACTCTCTGTCGTGAGAGACCAGAAAGAAACAATGGCTGTACCCGCTCAAGAACTTCGAGAACCAAGCCACCGACGGCATGTCCAGGTGGTTGGTGGGCTCGTCGAGAAGCAAGAGCTCTGGCTTCTGAAATAGAAGGGACGCCAACACTGCGCGCATTTTCCAGCCACCGCTCAGCTGCGAAAGGGGGCGGCCGTAGTCATCTTGTGAAAAGCCGAGGCCGTGCAGGATGCGTTTCGCCTCGTGCTCCGAAAAACGGGCATCGAGGGCGGCGATCCGTTCGTGCAAGAGGGCAATCTCACCCGCCGCTGCGACCAGATTCTCTTCGCTCGTGCTCCCAGCACGTTGCAACTCCGCAAGACGCGACTCGCACGCCGCCAGGGTATCGCGAAGCTCGGGTCGTTCCGGGACGCTGTCAAATACGAAGTGGAACAGCTTCTGATCCGGAAACGACTCGATCTCCTGCGGAAGGAACCCAATTCGTACGCCGGGAACCGTCCGAACCACCCCAGCGTCGGGCTCCATCGAGCCCGCAAGAAGGCGGAGCAGACTCGACTTCCCAGACCCGTTGGGCCCGACGAGGCCGATGTGATCACCATGATGCACCTGAAGGGAGAGCCCGTCGAAGAGCTTTTCTCCTCCGAGCGCAAGGGACGCACCATCGAGCGAGGCAAGGGTCGTCAAACCAACTCCGACCGAATCTTGATCTCGTTTATCAGCGTGCGGTGCACTGGGCAGCGAGCCGATATCTCGAGAAGGCGCTCTCGTTGCTCGTCGGTCAGATCACCCTCTAACTCGAGCTTCTTGTCGATGAAGTCGATCATTCCAGATTTGCTCTCGCAGTCCTGACAATCCTTCGCGTGCACACGATCGTGGCGGAGCGTGACTCGGACCGCGTCGAGAGGCCACTCTTTGCGTCCGGCGTACAACTTGAGGGTCATGGAGGTACAGGCGCCGAGGCTCGCCAGCAAGAGATCGTAAGGATTCGGACCGAGATTCGTGCCGCCCTTGTCGAGGGGCTCGTCGGAGGAGAAGACGTGATTCCGCGCACGTATCCTCTGGAGGAAGCTGGTCGTCCTTCCATCGACCACGACCACGCCTTCCGGGGCGTCTTCGGGCATCTCGGGCTCCGGCTGCTCGGGCAGATAGCGGCTGGCCCAGGCTGCGAGCACGTCTGCAACGTACCGACCGTCGCTCCGGCGGCTCAATAAGTGGTCCGCGCCATCGAGTGAGACGAAGCTCTTGGGATGCCGTGCCGCCTTGTAGATGAGACGTGCATTGTCGATCCCGACGGTGTTGTCCTGCGGTGAGTGAAACAGGACGAGCGCCTTTTTCAAATCGCCGATCCGCTGTGCATTGCACTGGCTGCGAAGATCCTCGAGAAAGCTCTTTCGAATTTTGAAAGGGCGTCCCCCCAGGTCGACGACCGCCTCCCCGCTCGACTCGATCTCGCCGAGCGACGCCCCGAAGAGCTGTGCCACGTGCTCCGGGTCGAAGGGGGCTCCGATGGTGGCGACTCCCACCGCTTCTGGAATCTTTTCCGCGGCACCTAGGACGGCCGACCCTCCGAGGCTGTGGCCGACTAGAAGCGCAGGGGCCCGATAGACCTCGCGAAGCGCATCGGCGGCCGCGACGATGTCGTCGACGTTGTGCGAGAACGTCGTCTCGCCGAGCTCTCCCTCGCTGTCCCCGAGCCCCGTGAAGTCGAAACGCAAGGTTGCAATGCCGCGTTCGGCCAACGCCGAGCTGATGTAGCGCGCGGCTCTGCTATCCTTGGAGCAGGTGAAGCAATGAGCGAACACGGCCCAGGCGGTGGGCTCGACCGCGGGGAGGTGGAGCCGCGCAGACAGCGTCTGCCCGTCGCTTCCCGTGAACTCGAATCGTTTCGCTTCCGTCGTCATGAGGCCTCCTCGGAGACCCACTGTACAACGCTCGGGCCGGCCCGTTACCCGGCGCCCATCGGCGTGCAGTTCTATTCGGCGGCTTCGGCGTAGTCGGACCGGGTGGGCGTGTCGTAGCCGAATTCTTCGAACACGTCGCCGAGCTCCTCTCGGACCTCGCGTCGGTTGATGCCGAAGAAATCGAGCTCGACTGTGCGCGCGCTCTCGTAGTCCCGCTGCGAAATCAACGCCTGATCGAGCCTCGCGGCAAAGGCATCACTCACCGGCATGCCGAGGCGCTGGTAGAGGCCGAGGATCGTCTTCTTGGGGTTTGCGACTAGATCTTCGTAGCGGATGACGATGAACTGATCCTCGGGAATCTCTTTGCGGCACTCGAGGGCATAGCGATAGTAGTCGTAGCCGAGTCTCTTGAGCGCCTGGATCTCTTCGCCGTCCGGCCGAATGCTGGGCGAATGCGCTTTCCAGGCCCGGTAGAACATGTTGAGAAAGGACGGCAGGCAATCGTGCGGGTTGCGCACTAGATAGACGAATGCCGCATCGGGAAACTTCTCATGCACGGCTCGAACCCGCGTCGAGAAGAATACGTTCTTGTTCAGGAATCGCTTTCCGCCCGCTTCGAAAACGTGGCGCTTGATGGTGTTTTCGTAGCAGTCCATGAATGCGCTTCGCTCTTCGGGAGGCTGACGATCGATCCAGGTCTGGCTCGGTAGGTCCTCCATGAAGGGGAAGAGCAAACCCGTCGCTGGCGAGGTCAGGCTCCAAAGGAGCGTGCAGACATCCTCTTCGGGTTGGTCGAGGCTGAGCTTGTGCACGTCCTGCCAACGGCTCTCTAGAGGCCCGTTGAAGAAGTCGTATGCGCGACGCAGCACCGAGCCGACCGGGCTCTTCGAAAGCTCGACCAGTCGCTTGAACGTACGCGTGGCGGTGACCGCGGGGAAAATCGTCTGGTACAGCTTTACCGTGGTGAAGATCTCGTCATCCATGCTGAGGAGGCGATGGGTGAGCGTGGTTCCGCTTCGCGGGTTGGCGAACACGAAGACCGGCCGCTCCACCTTCTGGTCGTGGTACTCGGGACATACGACCTCATCGAGGGCCCGGAACACGGCCGCGCTCTGCCGGAGCCCGAGATAGATCGGCGTGATCCACGCGGTCGTGACCAAGCGGCCCACCGTAGGTTGCTTGAAAAGGACGCTCCTGATCTCTCGGAGTCCCCTTTTGTTGAGATACATGGTCGATCCCTTCGCTGAGCCCGCCCAGCTTCCACTGTAGGGTCGACACGCGGAATTGCTGGAGAAAACGGGTCAACGGTCCGGCGGGTTCCATGAATGGTCACCCGCTCGGGGTGAGCGGAGCGCTCATTCGTCCGTGACGCAGCCCTCGGAAGCCGTCTTCACATTTTTGATGTACTTGTAAAGCGTGCCGCGTTGGGCTTTGAGGGGAGGGGCCTTCCAGGCGGCACGCCGCTTCGAGCGCTCGGCCTCGTCGACGTCGACGTCGATCGAGCGCTGCCGGGCGTCGATCGTGATCATATCGCCGTCGCGCACCAACGCGATGGGTCCGCCATCCTGAGCCTCGGGCGTGATGTGGCCGATGATGAATCCATGCGAGCCACCCGAGAACCGGCCGTCGGTGATCAGCGCCACGTCCTGGCCGAGCCCCGCGCCCATGATGACCGAGGTCGGCGAGAGCATTTCGGGCATGCCGGGTCCGCCCCTCGGTCCCTCGTACCGGATTACGACCACGTCTCCCTTGGTGATCCGTCCGCGCTCCATTGCAGCGAGCATTTCTTCCTCGCTGTCGAACACCTTTGCCGGTCCTCGAAAGTAGAGGCCTTCTTTGCCCGTGATCTTGGCCACGGCGCCTTCGGGTGCGAGGCTGCCTCGTAGAATCGTCAGGTGGCCGGTCTCTTTGATCGGCTCTTCCCAGGGATGAATGACCCGCTGACCCTGTGCGAGGCCCGGCAGCTCGGCCAGGTTCTCCGCGAGGGTCTTGCCAGTGACGGTGAGACAATCTCCATGAAGCGCGCCGCGCTCGAGCAGGTAGCGCAGCACTGCCGGCGTGCCGCCCACGTCGTGCAGATCCTCCATGACGTACTGGCCACTCGGCTTGAGATCTGCGAGCAACGGGACCCTGTCGCTCACGGCCTGAAAGTCGTCGATCGAAAGCGGCACCTCGACCGCCCGCGCCATGGCGATGAGATGCAAGACGGCATTGGTGGAGCCCCCGAGCGCCATGATCGTGACCATCGCATTTTCGAAAGCCTCGCGGGTCATGATGTCTCGCGGCTTGATGTCTCTTTCGAGCAAAAGACGGATCGCCTCGCCCGCCTGCAGACACTCCTCGCGCTTTCTCGGATCCTCTGCCGGCGTCGAGGAGCTGTAGGGCAGGGACATGCCCATGGCTTCGATGGCAGAGGCCATCGTGTTGGCAGTGTACATGCCGCCGCAGGCACCAGCGCCCGGACATGCGTTTTCGATGATGTCGAGCCGCTTGCTCTCGTCGATGGTGTGGGCGAGCAGCTGCCCATAAGACTGGAACGCCGAGACGATATCGAGCTTTTCACCGTCGCTTCCGCGTCCTGCCCGGATCGTGCCGCCGTAGATCATCAGCGACGGCCGGTTCAATCGGCCGATCGCAATCATGCACCCGGGCATGTTCTTGTCGCATCCGGGAATGGAGATGTTTGCGTCGTACCATTGCGCGCTCATGACCGTCTCGATCGAGTCGGCGATCAAGTCGCGCGACTGAAGCGAGTAGCTCATGCCTTCGGTGCCCATCGAGATCCCGTCGGACACTCCGATCGTGTTGAACCGCATGCCGATCAGCCCCGCGTTCATCACCCCTTGCTTCACGATGGCGGCGAGGTCGTTGAGGTGCATGTTGCAGCTATTGCCTTCGTACCAAACCGCGGAGATGCCGACCTGCGCCTTGCTCATGTCCGCGCGCGTGAGGCCGGTCGCATGAAGCATCGCTTGGGACGCGCCCTGCGATGGTGGCTGGGTGATTCGGCTGCTGTATTTGTTCAACTTGGCGCTCATTGGGCCGGGGAGTCTAGCACCGCGGGCCCTCGGCGCGGCCGGCGGCCGTTTCCTTGACGCGCGGCTTCCGGGGCCCTACGAAGCTTCAAGAAAATTTGAAGAAACTGAGCCGTCTGCGTGTCCACCGCTGCCGTCAAACAACAAGAGTCCAATGATTCCGAGCCCTTGTGGCGTCAGGCCGAGCTTCGGGCAGCGGAGGCCATCGGAAGGCTCATGGAATTTTGGGGCTTTCGCCGACACATGGGCCGGCTGTGGACAATCCTCTATCTGTCTCCCGAGCCGCTGACCACCGCAGAGCTGAGCGAGACGCTCCAGATCAGCAGTAGCGCCGTCAGCCTGTCGCTAGGAGATCTGGTGCGATGGGGCGCGGTTCGGAAAACCTGGCGTCCTGGCGAGCGCAAGGACTTTTACGAGGCGGAAAGCAGCGTTTGGAAGCTGCTCCGGCGGGTCTATGAACGCCGCGAGCTCAATCTCATTCGGGAAGCCAATGACGCCCTCAGCGAGGCTCAACAGGCTCTCGAGTCGGTTCGGGGCGGGCTGGGGGCCGCCGAGAGGCGCCGCGTGGATTTCATGCGCAAGCGACTTTCCCGGCTTAGTGCGCTATCAAGGGCTGGCGAGCGGCTCGTCCACCTGCTCGTGGCGGGCCGGGCGATCAACCCGAGCGAGCTGCGCTCAGCGGAAGAAGACGACCAATGAGCGAGGGGACACGTAACAGAGGCTCACGATGTCTCTCATAGCAGCAGTTCGGGACGATTCCTCATCAGATGTGCTCGCCAGCCTCCAGGCGGTGTGCGATTCGCAGGGCCTCGGAGATCTGTCCGCGCATTTGGCCGACCTGGCCGACCTGGTGAAGTGGGACATGTCGTCCCTGGAGCAAGGAATCCAGAGCATTCCGGTGGGCGATAGCGTCGTCCACAAGAGCGCCCATCACTTGCTCGAGATCGCGGGCAAACGCCTGCGCCCCATGTGCGTGGTACTGGCTTCACGGCTCGGGCAGGGCCTCGACGAGAGGACCCGCGAGTTCGGTGTCGCCGTCGAGCTCGTTCACTGCGCGACGCTCCTTCATGACGACGTCGTGGATGCAGGTGACCAGCGCCGAGGTGTACCTGCTGCGCGCACGCTTTACGGCAATGCGGCGTCGATTTTCGCAGGCGACTGGCTCTTGGTCGATGCGCTTCGGCGCGTCCGCGCCGCAGAAATGCCGGACGTTCTGGTCCGCTTGCTGGACATCATCGACGAGATGATCTTCGCAGAGGCCATTCAACTCCAAAACCGCGGCCACATCGACGCGCGGATGCGCACCTACATGCAGGTCGTTGAAGGTAAGACAGCCGCCCTCTTTCGCTGGGCCATGTTCGCTGGCGCACGAGCCGGCGGTCTCGATGACGGTGCCTGCAAGGCGCTCGAGAAGTACGGGCTTCACCTGGGCGTCGCATTCCAGTTGATCGACGACCACCTCGACTACGCGGGCGACCGCTCGACCATCGGCAAGTCACCGTTCACCGACTTACGCGAGGGCAAGATGACCCATCCGGTGATCGTCGCTCTCGAGCGCGATCCGTCGCTGCAACCGATTCTCGAAGAGATCATTGCGAGCCCGATCGACGCGGTTCCGGACAACACCAAGTCGAAGCTGCTGTCGGCGCTCCATCGGACGGACGCGCTCCAATCGACCAGGGAGGTCGCCGTGCGCGAGGCAGAGGCGGCCTGCCGTGCGCTGCAAAGTCTGCCGGACAGCCGCGCGCGAGATGCGCTGTTTACGGTGGCCCGCGCCACCGTTCACCGGGAGTCCTAGCGAGTAATCAGAGAGAGGCATTGATGTCCAAGAAACCACCAGCCGTGACTAGCCGAATCCCGGGCTTCTACCGAGAGCACATCTCGAACCGGCTCCGCGTCATGATTGAAACCGGCCTTCTTTCCGAAGAGTCGGTCGGACATTTGAAGGAAGGCGGACAGCTGACGCTCGATGTCGCGGACCGCATGAGCGAGAACGTGATTGGAGTGCATGGGTTGCCCCTGTCGATTGCGCTCAACTTCCGCGTGAACAATTCCGACGTCCTGGTTCCCATGGCGGTCGAGGAGCCCTCCGTGGTCGCGGCGGCCTCGAATGCGGCAAGACAGGTTCGCATGACCGGAGGGTTCTTCGGCGAAGCGACGGCGCCGATCATGACCACACAGGTTCAGTTCGACGACGTGCCCGACCCGGGGCGGGCCAAGGGCCTCGTCGAAGCCGAGCGGGAGCGCATCTTTCAGATCGCGGACGCGGCAATTCCAGGCATGGTTCGGCGCGGCGGCGGGTGCCGCGATCTCGACGTTCGCGTGCTCGACGAGGACCACGGCGTTCTAGTCGTACATCTCTACGTCGATGTCGGAGACGCGATGGGCGCCAACGTTGTCGATGCCGTCGCAGAGGCCGTGGCGCCACACATCCACGCGCTCACCGGCGGCACCGTCGGGCTGCGGATCCTGAGCAATCTGCCGTTGCGCCGCCGTGTGTTCGTCCGTTGCGACGTGAGCGTCGATGCGCTTGGCGGGCCGGAGCTCGCCGACGGCATCGTCAAGGCGAGCCGCTTTGCAGAGCTCGATCCGTTCCGCGCCGTCACACACAACAAGGGCGTGATGAATGGCGTCGATGCGGTCGCGCTCGCCATGGGGCAGGACTGGCGATCGATCGAGGCCGGCGCGCATGCTTTTGCTTCGCTTTCGGGGTCCTACAGGCCGCTGGTCGTGTGGCGCCGCACCGAGAGCGGCGTTCATGGCGAGCTGGACATGCCCATGGCGGTGGGAACCGTGGGAGGCTCCACGCGGGTACATCGTGGGGTCCGCGCAGCCTTCGAGCTCATGGGCGTCAAGAATGCCGGAGAGCTCGCCATCGTGATGGGCGCTGCGGGCATGGCGTCCAACCTTGCGGCGCTTCGAGCGCTGGCCGGCGAAGGGATCCAGCGGGGCCACATGCGCCTGCATTCACGCAAGGAAGAGGTGCTTGAAAACGCTCGCCTTCACGCGCAAAAAGTCGAGCGAGGTGGCACGTGAGCGAGGCCGTCCGTCAGACGACGCCGAAGCCGGGCTCGGGGGCGATGTTCGATCAGATCGCCAGTCGTTACGACTTGCTGAATCGTTTGATGTCGATGGGCATCGATCAGTCGTGGCGTCGGAAGACGGTGATGGCAATGAACCTTCCGCCGCATGCGCGGGCGCTCGATTTGGCGACTGGCACTGGAGATCTCGCCCTGATGATCGCCCGCATGCACCCGGACGCCGAGGTCGTGGGTAGCGATCCGTCGGTCCGCATGTTGGAGATCGGCGTCGACAAAGTGGAGCGCAGCGGCCTCGCGAATCGGGTGCGCTTGGAAAAGGGCGACGCGCAAGCGCTCCCCTACGAGGATGATTCGTTCGACGGTTGCTGCATCGCGTTCGGCATTCGCAACGTTCCGGATCGGGGAGCCGCGCTCTCGGAGATGGCCCGTGTCACGAAACCTGGGGGTCGCATTGCCGTCCTCGAGCTGGGCGAGCCGAGCGTGGGATGGTTGAGCCCCATCGCACGCTTTCACGTGCGCAAGGTCATTCCGCGTCTCGGTGGGATGCTGTCGGGGTCCCGCGAGTATCGATACCTCCAAGAGTCGATTGCTGCCTTCCCACCGGCCGACAAGTTCCGAGCCCTGATGCAGGAGAGCGGCATGCGCGTGCTCGAAGTGAAGCCCCTGACGTTCGGCGCGTGCCATCTGTTCGTGGCGGAGCCGGAGGAGGCCTCATCGTGAGATCCCACGGCGCTGCATTCGCGTTCGAAGGGCTCCCGAGCCGCGAAACCTCACGCGCATTTTTGGGGCAAGCGCTGGAAGCGCGGACCACCGGGGCCGGTCCAATCATCGTGACCGTTCCTGCGCCGGTCGCGCCCCCCGATGCTTTGCTTCGCGCATTCCCGAGCGAGGCGAGCCTCTTGTGGGATCCTCCCCAAAGCGCCGCATCCTCGGGTCTCGGCACCGCCAAGATGCTTCCGACCGAAGAAGAGGCGGTGATTCGCTTTTTCGATCAGGCCGAGCACGTGGCAGACGCCGCGAGCCCCTTGCCGCGGGTGTTTGGGGGCACGTCCTTTGCTCCGGGGGCAGCAATCCGCCACCCATGGGACGGCTTTGGCGACGGCTTTCTCATGCTGCCCAAATGGACCTATCACGTCGACGAGCGAGCCTGGCTGTCGTTCGCGGTATGCACATCGGAGCAACCGGTCGCGGCCGACGTGCTCGATGTGTTCGACACCATCTGGGGGAGCCTGGAACGCCCGATCGGCGTCATACCCTCGCCGGTTTCAGCGCGGCGCATCGAGGAAGCGGATCGTGGGGCCTGGTCTCGACAGGTCGAGCGAATTCGGCGGAAAATTCGAGCTGGTGCGTTCGAGAAGGTCGTTGCAGCCAGACACTGTGTCGTCGAGCTGGAGACCGGAGCCGGATCGCTCGACGTCCTCAAACGGCTGGAGCAACGCTTCCCCGGATGCACCCGGTTCGCGTTGTGGCGCGGTGAGGCGACGTTCCTCGGCGCGACGCCGGAGCTCTTGGTCTCGCGGCGCGGGCCGTCGGTGTTGAGCGAAGCGCTCGCCGGGACGACCGCGCATGGAGAAGCGGCGCGGATGATGGCGAGCGCGAAGGAGCGCGAGGAGCACCAGTTGGTGGTCCAGGCGGTTCTCAAGGCTCTCGAGCCGTTTTGCGACGCGCTTCGATCCGCTCCGGATCCGTCCGTGCGGGAGCTTCCAAACGTCCTTCACATGCAGACACCCATCGAGGGACATCTCCGCGAGCCAGTGCATGTCCTCAAGCTGGTTCGAGCGCTGCATCCAACCCCGGCAGTCGGAGGTGTGCCCACCGAGGAAGCCGTCCTCTGGATCAACGAGCAGGAAGCGCTGGCCCGTGGTTGGTATAGCGCACCGGTAGGTTGGACCGACGCGGCCGGCGATGGCGAATTCGTCGTGGCGCTTCGCTCCGGATTGCTGCGCGATGGCAAAGCCTGGGTCTACGCCGGCGCGGGAATCATGGCCGACTCCGATCCCGACGCTGAATACGCGGAAACAGAGCTCAAGATGCAGGCGCTTCTAGGAGCGCTCCATGGGGACAGCCGCTGATCGACAGACCCAGTGGGCGCGGCTCGTCATCGACAGCTTCGCGCGCGCTGGAGTAAACGACGCCGTCATCAGCCCGGGCTCCCGTTCGACGCCTTACGTGATCGCTGCGCTCGAGAACGAGCAACTCGAATGCATCAGCGCCATCGACGAGCGATCCGCTGCCCACTACGCATTGGGCCGCGCGCGCGCCACCCTTCGGCCTTCGTTGCTCATCTGCACCTCTGGAAGCGCAGCCGCGAATTATTTCCCCGCCGTCATGGAATCGAACGAGGCCGGGCTGCCGCTCATCGTGCTCTCTGCCGACCGTCCGCCGGAGCTTCATCACTGCGGTGCGAACCAAACGACCGACCAGATCGAGCTCTACGGAAAGCACGTCCGGTTCTTCGTGAATCTGGGAGAACCGCAGGACGACGAGCTGAGCTTGCGGGCCGCACGGCGTCTGATTTCGCAGTCGGTATTCGAAGCGATCGGTCCGCGGCCCGGTCCGGTTCACGTCAATGCACAGGCGCGCAAGCCCATGGAGCCCATGCCACCGAGCGACGCGCTTCGCGCGCGGGTAGACCGAATCCTGTCGGAGCCGATGACCACGCTTCACAGGGCGCGATCTCTCGATCCCAAGCACGTCGAGCAGGTCCCGG
The DNA here is from genome assembly GCA_001303415.1 of Myxococcales bacterium SG8_38. GTDB lineage: Bacteria > Myxococcota_A > Polyangia > Polyangiales > Houyiibacteriaceae > SG8-38. The sequence goes on from LJTN01000017.1 coordinate 41,820, forward strand.
ACGAGCACGTCGATTCGGTGGCCGAGGCTTTTGCCTCGTCGGCGCGTCCCATCATCTTGTGCGGCCCGGCGGATGTGCGCAGCGCGACGTTTGGTGATGCGGTGAGCGAGCTTTCCGAACGCGCGGGCGCTCCGATCCTCGCAGAAGCAGCGAGCCAGCTTCGGTATCGAGGTCTAGAGCACGTGATCGGCGCCTTTGATACGGTCTGGCGGACCAGCGCCGGGCAATCCATGTGCCTACCAGATTTCGTCTTGCAGCTCGGCGCTGCTCCGATCTCGAAGGGGTGGGAGCTGCTTTGTGCCAAAGGCCGAATTCGCCGCGTGGTCGTCCATCCCTGGAAGTGGGCCGACCCCACCTCGGACGCCGAGACGGTCGTCCAATGGGACATCGGCTCGTTCGTCACCGCGCTGTGTCGCGCCGACTATCCGAGGGAGCTGCTCGACGAGGCGTTCGCGAGGCATTTCGAGCTGGCGGAATCCATCGCCTGGAGCGCTGCCGAAGCCATCGTTCGCGAAGCCGGCGATGCGCTGACCGAGGGCGCGGTTGCGCGCACCGTGGTCGGCTCGATCCCGAATGGGAGCGCGTTGGTCTTGGGGAATAGCCTTCCCATCCGGGACGTCGAAACCTGGGCTCCACCAAACGACAAGCTGCTTCGCGTGCATTGCCAGCGAGGCGTGAGCGGCATCGACGGCGTGGTGTCGGGCGCGGCCGGCGTGGCATCCGCAGTGGATGGGGGCGCGACGCTGCTCATCGGCGACGTGAGCTTCGTGCACGACCTCAACGGGTTGCAACTGGCGGCGCGTTCGCGCGGTCCGCTGGTGATCGTGGTCATCCAAAACGGAGGCGGCCGAATCTTCGAGCAGCTTCCCATTGCCCGTGACGGAAAGCCGTCGTGGCTTCCCTATTTCACGACTCCCCATGACGTCGATCTGGCGAGCGCTTCAGCCGCCTTCGGGTGCGATTTCCTGAGAGTGGATACGGTGACTGGTCTTCGGGAGGCACTTCGGTCGTCTCATGCACGATCGGGGTGCACCGTCATCGAGGCCGTGGTCCCCTCGCAAAGCGCGCAGGAGCTCGGACGCGAGCTCGTCGATCGAGTCGAGCGCGCGCTTCGACGCGAGGCTCCCTGATGTGGGTGCTTCTCCACGGGTTCACGGGATCACCCCGGAGCTGGGAGCGCGTGATCGAGGAGGCGGATCTAGAAGACGAGCCCCTCACGCCCGCATTGACCGGACACGGTCCAAGCTGGCGAGCCACCAAGGCCAGCTCGTTCGAAGAAGAGGTCTCCCGCTTGGCCAGGATGATTTCGGCGCTCCGGCGGCCGAGGCTCATCGCAGGCTACTCGATGGGCGCACGGCTGGCGCTGGGCCTCGCGGTCGATTACCCGGCGCTTTTCGATGCGGCGGTGCTGATCGGTGTCCATTCGGGGCTTGCCGACGACCGGGAGAGAGCGGCGCGAAGGGCGCTCGACCAGGAACGCGCGCATGTTCTGAGAAGCAAAGGCATCGAAGCATTCGTGCAGCGCTGGGAGCGGGAGCCGCTGTTTGAAACCCAGCGGTCGCTTCCAGCCGAGCTCATCGAGAGGCAGCGAATGCTTCGACTCGGTCATGAGGCGGAAGGCCTGGCCCATGCGCTCGAGGTGCTCGGGCTTGCTGAGATGCCGGACTACGGACCCGGCGTGCGCCGGATCGACCTCCCGGTCGTTGCGATGGCCGGCGCGCTCGATCCGAAGTTTTCCCGAATCGCGCGCGCCATGGCGCGCGACCACGCCCAGGTGCAAGCGCGCATCGTCGATGGCGCAGGCCACAATCTGCTGCTCGAGGCCTCCCGCGCCGTCGCTTCAACGCTTGCCGATGTGGAGAAGGAGGTGCGATGAGCACGGTCAGGCCGGGATCGGTGCACGCTTGGATCCTCGCAGCGCGCCCGGCGACGCTCACCGCCGCCTTCGCACCGGTGGCCGTGGGCACGGCCTGCGCCGTCGATGCGCGAGCGTTTCGCTGGGATGCGGCCCTCGCCGCGCTGGTGGGAGCGTTTCTCATTCAGATAGGAACCAACTTCGCCAACGACCTCTACGACTTCGAGAAGGGCGCGGATACCGAAGGGCGTCTCGGGCCGGTCCGCGCGGCCCAGGCCGGTCTTCTCGACGTGAGGAAGCTCCGGCGAGGCATCTTCGTGACGTTCGGTCTCGCGCTCGGCGTGGGAGTCTACCTTACCTGGATCGCCGGCCCCGTGGTGGTGGTCATCGGGCTCGCCTCGATCGCCGCGGGTCTCGCCTATACGGGTGGGCCTTTCCCGCTCGCCTATCACGGTCTAG
>LJTN01000078.1 GCA_001303415.1 Myxococcales bacterium SG8_38
TGATAGACGGCCTCAGAGGCCCATCTGCTTCGCGATGATCACCTTCATGATCTCGTTCGTTCCGGCGTAGATCCGCTGGACTCGCGCGTCCATGTACGCCCGGCTGATCGGGTACTCGAGCATGTAGCCGTAGCCGCCATAGAGCTGAAGGCACGCATCGATGACGCGGCCCTGCATCTCGGTCTGCCAAAGCTTGGCCATGGAGCACTCCTTCACCAGGTATTTGCCGGCCACGTGCTCTGCCACGAGCTTGTCGAGGAAGGCTCGGCCCACCTCGATTTCCGTTGCGCACTGGGCGAGGGTGAACTGCGTGTTCTGGAACTTGGAGATCGGACGGCCGAACGCTTGGCGCTCCTTCGTATAGGCGATTGCATCTTCGAGCACCTTCTCCGCACTGGCTTGTGACATTATTGCAACGCACAAACGCTCTTGCTGAAGCTTCTGCATCAGCATCATGAATCCGGCACCTTCTTGCCCGATGATGTTGTTCGCTGGCACGCGGCAATCGTCGAAGGCGAGCTCGGCCGTGTCTTGGCTTTCCATTCCCATCTTTTCGAGCTTGCGGCTTCGGATGAACCCGGGACGGTCCGCCTCGACGATGAACAGCGACAAGCTCCTATGCGGATCATCGGAGTTTTCCGTGCGAGCCGCGACCACCACCACGTCGCACGACATGCCGTTGGAGATGAAAGTCTTGGCGCCGTTGATCACGTAGTGATCGCCGTCTCGCTTGGCGGTCGTGGCGATGCCCGCCAGGTCGGAGCCGGTCCCTGGCTCCGTCATGGCCAGCGCCGTGATCGTCTCACCGCTCGCGCACCCCGGCAGCCACTTGGCTTTCTGCTCGGGGCTTCCGAACGAATGGATGTAAGGCACGATGATGTCGGAGTGTAAGCTCGCCGCCCAACCGGACTCGTACGCGCGAGACAGCTCCTCCATGACGACCACCGAATGAAGGAAGTCACCGCCGGCGCCCCCGTACTCCTCTTCCATCCACGGGCACAGAAAGCCGGAAGCCCCGGCTTCGAGCCAGATCTCGCGGCTCACCACGCCCTGCTGGCGCCACTTGGCCTGTTGAGGAATCACCCGCGTCTGCACGAACTGCCGAAAGTTGCTTCGGAAAATCTCGTGCTCCTCGGAAAAAAGGCTTCGTTCCATGTCGCTCCCTGACTGAATGGCCATTCATTTAGCTGAGCCATTAGTCTCTGGCAAGCCCATCCGCCCTCGCTGCCTTGCCCAACGCTGTCGGGGTCTCTATGGTCCGCCGCAATGCGCCGCCGACCGGCTCGCTTCTCCCTTCTCTTGGTCTTCTTCGCGGCAATCCCTGCTACGGCACTGGCCAGCAGCGACGGGCATGGGTTTGGCTACGACGTGTGGCTGATTCTCGCCGCCATGATCCTCGCCGCAAAGATCGGCGGCGAAGTCGCGGTCCGCCTCAATCAACCGGCCGTCCTCGGCGAGCTCTGCGTCGGCATCGTCCTCGGAAATCTCTATTTGCTCGGCCTCGACACCTTCGACGGCGCGGCGCAGCTCGTTCCGATCGAGTTTCTGGCCGAGCTCGGCGTAATTCTCCTCCTGTTCGAGGTCGGGCTCGAATCGACGCTCTCCGAGATGCGAGCGGTGGCGCCCACTTCCGGCCTGGTTGCGATCGTGGGCGTCATAGCGCCGATGGCCCTCGGCTATGGGGTGAGCCTCTGGCTCTTGCCGGATGAGCCTTTTTCGCTCCACTTATTCATCGGCGCGACGCTTTGTGCGACGAGCGTGGGCATCACGGCCCGCGTCTTGAAGGATCTCGATGCCATGGCGCGTCCGGAAACGCGCGTGATCTTGGGGGCCGCCGTCATCGACGACGTGCTGGGTCTCATCGTCCTAGCGGTCGTGGCCAGCATCGCGCAGTTCGGCGAAATGCCCGGACCTCTAGACCTCACAAGGATCATCGGGCTTGCTGCGGGCTTCTTGCTTGGGGCGCTTCTGCTCGGCGCCTATTTCATGCCGAGCGTGTTTCGTGTCGCCTCGAAGCTCCGCACCCAGGACGTCCTAGCCGCGGTCGCGATCGGCCTATGCCTGTTACTGGCGGGCGTTTCGGGCGCCGCAGGGCTGGCGCCAATCGTGGGGGCCTTCGCCGCTGGGTTGATCCTCGATGAGGTACACGTGAGACCGTTCGGCCGGAAATCCGCTCACGATTTGACGGAGATCATTGGCCCGATCGTTGCAGTCATGGCGCCCATTTTCTTCGTGCGCACGGGTATGATGGTCAAGCTCGGTGGGATCGGAACCGAGTCTCTCCTCCTGGCTGTCGCGCTGACCATCGTGGCCATCGTAGGCAAGCTGGTCGCAGGCCTGGGCGTTCGAGGCAAGACCGCCGACAAGCTCACGGTCGGAATCGGCATGGTGCCGCGCGGCGAGGTCGGTCTCATCTTCGCCAACGTCGGCGTAGGCATCAAGCTCGGCGGTAAGCCCCTCATCGGAGCAGGCGTTTACGCCGCCATCGTTCTCATGGTGATGGCCAGCACGGTGGTGACGCCGCCATGGCTGGCCCAGCGCATTCGGCAAGTGATGCGCAAACAGCCCGATGTCGCTTGAAGCGGCCCTCCAAAACGCGAACGCATCGATCCGTCGCCTCATCGAGTCGCTCGGCTCCGAGGATCGCACCGACGTCGTCTCGATTCCCGTAGGAGCGCTCGATTGGACGATCGCGGAAGCCGCTGAAGAGCATCCAGAGCAGCAATTCGTGGTCGTGACCACCAACCTCGACGAGGCGTATCGGCACGAATCCAATCTGCGTTTCCTGCTCGAAGATGCGAACGGGGGTGTGCTTCTCTACGCTGCGGCGGATACGAGCCCGCTGCTCGACGTGGTGCCGGACCGGCGCGCGGAGATGCAGCGGATGGCAGTGCTGACACAGCTTGCCGAACACCAACCTTGGCGTGTTCTAATCGTCCCGGCCGCCGCGCTCATTCGGCGCGTTCCGCCTCGTCAGCACGTCCAAGGGGGTTTGTTGCCGCTACGGATTGGGCAGCGGATCGAGCGAGACGTCTTGGTGCAGCGCTTGGTGGAGCTCGGGTATCTGCGGGTGCCGCTGGTCGAGGATCGAGGGACGCTCTCTGCCCGTGGCGCGCTGATCGACGTCTACCCTCCCGATGCCTCCATGCCCTGCCGCATCGAGCTGGATGACGACGAGATCGTTCGCATCCGGCTCTTCAACTTGGACGATCAGAAGAGCGTCGACGAGATCGAGTCCGTTCGGATGGGCCCTGCGAGAGAGGTGCCGGACACACCGGCTTCCATCGCCCGGGCCAAGGCGAAAGTGCGCGAGCTTTGCGACGAAATGAACATGCCGACCTTGCAGGCTCGTGAGCTCATCGACGAGCTGGATCGCGGCTCGGGCGCCCTCATCTCGAACGCACTGCTGCCCGCATACTTCGAAACGCTCGATACGATCGTGGACTACCTCCCAGGGAGCTCGCGTGTGGTTCTGGTGGATCCCGTTTCCCTCAGCGAATCGATCGATACCGAGCTGCGCCACGCAAACGAGGAACACATGGCTCGCTCGGACCGCCCCACGTTCGAGCTGTCCCGCTACTACGCGACCGAGGGCGAGCTCACCGAGCGGCTGCGTGCGCATCCCATCTTGATCGCCCATCGGTTGGCGGTGCACGGTGCGGTCGACGCAGAAGAAGGCCCCATGATCTCGGCGTTTGCGCCCCCCAAAGACACGCTCCTTCGGGTCGATGCTTCGGACCAACAGCCGCTCATCTCGGAGCTCCGGACGCGCAAATCGCAACGGGATCGGGGGCTCCAACCGCTGGCGGACCAGCTTCGCGCATGGATCGATCAAGGATTGCGCGTCATGCTGGTCGGAAGAACGCAGCACCAGGCGGATCGATTGGTCGACCTCCTTCGCAGCTATGACGTGCCCTCCAGGGCGCTGCAGGAAGTGACTCTCGGAGAGCTGCGGGACGGCTTCATTCTTTGGAGCGAGGGGCTCGCCTACGTCACGGAAGAGGAAATTTTCGGAACCCGAGTGCGTCAGCAACGCGGGGCGCGTCAGACCCGCAAGCAACAGCAGCGATTTCTCGAAGACCTGCGCGAGCTCAGCGTGGGCGACTTCGTCGTGCACGTCGATCACGGCGTCGGGAAGTATCTCGGTCTCGAGCACAAGGCATTGAGCCTCACGGCTCTCGATCGCCTGCACGGCCGCACCCCTCAGACCATCGAAGTCATGGTGGTGGAGTACGCAGGTGGCGACAAGCTGTTCGTCCCGGTCACGCGTTTGGGGATCATTCAGAAATTCAAAGGCGCCGAAGGGCACCAGCCCAAGCTCGACCGTCTTGGCGGAACCACGTTTGCAACCAAGAAGAGCCGCGTTCAAAAGGCCGTCCAACAGATGGCCGAGGAGCTGCTCAAGCTCTACGCGGAGCGATCGGCGTCGCACCGCGAGCCAATCGACATGCCGGGGACCGCCTACGTCGAATTCGAAGCGACGTTCCCATTCGAGGAGACCCGAGATCAGGAGCGCGCCATCGAGGACGTCATGACCGATCTCGACGAGCCGCAACCGATGGATCGTTTGGTCTGCGGAGATGTCGGCTTTGGAAAGACGGAAGTAGCGCTGCGTGCGGCCTTCCGCGTCGCGATGAGCGGCAGACAGGTCGCTCTCTTGTGCCCGACCACGGTGTTGTCGCAACAACACTACCGCACGTTCTCTGCACGATTCGAGGGATACCCGTTGCGAGTCGGTGTGCTTTCGCGCTTCGTTCCCCGAAACGAGCAGATCGAGGTTCTGAGCGCGTTGAAGGATGGTACCCTCGACGTCGTCATCGGCACGCATCGTCTTCTCTCGAAAGACGTGCATTTCGCCAATCTTGGACTGTTGGTCGTCGATGAGGAGCAGCGGTTTGGCGTCACTCACAAGGAGCGCATCAAGAAGCTGCGAACCAACGTCGACGTGCTGACTCTCAGTGCCACGCCAATTCCCCGCACACTCCAGCTCGCAGTGGGCGGCATGCGGAGCCTGTCCCTGATCACAACGGCGCCGCAGGATCGGCGCGCCGTGCGGACCTTCGTCTGCCGGTGGGATGACCATCTCATCAAGGAGGCGATCGAACGCGAGCTCAGTCGCGGCGGGCAGGTCTTCTTCGTCTACAACCGCATCGAGGGCCTCTACGAGCGCGCGCAACGTCTTCAGGAGCTGGTCCCCCATGCGAGGGTTGCAGTCGCGCACGGGCAAATGAAGGCCACCTCGCTCGATCGGACGATGACCGATTTCGTCGAGGGCGCGTACGACGTGCTGTGCTCGACCGCAATCATCGAGAGCGGGCTCGACATACCGCGGGCCAACACGATTCTGATCGACCGAGCGGACTCGCTGGGTCTCGCGCAGCTATATCAGCTGCGGGGTCGGGTCGGACGATCGGACCAGCGTGCCTACTGCTACTTGATCACACCTCCCCCCAATCAAATGTCCGAGGAGTCACGCGTTCGTATGGAAGCGCTGGAGCGTTTCTCGGGTTTGGGGGCGGGCTTTCGTGTCGCGACACTCGACATGGAGCTTCGGGGCGCGGGAAATCTGCTCGGGTCCGAACAGAGCGGAAACGCTTCACTGGTGGGGTTCGACATGTTCGTCCAAATGCTGAGCGAGGCAGTCTCCGAGCTGAAGGGTGAGGAAGTGCAGCACGAGGTCGACCCGGAGCTCTCCGTGGAGGTCGAGCACTACCTGCCAGAGGGGTACATCGACGACATCGGGCTTCGCCTTTCGTTGTACAGGCGGTTCGCCACCGCATCGGACGAGCAGACCGTGGACGAGCTCGCAGACGAGATGGAAGAGCGTTTCGGACCACCTCCACCGCCCGCACGCGACTTCGTCCGAGTCATGGCGCTCAAGCCGCCCTTGCGCGAGCTGCGTGCGTTGGGTTGCGAGGCGGAACGCAAACGGGTGACGCTGCACCTGAGGGAGGACACGCCTCTGGATCCTGCGAAGCTCATGCCACTGGTGGCCATGCCAGGGGGACGGTGGAACCTCTCTCCCGACATGAAGCTGACGCGTCGGTATTCCGAAGAGGACTCCGGTGATGCCGTGGATCGTGTACGCTATCTCCTCAAGGAGCTCGAACCCCTTCGGGCCGAAGGGCGATAGCGCCAACGAGGAAACACCATGTCACTCTCCGATGAGCTTCAGCGCATGTTCGAGGCGGACCGGGCGCTTCGCAAAGCCGAATCAGCGCTGCTGCGCAACAAGGCATCTTCCGACCTGGTTGCGCTTCTCGAACGAGAAACCCAGCGCGCCCTCGAGCTCGAAGATCGCACCGAAGCGACCATTCGCCTCGAGCGCCTCGCCGACTTGTGCGCGCAGGTGCCAGGCCCCCGAATGACCGACGCCTTGATTGCGATCCTCGACGATACCGAGCCTCGAGTTCGCGTCGCCGCAGGTGAGGCGCTGAGGGACGTGGGCTACGAGCGGTACGCCGAGGTCGCGCGAGGAATCGAACGAGCCCTCGATCACAATGCCGACGGCCCTGCCATGTCCGAGCTTCCCTGGATCCTCGCAGAGATCGCAGAGCCAAGCGCCCTGCCCTTGATCCGTCGCTTCTTGAGCCATCCCAATCCGGACGTCGTCGCCGCAGCGATCGAATCGCTTGCTCAGCTCCAAGAGCCAGATTCGGTTTCGGACCTGGAACGGTTCGTCGGCGATCCCAGGGAGGTCATCATCGAGGACTTCGAGCACGAGACCAAGACGACGCTGGGTGAGCTCGCACGAGAAGCTCTCGACATGCTGGGGTACCGTAGCGGCGACGACTAAACCGAATGCACCTTGAAATGGGCGGATCAGCTCAGGGTGTACTTGGTCTACGCTAAGGAGCCTCTCGAGTCCACAGGGCACGGTGCTTCGCCGCCTTGGCCCTCGCCCGGTCTTTCTCGAATAGCGTGAGATAGTCTTCCTTCACCCCGTCGACCTCCACTTCCTCGGGCATCTCCCGAGCAGCCTCCTCCATGGAGCGCACGAGCGACCGCAGGGGCGCCGAAGCTTGCCCAAAGGTAGACCGCTCGATTCCATCGGCCACCGCGGAAATCCGGCCGACCACTTTCTTGCTGAGATAGCCGCGCCGATTCAGATCGTCGAAGCTGGCGACCAGCACCTCGGGGTTGAAGGTATGAGCAACCACCAGATCGGCTCCGACCCGAAGGACTGCCTGCGCGTCGAGCGCACCGTCCTCTAGCAACACCAACGCCGGTTGGAAGTAGTTGTAGAACGCACAAACGCGACGCCCGAAATCGCGAAAACCGGCCGTCGACGAGACTCGTTCGAGATGAATGAAGATCCGTCGCACCGTGTCTCCCCGAGGGACCCGCGCGGCAATTCGTACGATCTGTGGAATGTCTTCGGGATAGACCTGCGCCGCCTCCGCCACTTTCATCAGCAGCTCCTGGCTGACTCGGCCGGCGGCAATGTCCGCGTAAAGCGAGTAGATGAACGCATCTCCTTCTGCATCGTCACCAAAGAGGATCTCGTCCGTATCGGGCGAAACGTTGGTCCGTGAGCGCAACAACGCAGTGAGCTTGTAGCTCAGCTGGTCCCTCAAGAATCGAAACTTGCCGCGCACGAGATTGCGGAGGCTCGGCTTCAACGTGAACCCGTCCCATCGAATGCCATCGAGCCTCAGCTTTGCCTCGAGCACACTGCGCATCTGCTCGGGGCTTCCCGACAGGATGAAGATGGCTGCCGGATCCGTGGCGCGAATCTCCCGGAGCAACGTGCTGGCGCCGGGATAGGAGCGCTTCCGTGACGCTGGCTCGAAGGCCGTCCGAACCAGGTCGCGAAGCGTGTCGAACTCGGTGCGTAGATATGTCTTGTCGAGGTCCCACCGGTAGACGATGTGGTTTCGGCGCTCGGTCAAATCGGGTGCCACATGCCGACCATAGCAGCCAACGTGCTTAAGATGCAGACCCATCCGACTCTGATATGGTCCGCGCATGCCTCTGATCGCGATCGTCATCGATGACCGCACTTTGGAACGCGGCTCGGAGGCCCAACGCGTTGAATGGGAGGCCAACATTCGGGAGCTGCTGGTCAAGGCCGGAGGTGCCATCGACGAGGCCGCGACGCTCCACGTGAGCGTCACGGAGCAAGGATTCGGCCTGGAGCTTCAAACCGAGGACGGGGCGGTGCTGGAAACGCTCACCATCCCGCATGAGCTCCTGTCCGGCCACATCACCGAGTACGTGGACATCGTTCGCCAAATCGCGGAGGCCGAGGGCGTCAATCAGATGGAGGCTCTGGACATGGCCAAAAAGGTGACACACGACCGCGCGGGCCGGGTGCTCAAGCGAGCGCTTCGTCCGTTCAGGATCGACCTCGAAGCCGCGCGCACGCTCTTCACTTTGTTGTTGTCACTCCGCGTAGACACGACGAGGCTGACCGGCGTGCACGGACATCGCACGATTCGCTAGTTGCCAGCAGGGCTCCCTTCGGACATACGCTGACCATGGGACGGTTGCGTGAGCTCTTGGTCGATCAACCGCAGATGCCTGCAGTCGAATCGCACCTGGATAGCCTGGGTCCGCACGAGCGGTTGGAGGAGATTCGAACGCTGGGGCGTGCACATCAAGCGCGCCTGTTCGAGGCCGCCGCAGGTTACAAGCCGGTTTCGCTCGCCGACATCGTTCCTGCGGATCGTAAGCCCATGCAGGAGGTGGTTCACCACGGAAAGAACTCGCTGCCGGCATTCAACCACTTCGCGAAGGTGTTCGTTCGGCCGTCCTCGACGCCCCAACCCGAGCTCTGGGGTTACAATCGCGCCGGCGGGTTCGTCGAAACGGTGGTCGGACCGGGATACTTCGTCGCCTATCTCCACGAGGTTCCTGGTGAGGTGCTGGTCGATTATCTCAGGCTTCCGCCTGAGCGGCCGGCCGATTGGCCCGAGATCCTCCCCAACTCCGCTCGTCTTTCGAGGTTCGTCTACGGTGGCACTCAGGACATTCTGCGCGGCGTTTCCAGTCACGTGACCATCGGCCGCGCGACGAAGGCTGGCAAGCCGATGTCCGCCTGGTTCGTGCTTTGCCGGTGGGACGAATCCTGACCCAAACCCGGCCTCTGTCGCGAGTTTGGGCATGACTGGACCTTTTTCGTCGTTTGTTGAACACTGAATGGCAAGGGGGTCATGACAGCGTCGTTGAAAGAGTCGGTCCCGCCGCCGGCCGAGGACGTCTACGCGAGGAACGAGAACGCCAGCCATTCGAAGCGCGACGAGGAGTTCGTGCGGCTCCTGAATGCGGCAGGTCTGGCATGCGAGCTCGATGCCCGCCAGCTCGCGATGCTCACCTCGGAGCTCGGGGAATCTCGAGTTCAGTCGCGTAGGATGGACATCTTGGAGCTGTACTACCGAGGCAACGGCGACGCCTCCGTCGCCTCGCGACGTCGCAAGAGCGACCGCTTCTTCATGCACAACGATTATTTCTCCGTCACAGCACACCAGCTCGTGTCGTTGCTGGCGGAGCTGAATCCGGAGATCGCCCCGATCGAGCTTCAACAGATTGGAGCGGACGAAAACCTTCTCGTCCTGCGCGCCGGCGAGCATTTCAGCGCAGTGACGGACGAGGACGATGAAGGAGCGCAACCAGGCACCGTTGCCGTGAGGGCTCTGGTGCGGGCTCTGAATGCGCTCCTGGCCAAAGCCGACGTGACCGAGCGGCTCGTCCCTCTTGCACCCGATGACTCGCGCGAGCTGTACATCGGCGTCACCGAAGAGGGCGCCATGACTCTACTGCAAGGGGGATGCACCGAGCTTTCCGCGGTGGCAGCCCTTCGCGAATTTGCGAGCTGGTAACGGCCGCGCTCTTCAGCCATACCTGTCGCCACCGACCCGAGGCAAACACGAATGGCTGAATTCGACTATGACCTCTTCGTCGTCGGAGCAGGTTCCGGCGGCGTTCGAGCGGCCCGGACGGCGAGCTCCCTCGGGGCACGGGTGGCGATCGCGGAGATGGACCGACTCGGAGGAACTTGCGTCAACGTCGGATGTGTTCCAAAGAAGCTCTTCTTCTACGGCTCACACTTCGCTCACGATCTGCGTGATGCACGCGGCTACGGATGGCTCACCGAAAGCTCGTTCGATTGGTCGACGCTGCAGGAGAACAAGAATCGCGAAATCCAGCGCCTCAACCGCATCTATAGGGAGCTATTGGAGCGAGCGGGCGTCCGCTTGCGGACGGGCCAGGCCCGGTTGATCGATCCACATACGGTCGAGGTCGGAGGTTCTCGACACACGGCGGAGCGGATTCTGATCGCGACCGGCGGTACTGCGATCGTGCCGGAGATTCCCGGTAAGGAGCACGCGCGCGACTCCAATGCGGTGTTCGAGCTCGACCGATTGCCAAGACGCGTGATGGTAGTCGGAGCGGGCTACGTTGCTCTCGAGCTCGGATCTGTGTTCGTCGCCCTCGGGGCCGATGTCACGTTGGTTCATCGAGGCGAAGAGATTCTGCGCGGCTTCGATCATGATCTTCGATATCACCTCCATGACGAGCTCGAGGCCAAGGGAATGCGAATCTTGCTCGAAACGGAGGTGCGCGCGTTGAGAGAAACCGACGCCGGGTTCGAGGCCGAGCTCACCGATGGCGAGGTGATCGCAACGGACTTTCCCATGTTTGCGATCGGACGAAAGCCCAACACTGCCGGCTTGGGTCTCGAAGAGCTGGGCGTGGAGCTCGGTCCGTGGGGAAGCATCGTAGTCGACGACGATTTCACCAGCTCCGTCCCGTCCATCCACGCCGTGGGGGACGTGACCAACCACCTCCAGCTCACTCCGGTGGCGCTTGCCGAAGCCATGCACTTTGCGCATCGCTTCTATGGTAGGGGCCGGCACCGCATCGACTACATGAGCATCCCGACCGCGGTGTTCTGCCAGCCCGAGCTAGCCACGGTGGGACTCACCGAAGCGCAGGCATGGCATCGCTGTCAGGACGTTCGCGTATACAAATCCGTCTTCACGCCGCTCAAGCTCAGCCTCAGCGAAAGGCACGAGCACTCGATTGTGAAGCTCGTCGTCGACGCGTCCGATGATCGCGTGGTCGGGTGTCACATGGTCGGCCCCGGCGCTGCAGAGATCATCCAGGGCCTGGCCGTGGCGATGAAAGCAGGTGCGACCAAGGCACAGTTCGACGCCACCCTGGGAATCCACCCAACCTCGGCCGAAGAGTTCGTGACGCTGCGCTAGATTTCTTTAGTTAATCAGTCGGGAAAATTCGGCGATTTCAGTGAGTGAATCTGCTGTATTTATAAGCGGAACATGCTTAGAGTAACCTCTTGAGTCTGGACGGATTGCAAATCTGCACCAGACTTGTCAAGTTAGTCCGAGCCGTCATGGAAGCCGTCCGCGTCGCACCAGTCGATCCCGACCTCGATGGAGACAATCGAACGCTCTGCGGGTCGAGCCCCGAGGAGCTCATCGAATGGGCCGCGGCACGCTATGGCGATGCCTTGGTGGCCTCGACGAGCTTCGGCGCGACCTCTGCGGTGATGCTGCATCTGATCCACCGCGTCGCGCCACGGACGCCAATCGTGTGTGTCGATACGGGATACCTATTTCCAGAAACGTATCGGTTCGCAGAGGACTTGATCCAGCGTTTGCATCTGGACGTGCGCTTCTATTCCGCCCCGATGTCTCCCGCACGCCAGGAAGCGCTCTACGGAAGGCTCTGGGAGCAAGGCGAGGACGGAGTCAAGCGCTACCTTCAGCTCAACAAGGTCGAGCCAATGCAACGTGCCCTCAGCGATCTCGGCGCGCGGGCTTGGATGGCCGGCTTGCGCTCCGAGCAAACGGAGCACCGCGCCGGGCTCCGGCGGATCGAGCAGCAGGATGGCCGCATCAAGATTCATCCGATTCTCGACTGGACCGAAGAAGAGATCGACGCTTACATGCAGCGATACGATCTTCCATATCACCCCATGGTCGGAGAGGGATATCGCTCAATCGGTGACCACCATTCCACGATTCCCACCACCGCGGACATGGATCCCCGGGACGGTCGCATTCTCGGCAAGACGCGGGAGTGCGGCCTACATCTGCCACTGACTGCGGAGCAGAATCAAAGCCTAAAATCGAGCGGGCTGTAATAAGCTGGCCGACTGCGTCGTGCTTTGCGTAACCTGAAAGAGGGGAGCAAAGGTGACCTTGTATCGGCTGGTCCTCAGCGATCTGCATCTCGGGACGGGAACCCGTCGGGGACAGCTCAATCCGCTCGAAGACTTCATCCATGACGATCGATTCGCCGAGCTGTTAGGCCACTACGATCGGCTTGCCGGCGCCGAGGGAAGCATCGAGCTGATTCTGAATGGGGACATCTTCGATCTGTTGAAGGTGAAGATCGCGGACCGATGGCCCACGGAGGTGACGGAGGACATCGGGATCGCGAAATTGCAGCAGTGCTTGGAGGGACACCCGAAGTTCGTGTTGGCGCTTCGCGAGTTCCTGCAAAAGCCGACGAATCGTCTGACTTATCTTCCCGGCAATCACGACTTGGAGCTCTGGTTCACAGGAGTGCAGGAGCTCTTTTTGCGTTACGTTGCGCCGGGTGAAGCCTCCGAGCGCGTCCACTTCGTCACTTCCTCCGATACTTACTACCTGCCCGAGGGCATTCAGGTCCGCCACGGACACCAATTCGAGCGAGTTCATCGGGTCGACTATTCGCAGATGACGCGAATGCGCAGGGACGGGACCGAAATACTGGCGCTTCCCTGGGGCAGCCTCTGGATTTTGGAAGTGATGAATCCGCTCAAGGAGATTCGAAGCCACATCGACCGCATCCAACCGCTGCGTCGATTTCTTTGGTCTTCATTGCTCTTGGATCCCCGTTTCGTGCTCAAGTTTTTGTGGCGATCGAGCGTGTACTTCTTTCGCCACCGGGTATTCACCATGCGCGCATGGCGAGACCGAATCCTGCACTTCCCCCGATTGCTGCGGGAAGAAATCTTCGAGATCACGCGCGGCGGATACGACGAGCAGGCGCTTCGGGCACTGAACAAGATCCGTGGGGTGCACACCCTGATCGTCGGTCACAGCCACGGCCCACGATTTCTGCAACTCCCCAACGAGCGCATCCTGGTCAATACCGGGACATGGGTGAAGATGATCAATCTAGATCTTCAGTACCTGGGACAGCATAGCGGCCTAACCTACGCGGTCATCAGCTACGACGGAAACGGCAAGCCAGAGACAACATTGATGCGATGGCGAGGTGCCCACGAGCCCTGCGAAGCGATCCCGTACGCCGACTGAACTCGATTAAGTCCCCGGAGAACGAGTCGCGACGGGCGTGCTCGCGAGCGGGACCCGCTCGCCCGGCTCCTCAAGTCAACGCAAGACTAGGCTCCCGCCCCCTCGCTGTGCTGCCCATCCAGTGGACGCGGGCCTCGAAGCCAGGTCAGCGGCAGTGGCAGGGGCAGCGGCAGTAGCAGGGGCAGCGACAGTGGCAGTGGCAGGGTCAGCAGCTCGCGATCCTCAGACCTCGGAGCTCGATCCTCAAACCTCGATCCCCGGAGGACGGGTCGCGACGGGCGTGCTCGCGAGCGGGACCCGCTCGCCCGGCTCCTCAAGTCAACGCAAGACTAGGCTCCCGCCCCCTCGCTGTGCTGCCCATC
>LJTN01000079.1 GCA_001303415.1 Myxococcales bacterium SG8_38
AGGTCGGCGGGCTGCTCGGCGTCGGCGGCGACGTGCTCCACATCGACTTGAACTCGGTGCTTCCGTCCTCGAGCATCGTGTACGTACGGCTCGGTCCGGCCTTCTCCTACGACCTCGTCAGGAGCTTCCTCGCGATGCGCTTCGACTTTGGCCTTCGGTTTCCCTTCGCTCTGGGCGATCTCTCGGATGCGTTTGGGGACGACAGCTCTGCATTCGGCCTCGATGCGGCCTTGATGCTTGGCGGCCGCCTTCAGGCGGGCTTCAGCTACGCTTTTCGCTTCGTCTGGGAATACTATCGACTGCGCTTCTCGGGAACGCCCATGGACGTTCCCTCTATGGGCGACGGCGGCCGCGGCACCGACCATGCGCTGACCTTTCAGGTGCTGTTGGGCTGGTCCTTGTAGCCGTCTGGGGAGGTGTCCTCTGCCGAGCGCGGCAGCGGGCGGTCCTCGAGATCGACCACCTCGCCCATCACGCACGAGCCATCGAACAAGACCCCCTTGTCCATGTAGAGCGCCCGCGTCCGGATGTCGCCGCGGATCCGAGCCGGTGCATGCAGCTCGACGAGGTCGGTGGCGTGGATGTCGCCTTCGATGGCCCCGCCACGCACGATCAGAGTGCCAACCCGAATGACGCCTCGGATGATCGCTTCCTCTCCGACGATGAGGACGCCGTTGCTCTGCACCTCCCCGGAGAGCTCCCCGTCGATGCGCACCCGTCCGTCGAAGAACAGCTTGCCCTCGTAGCGAGTGCCAGCGCCCAACAGCGCGTGGATCACGGCGTCCTCACCTTGCATCTCGCGGCTCAGCGTAGAAAGCGTCCAGGGTGGGGTCAATTGTCCGCTCCTGAGGGCTTGCCACGACTCGTCCTGACCCTAACTCGCCCTTGCTGGCGCCGTTGACCACTCTTGGGCACCGTGCTAGGTCGCGCTCGCTTTCAGGCGGGCTAAACCTCCGGCCGACACACTTTCGATAACCGCGGAAAGAACATGGCAGAGCTTCAGAACGGGCGCGTTACTCAGGTCATTGGTCCCGTCGTGGACGTCACCTTCCCTCAGGGAAGCCTCCCGCCGATTCTCACAGCGCTTCAAGTGAGCAACCCCGGAATCAGCGACAAGGACTGGAACCTGACGCTCGAGGTCGCCCAACACCTGGGTGACAACACCGTGCGCACCGTGGCGATGGATTCGACCGATGGCTTGGTCCGCGGCATGGAAGTGAAGAACACCGACTCTCCCATCACCATGCCGGTGGGCAAGGAGTGCCTCGGCCGGATCCTCAACGTCGTCGGGGAGCCGGTGGACGAGCAAGGCCCCGTCAACGCGACGAAGTTCTCTCCGATTCACAAGCCGGCCCCGACCTTCGTCGAGCAGAGCACCCAGGTCGAGATCTTCGAAACGGGCATCAAGGTCATCGACCTGCTCGCGCCTTACCGAAAAGGCGGCAAGATCGGCCTGTTCGGTGGCGCCGGCGTGGGCAAGACCGTGCTCATCATGGAGCTCATCAACAACGTCGCCAAAGCCCATGGCGGCGTGTCCTGCTTTGCCGGCGTCGGCGAGCGCACCCGCGAGGGCAACGACCTTCTGCTCGAGATGAGCGAGTCGAAGCTGGAAACGGGGGAATCGGTTCTCTCGAAGACGGCCCTGATCTACGGACAGATGAACGAGCCGCCCGGTGCGCGCGCCCGCGTGGCGCTGAGCGCCTTGACCGTCGCGGAGTATTTCCGTGACGACGAGGGACAGGACGTGCTGCTCTTCGTCGACAACATCTTCCGGTTCACGCAGGCAGGCTCCGAGGTTTCCGCTCTTCTCGGCCGCATTCCTTCCGCCGTCGGCTATCAGCCGACCCTGTCCACCGAGATGGGCGCCCTTCAAGAGCGCATCACCTCGACCAACAAGGGCTCGATCACCTCGGTTCAGGCAATCTACGTTCCGGCCGACGACTTGACCGACCCAGCGCCAGCCACGACCTTCGCGCACTTGGACGCGACGACCGTGTTGTCGCGCTCGATCGCCGAGCTCGGTATCTACCCGGCCGTCGATCCCCTGGACTCCAGCTCGACCATGTTGGACCCGAGCATCATCGGGGAGCGCCACTATGGCATCGCCCGCGGAGTCCTGGAAACGCTGCAGCGGTACAAGGATCTGCAGGACATCATCGCGATTCTTGGCATGGACGAGCTCAGCGAAGACGACCGTTTGGTGGTCGACCGCGCCCGAAAGATACAGCGTTTCCTCTCGCAGCCGTTCTTCGTGGCCGAGCAGTTCACGGGTCTCAAGGGCGCGTATGTGCCACTCGAGGAGAGCGTCGAGGGCTTCGGCGAGATCCTCGACGGCGAGCTCGACCACATTCCAGAGCAGGACTTCTACCTCAAGGGCAACATCGAGCAGGTCAAGGAAGCCTACGCGAAGCGTTCGAAGACCTGATGGGGCCGCATCATGGCTAACGCGAAGTACCTGCAACTCGATGTCGTCACGCCAACCGGCTCCGTGCTCTCGGCGCAGGTCGATTCCGTTCAAGCGCCCAGCGTAGAAGGCGAGTTCGGCGTGTTGCCAAACCACCTTCCTCTTTTGGCAGCGCTGAAGTGCGGGCTATTGGTCTGGAGAGTCGAAGGCAAACGGCATGTCGCTGCCATAGGCCCCGGCTTCGTCGAAGGAGGGCCTGACAAGGTCCTCTTGCTGACCGACCTTTTCGCTTCGCCGGAGACGATCAAGCCCGAGGCCGTTCGCAAGGAGCTCGCCAAAGCAGAGGAGGCGCTCAAGGCCTTCGGCAAGCTGCACGAGGGTCCGGAGTACAACGAGCTCCAGCGCGACATCGATTGGGCTCATGCGCGGCTCGAGGCGTACGCCTTGGCGCGTGCCGTCTAGCTCGACCTGTCCTCCCGGCCGACCGCCGGGCCGCCTTTCCAGGCATCGAGCGCTGCGCGAGCTGCCGTCTGTTCCGCTTCGAGCTTGGTTCGGCCGCTGCCAGTCGCGATTTGCTCGCCCTGAAGCTCGATGGCCACTGTAAACTCTCTGGCGTGATCCGGTCCTTCGCTTTCCAACAAGCGGTAGCTCGGAGTCCCTCCGAGGTGTGCTTGGGCCCACTCTTGGGCAAGCGACTTGGCGTCTCGGTGTCCGGGCGCGCTCGTATGCAATCGCGGCTCGAAGATGCGCTGGGCTGCCGCAAACGCGGCCTCGACCCCGCCGTCCGAGTAGACCGCACCCACACACGCCTCGAGCGCGCTCGACAAGAGCCTCGGCTTGGTGCGACCTCCCGAACGCTCTTCTCCCTTGCCGAGCCGCATGGCCTCGCCGACTCCAATCGCCTCCGCTACCTCCGCGAGGCCTCTCTCGCTGACCAAGTCGGCGCGGCGGCGCGTCAGCTCTCCTTCGTCCGCATCGAGGAACTGGACGAACAAGAGTGAGGTGACGACCAGTCCGACGACCGCATCACCGAGGAACTCGAGCCGCTCGTTGTCGTCGCAGTGCGCTTCGGGATGCTCGTTCTTGAATGAGCGGTGTGTGAGCGCGTCGAGCAACAAGCCCCTGTCCGCAAAGGAATATCCGAGCTCCTGGCACAAGCGAAGGGCAGCATCGTCGAGAGGCGCGTCCCGGTTGGGCATCGCAGGCAACGTATCAGCTCGTCTGGGGCGGATCCATCGCGATCGAAGCGCGTGCTATAGCCGCGGCGTGCAGTTTCCGCCCGAAGAGCTCGAGACCATTCGGCTGCTCCTGCGGCGGCCGACGCCAGAAGATGCGGAAGCCGCTTTCGAGGCCTACGCGAGCGACCCGAAGATCACGCATTACTTGGCCTGGAAGGCGCATACCAGCCCCGCCCAAACGCGCGAGTTCTTCTACCAGATCGTCGATGCCTGGGATCTGCGCATGGGTCATCGCATGTGGCTCATCGAACGAAAAGAGGACCGCGCCGTGCTCGGCGCCATCGGCTGTACGGTGACGTTCCACCGAGTGGAAGTCGGCTTCGCGCTGGGAAGCCGTTTTTGGGGCCAGGGGTACATGCCCGAAGCGCTCGAGCGCGTCTGCGAGGCCGCATTCGAGGACCCTCGGATATTTCGCGTTCAGGCCCTTTGCGACGAAGAAAATGCACAATCGGCACGTGTCATGCAGAAGGTTGGAATGACGTGCGAGGGACGGCTTCGGCGGTACGGCCACCATCCGAATCGATCCGACACACCGCGCGATTGCTTCATCTATTCTTTGGTTCGCGGCGATTGAACCGGGGATCGAAGCGGCTACACTCGCGGAGCCGATGCGTCTGCTGACAACCGTGACCACGCGCGCCGAAGCGCAAACGCTCGGCGATGCCCTCTACGCCCACGGCGTCCCCACGACGATCAAGGAAACACGAGACGGCGATTTCGCCGTGTGGGTTCAAGACGAGGAGCACATGGAGAAGGCCAAGGCATTCCTCGGCCGCTTCGATCCCGATGAATCTCGCTTCGCCGAGATGGCCCGCAAGGCTCGCGCTCAGAAACGAGAGGAAGCCAAGGCCGACGAGAGACTGCGGGCGCGAACGGAGAAAATCCGCAGACAAATCGAAGCAAAGCAGAGCATGCGGATTGGAACGATCACCGCCGGGCTGATCGTGATTTGCGTTATCGTGTTCATCGTCACCGGAATGGGCCGAAAGACCGAGGTCGTTCGGCTCTTCACCTTCGTTCCCATGATCCCCGTGCGGGGCGGGTACGTGTTCGGCGACGTAAGCACGATCTGGCAAGGACAACCTTGGCGCCTTCTCACGCCGATGTTCTTGCATTTCGGCTTCCTGCACATTTTGTTCAACATGTGGTGGCTGAAGGATCTGGGCACTGCCATCGAGCGTGCTTTTTCGGCGCGGTATCTGCTGACGATGGTCTTGGTGATCGCGGCATTCTCGCACGTGCTGGAGTTTGCGATGTCCGGCCCCACGACATTCGGCGGCATGTCCGGCGTGGTGTATGGGCTCTTTGCGTTCATCTGGATCCGCGGACGCCTGGACCCATCCTTTCCGTATCGCATGCCCCAGCAGCTGGTCACATTCATGTTGATCTGGCTTGCGCTCGGTTTCACCGGTTGGGTGGGGCCCATCGCGAATTGGGTGCATTCGGGCGGCCTCATCGCGGGTGCCGCATGGGGCGTCGTGTCGTCGGGCTACCTCGGTCGCCGTAGACGTTGAGGTCGAGGCCAAACATCCGTCGACTAAGTCCCCGGAGAACGGGTCGCGACGGGCGTGCTCGCGAGCGGGACCCGCTCGCCCGACTCCCCAAGTCACCACACGACTAGGCTCCCGCCCCCTCGCTGTGCTGCCCATCCCGACCCGTCCTCCTACGTAGACGTCAACACACCCCGATCCCCCTGCCCGCGATTCCCGTAACCCGGACCACAGTCTCACCACAGTGTCAGTGTCAGGATCAGCGTCAGTCGCAGTGTCAGTTCCAGCGGCAGCGGCAACGTCAGCGATCCGTCATCCTCCGTAGAAGTCGACGTAAGCAGGGCTCGGAAAAACGCGACATGAGGTGGAGCGGACGTGCGAAGTGCCAATCGGCATGCATGCAACCGACTCCGATTGGCGCGCCGCCCGAGGGGCGGGTTGCGTGGCCTCAGGCTTCCAGCCCTTCCGGCCACCTATGCAACCCGCCCCGTTCCGTGGAACCTCGTGTCGTGTTTTTCCGAGCCCGTGCCTACGACCGTCGCGACCCGTCCTCCGGGGATCGAGATTCGAGGTTCGAGGATCTGAGGTCCGGGAGCCGCGAGCGATGATGCGGTCAGCGCGGGATTAGTCTTGCATAGGTTCGTTCTCGGTCCTGCCGGATGTCGTCGATGATCTGCTGCAACGTTGCCCTGCCCTCTCGTTCGAGGAGCTGTGCGTTGTGAGCGAGCACCGAGGCGGCCACCGTTCGAGTCGGCTTGTCCGCTTCGAGGGCACGCAGATCGAGCTCGAAGATGTCGGTGTAGTGCGGCGGATCCTGGGACCGGATTCTCTCGAGCGTCGCTCTTCGCACGAGCTGAACCGTGGGATCCGGCGTCTGACGCAGGAAGTGGACCACCCCATGTGTCTCGGACGCATGCGGATGAAAAGGCGCGGCGACGAAGGCACCGTGGGTAGCGCGACCGATCGCCGATGACCATTCGGAAAAGGCTTCGAGCCCCGCCTCGAAACGCGGCGCGATCACGAAGGCCACATCGACAGCCGGCTCGGTCGACCACTGCGCCAGCAGGGGCACGACCGATGCGAGGTCACAGGCGGAATCCGTGACGACATGCGCGCGGGTACGTCCGTCGAGCCGAGCGTTCTTGGCCCAGGGGCAGATCGAGTATCGCTCGATCAGCTCCGTCTGGTAGCGCTCGTAGAGCCGAAGCGCTTCGAACGTGAGGAGATCGGACCCGCGCATCAAGTGGCGGCCCGCCCCATTCGCCTTGCCAGATATTCCTCGAGATGCGGCACGATTTCGAGGCCCAAGGCCTCGTCGGGAGAGTGAAACTCGGCCAACACGACCTCACGGTCGTCCACGCGCACTTTGGGCTCCTCGTCCACCTCGACCTCGTAGATGTCCAGCGTATCCTTGCGGTGCTCGAACAGATGGGTGCCGTGATACGCGTGCACCAGGCGCTTCGGCTGCACCTGGATGCCGACTTCTTCGCGTAGCTCGCGTGCTGCCGTAGTCCGGCGATCCTCGCGCGCTTTGACGTAGCCGCCGGGCAGGGTGAGCTGCGGGCGATAGGAGTTCTTCACCAAGAGAATGCGGCCTTCGCACCAAACCGCTACGAGCGCCCCCGTCGTTTCGGGTCGCCGGATGAACCAAAGCAGCCGCAACCCCCAATGCGCCAACCGGTAGACCACCCGGACCAAGGCGTTGATCATGCCAAGAGAATATCAAAGAAGGGCAAAGCGGAGAAATCTCTTCCTTTGATCCGGTGTCATACCGAAGCGCCGGCGCGGGCCCATGCGCCCCGCCGATAGGCCAGGATGCCCAAAACCATCCGCACCACAAATGAAACCGGCAGGGCGACCCAGATTCCGAATGCGCCCCAACCTGCAACGAAGCCCAAGAGCCAGCTCAGGGGAACCTGTACGACCAGCGTACCGATGACGTTGATCAAGAGGCTGGTGTTGGTTGCGCCTGCACCACGGAGCATTCCAATCAACGCGATGTGCACGCCGACGGCCGGCATGCCCCAGCCGAGCACACGCATCCACAGCAACGAATAGCGGCCGAGCTCGGTCGCGGATTCCACGTCGAAGATCGCGATGATCGGCTCGGCCCCGACGATGATGGCAAGCCCGATGACGCTCATGATTCCCGTCGATAGAATGACGCCGCCTCGCACGACTTCACGGGCCTCGGGCACGTCTCCTGCGCCGAGCGCATTTCCCACCATCGCACCCGTGGCCTGTGAAACGCCGAGCCCCGGTACGAACGCCAACGACTGAATGCGCAGACCGATACCGTGGGCCGCCACCGCAACCTGGGCTACGCGGGCGAGCATGCCGACGATCGAAAGAAAAGCGACGTTGAGGATCACCATGTCGAGGGCTGCGGGCGCACCCACCCGAAACAGGTCCCGGGCGAGCGGCCGATCGAGCGGTGCGAGGCCGAGACGCGCGCGCATGCCCGGTACCACGTCGCGCTGGAGGATCCACACCATCAACGACGCGGCCACTGCTTGCGAGATCACCGTCCCCCAGGCGGCGCCCCCCACGCCCAACGCGGGCAGCCCGAAGCGTCCGAGGATGAGCCCGTAGTTGAGCACCACGTTGAGGAGGCTGCTCAGGAGCGCAATCATGAAGGGGAGAATCGTGTTGCCCACGGCGCGGAGCGCTGCCGCGAAGAGCATGTTCAGATAAAAGAAGACGGTGAACGTGAAGAGCGGCCGGACGTAAGACAGCCCCAGGTCGCGCACCGCGGCCTCAGCGCCGAGCCATTGTAGCGCGATGCCTGCTCCCAGATTGCCGACCACGGCGACGGCAATCGACACCAGGTAGGTCAACAGGATGCTCTGTTGAAGGACGTGATTGATGCGCTGCGCCTCGCCTGCGCCGTGCGCACGCGCAATGAAGGCCACGGTGCCGACGGTAAGCCCGAGCATGGCCACCATCAGTAGGAAGATGAGCTGGCTGGCGAAACCGAGGGCCGTGAGCGCTTCTGCGGCATCCACAAGGCGGCCACACATCGCCGTGTCGACGGCGAGAGTCACCACGCTGAGCACGTTCAACCCGACGATTGGCATGGCCAGGTCGAACAGACGACGAAAAATGGTGCGATTTACGCCTGCAGATGGACCGAATGGTGCCCTCATCGGTAGCGCACGAGCCTGAATCGGCCAAGATCGGGGCGCCAGTGCTTTCGTGATGATGCTAGTCTGCTCACGCCATGGCCGGTGAGCCACGAGAGTTCGGCCCCTACCAGCTGGTTCGCCGCTTGGGTGTTGGTGGCATGGCGGAGACCTTCGAAGCCGTCCGAACCGGAACCAGTGGTTTCGAGCAACGTGTTTGTCTGAAGCGCGTGCTTCCTGCGTTCAGCGAAGATCCTGATTTCGTGTCGCGCTTTCGGCGGGAGGCTCGGCTCGCTGCGCAGCTTCGCCACACCAGCGTCGTGGGCGTGGTCGATGTCGGCGAGATCGATGGCGTGCAGTACATGGCCCTCGAGCTGGTCGACGGAGTGGACCTGCGATCGTTTCTCGAGTCCGTACCTGGCGAGAAGCTGCCAGCTGAAACCGTCGCGTTGATCGGTTTCGATCTCGCTCGGGCTCTGGACCACGCCCATGGGACGCTGGTCCATCGCGACATTTCGCCTTCGAACATCTTGTTGAGCAGAACCGGTGAAGCCAAGCTCGCAGACTTCGGTCTCGCCAAGGCCATCGAAAACGCGACGGTCACGGCAAGCCGAAGCGCCAGGGGCAAGATCCCATACATGTCCCCAGAGCACATCCGCGGCGAGCCGGTCGATGGAAGAACAGACCTGTTCTCGCTCGGAGTCGTGATGTTCGAGGCCGTGGCTGGGGTCCGACCTTTCGATGGCGCGCACGACGTCGAAACCATGCAGAGAATCCTCGACGGCAATGCTCATTCGTTGGCGGATGTGGCCCCGGGGATCCCTTCGGCGCTGCGCCATGCCATCGAACGGTTGATCGAGCTCGATCGGGACGTCCGCACCGCGAGCGCATCGCAGTTGCTCGAAGAGCTCGCAACGATCGCACCGACGCCTGCGGCGCGAATGGAGCTTGGCGACGTCATCGAAAGCCATCGCGGCGGCCCGATGGCTCGCTTGCACGTCCGTGCTCGGGATGACGAGCGGGACACGGAGCTCAGCCGGCCGCCGTCGATCGTCGCAACAGCGGGGCAGAAGCAGCTGGCTTCGGGCTCGCCAGGACGTCGCAACGTGGGCCGCCGGTTGGTGTGGGCAGGTGTGTTGGCGGCAGGGTTGGCGGCGGTGATCCTTGGAGCGCGCTGGCTTGCCACCGGTGGCCCGGAGGGTGACGGGGAGGCGCTGTCAGCGGCAGCGGCACCCCGTAAAGTTGATGCTGCGCATCAACCACGGGGTACAGGGTCAGTGGCAGCGGCACCCCGCAAAGTTGATGCTGCGCATCAACCACGGGGCACGGCGTCGGTGCCGGCATCAGCTTCCGCGTCAGAGCCAGAGCCACCGTCGGCGTCGCGTCCGGTGCGGGTGGCCAAGGGCTGGCTTCATGTGGTCGTGCAGCCTTGGGGCAACGTTTGGATCGACGGGGTCTGGATGGGAAGAGCGCCGGTCAAGGCGCGGCTTTCCGAAGGACGCCACGTCGTCAAGGCCGGCCGGGAGCTACCCTCCGCGACGCGGGTCGTTCGCCTCGAGTCCGGCGGCCGGAAGGAAGTCGAGATCAGTCTCTCCGAGTAACGCTACTCGACGATGATTGCGCCGCACGGGAACTCGGCGGTCAGTGTGACGTCACCGCTCTTGAAGGTATCGCATGCGCTGCCAAGCAGCTCGATGACGTTATTGGCGCCGGGCTTCACGCGCCAATCCCCGTCAGGACAGCTCAACTGCGTGCCGCCGAGCTTAACATCACCCTCGTTGCAAGCCTTCTCGACGTCGTCAAAGGGCTTGTCGATCTGCACCTCGCAAGAGATGCTCGCCGAGATGATGGTCCGGAACTCGTTTTCGAGATCCTCCGGGTCTGTGCCAATCCAGAAGGGCGCGTCCGCCTGGCCGATGCCGGCGTCGGCGACGTCCTGGATGTGGTTGCGTATGCTATCGCTGGTGAGCGCACCCACCCACAGAACGTAGAGATCCAAGCCGGAAGCGTGCGCATTTGCTGCGGCGGAGACCGCCTCGATCCTCGGGTCGGTGGGCGTAGGAGGACCCTCGCAGTAGTTCTGAGAAGTATTGGTGGGGTTGGGCCAATTGTCAGCGCACTCGCAGGAATCCGGCTCGCCATCAGTGGCAAGCACGATGATGGTGGGACCCTGCGGCGGCGGCGGATTAGCCTGGATGAGGCCCACTAGCGCATCGATGCTGTCGCCGGTGGGCGTGTCCTCGCCGTCGGCCGACGGATACGAATAAGGATAGATGCTATCGTTGCCGAAGGTCGAAGAATTGTTGAGGTCGAAATCGATCTGCGTCGGTAGCAGCGGACAAGAGCGGCCGCTTTGGAATCCGTTCCGCGACGTGTAGGTCGTCAGCCCAAACCGAACGATCGAATCGAGGTCCGAGACGATGCTGTTGATCGCGCTGTGCGCAGCCTCCCATCGGTCCTGACCACCGCCGAAGCTCTCGACCATCGATCCGCTCTGATCGACGAGGAACATCACGTTGGGAATGCTACGCGTGGGCGTGACCTGCACGGATTGGCAGCCGTTGCCCCCCGTGTTGCCGGTGCCGCCCATGCCGCCAGTGCTGACGTCGGGTACGCAGCGACCGCGCACATTGCAATCGAAGCCTTCGCCGCAGCCTTCTTGTTCCGTGCACTGCGCGGTGCAGCGGCCGTTCTCGCAGAACGTTCCAAGCGCGCACTCTGAATCGCTGCCGCTCGGACAGGCATCGTCACAGCCCGGGGGAGGATTGGTGAGCGTCGTGCAGTCGAGCCCCACTCCGCCGGAGCCACCGCCGCCGAAGGGACCCCCGGAGCCTCCGGAGCCTTCGCCACCACACGCCAAAGCAATGAGACCGCAAAGCCCCATCAGCATCATCAAGAACGAACTACGCATGACACGCTCTCCAACCTGAAAGCCAACTATATTGATATTGTACGTTGCAGCTGGATAGCACGCAAACCACGGGACGCCACTCTTCTCACTTTTCGCTTTGAGTTACGGGAGGTTAGCAGGATCTCACTGGAATTCTGTCGAGGCCATCCTGCCCGACCCCTCCCAATTATCCAGAAATTGGCTCCTCCAGGCGCCCCACCACGGGGTCCCCGATGAGCGCTCGAACGCGTTTTTTCAAGGCGGAAAGGGCTTGGAAACCTTTCGGAAACAATCGCGGTCCAGAGATCGGGCAACCCGGTCTTCGGCCCTGTAAATCAACGGCCGGGGGTTCAGGCTCCGTGGTACACCGCCGACTGCGCTCGCTGGTGCCCCGGCGACGAGAACATCTGTAGGAGTAGTAACGATGAGCATCATCAAGGCTGAATACATCTGGACCGACGGCACCGAGCCGACGCCCCTTCTTCGCTCGAAGACGAAAATGCTGGAGGCAAACATCATCGAGAAGGTGCTCGGCGCGATCACGGGTGTTGCTGCGCTTCCCAACTGGGGTTTCGATGGGTCCAGCACCAACCAGGCGACCGGTGAGGATTCGGACTGCCAGCTGATGCCCGTCTTTGCCTGTCGTGATCCGCTTCGTGGTGGCGACAACCTGCTCGTGCTTTGCGAGGTCTACACGCACGATGGCAAGCCGCACCCGAGCAATACACGGCGCGCGGCGGCCGAGGTCGAAGAGCGTACCAAAGCCTTGGATCCCTGGTACGGCATGGAGCAGGAATACACCATGATGAAGGATGGCTGGCCGCTCGGCTTCCCCGAGGGCGGCTTCCCCGGCCCGCAGGGTCCGTACTACTGCGGCGTCGGCTCGAAGTACGTCTTCGGGCGCGAGATCGTCGAGGAGCACATGGACGCCTGCATCAAGGCCGGTCTGAAGATCTCGGGCATCAATGCCGAGGTCATGCCCGGCCAGTGGGAGTTCCAGATCGGTCCCGCCGGCGTCACGGAAGTCGGCGATCACATGTTGATGGCTCGCTACCTGCTCGGGCGGATAGCCGAGACCTATGGCGTCGATATCTCCTACGACGCGAAGCCGATGAGAGGCGACTGGAACGGTGCAGGCTGTCACACCAACTTCAGCACGAAGGCCATGCGTGAAGAAGGCGGCTTGAAGGTCATCCACGAGTATTGCGAGCGTCTCGGTCAGCCCGATCGCATCAAGCTGCATCTGGCGAACTACGGCGCCGGTCTCGAGGACCGTCTCACCGGTGCGCACGAGACCGCCTCGTACAAGGAGTTCAAATACGGCGTCTCCGACCGTGGCGCCTCGATCCGAATTCCGATGGCTACCGATCTCGAAGGGAAAGGCTACCTGGAGGATCGTCGGCCCTGCGCGAACATCGATCCCTATGTCGTGGCGCGGTTGATGGCCGAAGCAGCAGAATAAGAGCAGCTCAGGCTCTGTGCTCGGAACGCCGCGTTCTTCGGAGCGCGGCGTTCGTCTTTAAAGAGTCAATACGGCTGCTCCTCGAATCCCATCGTGCTTGAGTCTCTCCAGCGCTTCATTCCCGCTCTCGAGCGGAAACGTCTCCACGTGCGTGCGCACGGGCACCTCTGCCGCCTCATGGAGAAAAGCGTGACCATCTTCCCGCGTGTTGTTGGCCACGCTGCGCACGACTCGCTCCGGATAGAGCAGCTCATAGCGTAGCTCCGGAATGGGGCTCATGTGAATGCCGCCCAATACGAGGGTTCCGCCCTTGTCGAGGTGCGAGAGCGCCGGAGGAACGATCTCGCCGGCGGGCGCGAAAACGATTCCGGCATCGAGCGGGACGGGGGGAGCTTCGGTGCTCCCTCCGGTCCAAGCTGCCCCGAGCTCCTCGGCAAGGGCTTGATGCTTCTCGCGATCTCGAGTGCACACATAGACCTCGGCCCCGCGTGCGCGTGCGATTTGGATCGCCACGTGGCCGGCTGCGCCGAAGCCGTAGATGCCCAGGCGGGCGCCGGACCAGCTTGCGATGCCCGCCATCTTCAGGCAGCGATAGCCGATGATGCCGGCGCACAGCAGGGGCGCCGCTTGAAGATCGGAAAAACCCTCTGGCAAGGGATAGGTGAAGCCCGCCGGCGCGACGACGTAGTCGGCAAATCCGCCCTGAACCGTCCACCCCGTGAGCTCGGGCGCGTCACAGAGATTCTCGCGCCCGCTCGTACAAAAAGAGCAGC
>LJTN01000018.1 GCA_001303415.1 Myxococcales bacterium SG8_38
GAGCGAATGGCGTCGGAGCGTGGCGCGCCCAAACGCGCCCTGGATCAAGTGTATGTCACGACTGACACCGCCGTTCGGCGCGCGACGCTTTTGCTGGAAGCTGGCGAGCACCAGCGCGGCCTGGCCTTCCTCGGCGACGACGACTTGACCAGCGCAGCCGTTCAACTCGCCGGGGCGCAGCGCAAGATCACCGTGCTCGACACCGATGCCGAGATTCTCGGAATCCTCTCTCGTCATGCTGCGGCGCTCGGATGGGAGCACGAGGTCGTCGAGCACGACCTGCGGCATCCCGTTCCTCGGAAGATGAAGGGCCGTTTTGGCGCCGTCTTTACGGATCCGCCCTACGCGCTCGAAGGCTTCAATCTCTTCGTGAGCAGAGCGGTCGACCTGCTCAAACCGGACGGGCGTCTCTATGTCTGCTTCGGTCAGAGTCGGCGAGCAAGCGAGCGTGGGCTGCAGAAGCAGCGTGTGTTGTGTGAAGCCGGCCTGCTGATCGAAGCCGTGTTCGAGGACTTCAACGAGTACCAAGGAGCGGAATCCATCGGCTCCCGCAGCGCGCTGTGGCGATGTCGCGTGACGCCCGAGACGCGGCCCTTGATTCGGGGCGAGGTCGAAGGGCCCCTCTACACCAGCCGTCCCTCGGGCTCCTAGCTCTGGGCCGCGACGATTTCATCGCACCAGGCGATGAAGTCCTTGGTGACTTCTTGCCGATTGGTTTCGTTCAGCATCTCGTGCCGGCCCTCGGGGTAGAGCTTGAGCCGAACGTCGAAAATCGCCGCGCGCTTGTACGCGTCGTGAAGACGTTTCATTCCCTTGCCGAAATCGCCCACCGGATCCCTATCACCGGCGAACAGATAAAGGGGCTTGTCCTTTGGAACCTTCGCCACGTTGCTCGGGTTGGCGATTCGATCGAGAGCCCCCAGCATGTCGATCCAGACCTGGGTTGACACCGCGAATCCACAAAGAGGGTCCGCCACGTACTTGTCGACTTCGTCCGGGTCGCGCGACAACCAATCGAACTCGGTACGAGTCGGAGCAAACGCCTTGTTGTACTCGCCGAAGGTGAGACGCTGAAGGATGGGGCTCGGTTTGCGCTTGCCCACGCGGACCCGCTCGATCCTGGCCACGACTTTGCCGAGCGCCGCGATGGGAGGAGGCTTCCCATTGGATGACGACAGGGCCGCGGCGATCATGTCCGCCGGAT
Organism: Myxococcales bacterium SG8_38; assembly: GCA_001303415.1. GTDB lineage: Bacteria > Myxococcota_A > Polyangia > Polyangiales > Houyiibacteriaceae > SG8-38. The sequence continues at coordinate 1,205 of LJTN01000018.1, forward strand.
GCTCGAACAAGAGCTGCTGCAAGACGAAAGAGCCCATCGAATGGCCCAGCACGATGATCGGCACACGCGGATGGCGTTTGGCGATCTCGCGGTTGACTCCGTGGGCATCCTCGACGATGCGATTCCAACCGTCGTTGTCCGCCATGTGGCCCGGCGGCATGCCCTCCGCGATGCTCCGGCCGTGGCCCCGGTGGTCGTGCGCGTAGGCGCTGTAGCCGGCCGTCGCGAGCGCTTGGGCCAAACGCTCATAGCGTGCCCCATGCTCGGCCATGCCATGAAGCACCTGCACGATGGCCTTGGGTTGATCGACCAGCCAGCCGCGAACGAATAGGTTTGCCCCATCCACGGTTTGAAACGTGAAATCCACCGCCTTCATAGGGGCCGAGCATACTCGAAATGGCCCAGCGCGCCTCTAATCGAGCCGCAGGAAGCGGCTCCACAGCTCGAGGCCTCTGTCACTATACCTTTGGAGGATTTCGATCATCCCAGAGCGCTTGTCTTCGTCGATCAACGGATGCGGAAGAAGAGGGTCGAGCACTACCTGACGGATGCCCGCCCGGCCCATCAGGAAGGACTCGCGCACCGAATCGTCGAGCGGGAGCTCTTCCAAGCGATTCATGCTGAGCGCGAGCCGTCCGTGCAGCTCCGCGTAGGTCTGCTCCAGTCGAGTCCCGTCCCAAAGGCTTCGTGCTCGGCGGTCTTCCGCGGGTTCGAGGTCGTCGAGCCGAAATACCGAGGCATCGGCGTCGAGGCCCAGCGCTTCGAGCTCTTCGCGTATGCCTTCGATTCCCGGCGTCAGGTTGTTCGGCCTGACGAAAAGGCCGGGCTTCAGCTCCTCGAAGCCGAGGTAGCGCAGCGCGCGAAGCCTGCGGCGGAGCGCAGGCCGGTCCGTCCGAGACAAGTCCGCGGTGAACACGGCGACCCAAGACCCATCCCAATCGCCAAGCCGCTGCGAGACGTTCCGCCAGCCATGGATCTTCTCGTTTACCACCTTCGCGCTGGGCCCGAGGCGGTATTCCCCCCGGCGCGGCGACTCGATCAGGCCTTCGCTCCGAAGCCGCACGATCGCAACCCGAACGCTGTTCTCGGCGATGTCGAACACGGATGCGGCCTGCACCAGCGAGCGGACCGGCAAGGTGCTCCCGTAGATCGACTGCCCCGCGGAAAGGACCTCGAGCACGACCGCCTTGGCGCTTACGTTCATCGGGACGAAGATTACAGAAAAAAGGGAACTGTTCTAGCCGGCGTAATAGAACGTGTTCCACTCCGGCAAGCCCAGGCTTGCTCCTACCGGCTGCTGACACCGCAGAAGTCGAGCGCTAATACTGGGCCGCGATGCCTCGGCTCAGTGTCAACGTCAACAAGGTCGCAACGCTTCGGAACTCACGAGGCGGGACGGTCCCGAGCGTGGTGGAGGCGGTGCGCGTTTGCGTGGAGGCCGGAGCGCCGGGAATCACCGTGCATCCTCGCGCCGACCAACGACACATTCGGCCTGCCGACGTCTTCGACATCGCCGCGGTGCTCGAGCCCGTGCGGGATCGGGTGGAGTACAACATCGAGGGCGACCCGAGGCCCGACTTGGTCGATCTGGTCGAACGGATAAGACCCGACCAGTGCACGCTGGTGCCGGTTCGCCCCGGCGAGCTCACCAGCGAGGCTGGCTGGCCCGCAAGCACTCCCAAGGAGCAGCTAGCCGAGATCATCGCGCGCCTTCGGGAGCGCGGCGTTCGGGTGAGCGTGTTCGTCGATCCGGAGCCGGGGCCCATCGACTGGGCCGCCGAGCTCGGCGCCGACCGGGTCGAGCTCTACACCGAACCCTACGCGCGTGCGTTCGAAAGAGGCGGAGAGCTGCTCGAGCGATCGCTACACCGTTATCGCGCTGCCGCCGAGCGCGCATCGACCAACGGCCTCGGAGTCAACGCGGGCCATGATCTCGACTTGGCAAACCTTCCCACGTTCCTCAGCGTGCCCCACGTCGACGAGGTTTCGATCGGGCACGCGTTGATCGCGCGGGCTCTGTTCGTGGGACTCGGCGCGGTAGTCGAGGAATACTTGCGGATTACCGCTTTCCGTTGACTTGAGGAACCAGTTTTCTAGAGTGCCCACCCAATGGCCGAACGAACCCACGGCAACCCTGTGACCGCCGTTCTGAGCGGGGTGCTCGATCAACGAAACAAGGATCCGAAGGTCACGCCCGTGGGGCCTGAGACGCGGCTCGAGGGACGCACCTGCCTAGTCACAGGCGCCAACAGCGGGCTCGGCAAAGGCATCGCCATTCGCCTCGCCAAGCGCGGCGCGCGCGTGATCATGGCGTGCCGAAGCGGCATTCCGGAGGCGGGGCAAGAGGTGCGCGCCGCGAGCGGGAACGACGCGGTCGAGATGATCCGTGTGGACCTGAGCGACTTCGACTCGATCCAGACTTTCTGCGACGAGCTCCGCGACAGAAAGGTCACGCTGGATGCAGCGATCTTCAATGCAGGGGTCGTCCCCGCCACCTCCCGCACGAACAAGCACGGGCTCGATCTCATGTTCGCGGTGAACTTTCTGGCCAAGTTCGTCGTGCTCGACAGGCTGCTCCGTGATGGCGTCATCCCGAACGCCGTCTTCGGTCACAATCCGAGGCCCGGCAATCCGCCGCGAATCATATTCGTCTCTTCGGAGACGCATCGGAGCTCGATCCCGATAGACTTCGAACGCTTTGGCGTGCCAATCCAGTATGGCGTTGCAGACGGCGTGAAGTACTACGGTCTCAGCAAGCTGCACCTGACCACGTACTTTCACGAGCTGTCTAGGCGCCTCAACCCGGGAGGTGGGACCAATCCCGACGTCTGCGTGCACGCGTTGTGTCCCGGTGCGGTAAACTCCAACATGGCCCGCGAGGCCCCCGCCTGGTTGAAGCCGATCCTCAAGCCCGTAATGACAGTGTTCTTTCAGAGTCCGGAGAAAGCTTCCATTCCAGTCGACTATCTGGTGGCATCCGACGAGATGGGAAGAAAGACGGGGGTCTACATGCACATGATGCGGATCAAGGAGTCATCCGATGCTTCGAAAGACCCGGGCAAGGGCGCTCTGCTGTGGACCAAGACCGAAGAGCTTTTGCGTGCGCACGGCGTGACTTGAGGAAACCAAATGAGTGATGATCTGATCAAGAAAGAGCGCGAGATCGTGGACGGGACGGTGTGGAACCAGTTCTGCGACACGCTGAAGATGGCAGGCAACGTGGTGATGGGACCCAACGCGCCGAGCGACCCGATGAATCGCATGGAAGGGTTTCGATACTTGAGCCGAATCACACGTGCGGCGTTGCAAACCTTCGTCGAGCACAACGACCCAATGGCGCCCGTGTTGCAGCGAGTGGTTCACGAAACTGCGAAGATGGGCGCTGATCACCCCGACAACTACTACCAGAACGCAGCGATCAGCGGCGAGCACGAGTATCGAATCTGGGGTGACCGGGGCACGGTTCACTACCTCGGGTTCTTCACGCAAAAGGGAAACTACGGACAGGGCCGTGGGATGCCGCCCACCGGTTACCTCGAAGCCTCGGAGATGCACATCGAGCCGGACGGGACCTTCGAGATCATCGTCAGCACCGAAGAAAAGCCTGGGAACTGGCTGCCCATGGAAAAGGATACGGGCACCCTAATCGTCCGGCAGACGCGGTTGGATCGGGAAAACGAAACGATCGCCGATCTGCACATCGAGCGAATCGGTGGAGATGGGATGCCGTCGTCGTTCGACCCCGTGAAGTGCGCGGAGGGGCTGACCATGGCGGCCGGGCTCGTCGCGGGTGCATCGATGTTGTTCGCGAGTTGGGCCGAAGGGTTCAAACAGCACACCAACAAGCTTCCGCGGTTCGATCAGAACGTGTCCAACATGGCAGGCGGCGTGCCCGACATCGCCTACTATCACAGCTACTGGAAGCTCGCGCCGGATGAGGCGCTCGTCATCGAGGCCACCCCGCCCAAGTGCGAGCACTGGAATTTTCAGCTCAACAACTACTGGATGGAATCGCTCGACTATCGGTACTACTCGGTGCACGTGAACAAGCACACCGCGAAGTACCGTCCCGACGGGTCCGTGCAGGTCGTGGTGGCCGCACGCAACAAAGGTTTCGACAACTGGATCGACACGGTAGGCCACGAGGAAGGCACGATGTGCTGGCGTTGGGTTCGCGCAGACGAGCATCCCGAGCCGCAGACGCGCGTGGTCAAGCTGTCCGATCTCTGAGGCCGCCGATGGCTTCGGCGGAGCTCACCGGCGCGTTTGATCCACCCTATCGACCGAGGGCAATTGCCATCGCAAACCGGGTGGGGCGGCTCTTGTCGGGAGTTGGCGTGGGCGGTCGACCGATCACGCTTGGCGGCATGCTCTCGCAGGCGCGCCACAAGACGGGGCTCCGGGACTTCGGCGACGAAGCGTTCCTCGAGCCGTTGGAAGTGCTCATCGACTCGATTAATCGCGAAGCGGCGCTCAATCCCGTCGGTCACATGATCATCCGCAGCCGCATCGTCGGCGTGTTGGCCAACAAGCTCGTCGCCGAGGACACGATCAAGCGCCATCCGGAGATTCTCGACATACCCGTCGAAGCACCGGTCGTCGTGGCGGGCCTGGCGCGCACGGGAACCACGATGCTGCATCGTCTGATCGCGCGTGACCCCGCCATCCGTTCACTTGCATCGTGGGAGGCGATCAACCCGGCGCCCCAGAAGCGCAAGCCTTGGCAGCGAAAGGATCCACGTTTCGCGCAAGCAGCTGCCGCGGCGCGAGGGCTTCGGTACATGTCGCCTGGCTTCTTCGCGATTCATCCGGCCGAGGCCAGTGCGCCGGAAGAGGAGGTGATCCTTCTCGAGCAGTCCTTCCTCACGACGACTCCCGAAGCCATGATGAACGTGCCGACGTATTCCACGTGGCTGGAACGGCAGGACCACGTGCCCGCCTACGAGGCGTTGAAGCGCATGATGCAGTACCTCCAATGGCAGCGTCCCGGCATCGGCAAGCCGGTTCGGTGGGTATTGAAGACACCGCACCACCAAGAGTATTTCGATCCATTGCTGGAGGTGTTTCCGGGCGCGACCATCGTGCACACGCATCGCGACCCGCTCAAGACCAGTCCGTCGCTATTCAGCATGCTCACGCACCTTCAGCTGATCTTCAGCGATGAGGTCGACCCCCATCGGGTGGCACGCCATTGGCTGTACAGGATCGAGAACATGGCCAGTCGCGCCATGGCGACCCGAGAGCGGGTGGGGGACCGAGGCTTCGTCGATGTTTCGTACTACGATCTAGTGGCGGATCCGATGCCGGAGATTGCGCGGATCTATGATGCCGCAGGCCTGACGCTCACCCCCGAGGCCAAGGACGCAATGGAAGCCTCGAGAAAGGTGGACAAGCAGCACAAGTACGGCCGGCACCGATACTCGCTCGCCGACTTCGGGATGAGCGAGGACGACATCGAGTCCCGCATGGCCCGCTACCGGATCCGCTTCGACGTCCCATACGAGTGAAAATCGCCACCACCACGTCGGTCTGGCATTAGGATGCGCGCATGGACGGGGTTGGGGCGCGGTTGATCTCGCTGGTCGGCCTTCTCGCGATGGTAGGCGTGGCGTGGCTGCTTTCGGAGCACAGGCGCCACGTGCCTTGGAGGTTGGTGGGTTGGGGCATCGGCCTACAGCTCTCGTTTGGCGTGCTCGTGATGAAGACCGACTTGGGGCTGGCTCTCTTTTCGGTGCTCAACGATCTGGTTCTGGCGCTCCTCGGATTCACTGCGAAAGGAACCCAGTTCGTCTTTGGCGATTTCGCATCCGAGACGTTCACCATCGCCATCAACGTGCTGCCAACGCTAATCTTCTTCTCGTCGTTGATGACGATTCTCTACCACCTCGGCATCATGCAACGTTTCGTCAACGCGTTCTCGTGGCTGATGCGCCGAACGATGCGCACCTCCGGGCCCGAGACGCTCTGTGTGGCGGCCAACACGTTCGTGGGCCAGACCGAGGCGCCACTCATGATTGCGCCGTTCATCCGCACGATGAGCATGTCCGAGCTGATGGCCGTCATGACCGGCGGGTTCGCTACCGTCGCCGGCGGGGTGCTCGCTGCCTATGTAGGTCTGCTCGAATCGGTCGTTCCCAACATCGCCGGCCATCTGATCGCAGCAAGCGTGATGAGCGCGCCCGCTGCGTTGGTCATCGCAAAGGTCATGTGGCCAGAGACTCGAGCATCGGACGGGCCGAGTCAGGTGGTCGAGGTAGGCCGCGAGGACGTGAACGTAATCGACGCCGCCGCGAGGGGCGCGACCGGAGGCATGAAGCTCGCGCTCAACGTCGGTGCCATGCTGCTTGCGTTCATTGCGTTGATCGCGTTGACGAATGCGCTCCTCGGCTTGCCATTCCAGCTCTACAACGATTGGATGGGGCTGCGAGGGGCGGCCGCGGTGGAGCCATGGACGCTCCAGCAGATCCTCGGTTGGATCTTCTGGCCTTTTGCCTTCTTGATCGGGGTTCCCTCTGCCGAATGCGCGCAAGTAGGGACCTTGCTCGGAGAGAAGCTCGTTCTCACCGAGTTCGTCGCCTATCTTCACCTTCACCAGGTCCTCTCGGACGGCACCTCGGCGCTTTCGCCACGCACCGTGGTGATTGCGAGCTACGCCTTGTGTGGTTTTGCCAACTTCGGCTCGATTGGGGTTCAGCTCGGTGGGATCGGCGCCATCGCGCCCGATCGCCGCCACGATCTGGCAAAGCTGGGGCTGCGTGCGATGGTCGGTGGAATGCTCGCTTCGCTGATGACTGCCGCAGTGGCGGGGATTCTCGTGTAGGGCGCGCGGCGGCGGCGACGGGCATCGGCGCCACGGACGGCGTCTCTCTTACTCGAGGCGGGCCAGCTCTTCGTCGAGGCGGGCGTTCAGAGCGTCTTCGGCGTCCGGGCTGGGGCTTGCACGCGTTGCGCCGGCGCGCTTCCTGACCCTTCGCGCCATCACGACGAACCACAACGTCGACAACGCGACTGCAAGCATTGGGATGATCCAGCCCCACTTGACGGGGGGGATGGTCAAGTCGAAGCCAGGCACCCTGTCTTGAAGTCGATTGCGGATCTCGGCTTCCGGCACACCCTCGGCCACCCACTCGTTGATGTCCTGCCGCCACTCCGCGGCTTTCGGGCTCGGACACGAATCGAGCGTCTTGCCTGGACAAAACGGGCTGGCGGTGTTGCGCACGATGGTCTGCACCTGCCGGCTTTCGCTGGGACTGTCTTGCGTGGGCTCGGCCGCGCATCCCAAAAGAAGCATGACCGCGGCTGCTGCGAGACGGCTCATTTCAGGAGCTTAAGCACGCCGACGCCGATGCAACAGGCGACAAATTGTCGCGTCCGGAGCGCCGCGGTCAGACCTTGCAAATCACCGACGATCCGTGCCCGAAGAGGCCCTGATTCACGGTCACGCCGGCCTTGGCTCCCTCTACTTGGCGCGCTCCGGCTCGTCCCCGCAGCTGCCACGTGAGCTCGCAGACCTGGGCGATCGCTTGCGCGGGCACGGCCTCGCCAAAGCAAGACAGGGCGCCACTCGGGGTCACCGCGGCATCGCCCGGGGGGCACAGGCCGATCTGCTCGTACCAGTCGAGCTCGAGCGCCGTCGACAGATCGTACACCTCGGCGAGATGCATGTCCTCGGGGCCGAGGCCTGATTCCTCGTAGGCGGCGTGCGCGATCGATTCCTTGAAGCCGCGTTCGGGCAAAGTCGCTCCGGCCTTCGAATCCGTCGAGAGGTTCGGCATCTCGATGATCGTATTCGGGTAGACCGGCGTGACCGTGGATACCGCAGCGATCCGCACGGGATTGGTCGCATGCTTGCGCGCGAAGTCCATGCTCGACAGCACGAGCGCTGCAGCTCCATCGCTGGTTGCACAAATGTCGAGGAGATGGAGCGGATCGGCCACCAAGGCCGAGCCGAGCACTTCGTCGAGCGTCACCTCTTTTCGGTATCTCGCGTTCGGGTTGTGCAGCCCGTGACGGGCGTTCTTCACCTTCACCGCAGCGAAATCCTCTTGCGTCGCGCCGTATTCGTCCATGCGCCGCCGGGCGTACAGGCCGAAATAGGTGGGGTTGGTGATCCCCTGCAGGTGGAAACGAAGCCAGTCGGGGTCATCGGGGCGCCGGCCGCCGGTCGGCGCAAAAAAGCCTCTGGGCGCTGCATCGGCGCCAACCACGAGCGCGACGTCGCAAAGGCCCGCCAAGATGTGCGCCCTCGCCACGCCGATGGCCTGTGCGCCCGTGGCGCAGGCTCCGTACGAGCTCGAGACCTTCGCACCCGACCAACCAAGCGCTTGCGCGAACGTTGCTCCCGAGACGAAGCCGGGATATCCGTTGCGGATCGTGTCGCCGCCGGCGACCAGCTGGATGTCCTTCCATTGCAGGCCTGCATCCCTCAATGCATCGCGGGCTGCTGCAACTCCGTAGCCGACGAAGCTCTGGCCCCACTTGCCCCACGGATGCATGCCCAGGCCTAACACGGCGACGTCCTTGCTCATGGCGCACCTTCCGTCTCACCCACCGGTTTCCAGCTCCAAGTGAGATAGGCGTGCTCGTCGTCTTCGTAGAGCGTTCGCAGCACCAGCTCCATGCGCATTCCAGCTCGTAGCGCATCGGCTCCGATGCCGTCGGCGACTCGGCCGAGGATCGTGATCCCCTCCTTTTCGAGCTCGACCGCGGCGATGGCGAACGGCTCGAAGGGCTCCTCGGCTACGAAGGGTGGAGGCGGCTTGTAGGTCGCGCTCGTATAGGACCAGATCGTCCCGATCCGGCTGAGCGGGACTTCCATCAGATCCGCCTCGTCGCAATTGGGATTCCGGCAGAAGGTCCTTTCGGCCGGAAAGAAGTACGTTCCGCCCCCGCGGCACTGCGTCCCGAGGAGGCGAGGCTCGAGCGGGTCCATGGTGAACAGGCCTTCGACGGCAGGAAGGGGCGTCTTGTCGGTCATCGTGAACGCACATGAAATAGAACGTGTTTCAGTCGCCTGCAAGCCGGTTCGCTCGAGGCGCCTGGACCGCCCGGTCAGCCCGTCTCGGCATAGCTGGCTTTGGTACGTTCCAGGAGCTCGGTCAGCTCTTCGCGCAGCGCCTCGAGACTGTCTAGCGTGGCGCGGAGGGTCGGACGACGAAGACCATCGATCTCCTCGATCATTCGTTCGAGACGGCGTGCGGTCGCAGTGGCGCGCCTGATTGCTTCCACCCGTTCCGCTCCTTCGGGCTTCGGATGAAAGACGGGATTGAAGCGCCGTCGAAGCTCGGTGACCGGCGCACCTTCCTCGAAAACCGCATGCCGCAGCTCTTCGACCACCGCCGGATCGACTGCGGGGGGCGCCGTTTCTTTCCCAGGTCGTTCGTGAAGCGCCTTGGCGAAGTACTCCACCGCGTCGCACGTCGGAATGCGCTCGTTGAGGCCATCGCGCTTCAACACGGAAGGCGCGTGCCGCTCGAGAGCGACGTAGGAGCCTGTGAGCTTGTCGGCCGTCGCCCGTTTGAGCTGAAGCTCGAGCGAGCAATACGAATAGAAGTCGTCGTATCCCCAGTCGAGATAGGCCTCCCGGTTCCGAACCTCGACCAAGGCCTCGGCCATCATGACCCAGGAACGCTTGAATTCTCGCGCGCGGCGCACGGCATGGACGCGCAGCGCGTCGGCCCCCTGGGCTTCCAGCGCCTCTGCGAGGTCGCCCAGCCTTTGATGCGTACCCATCGAGGCTGTATACCATTGACCGCGTGCCCAAGGCCAAGCCCGATCGAGAGAACACTCGCCTCCGCACCGCGCTCGTCGGTGAGCTTGCGCTGAGGCTGGCCAATCAGGTCATCGAGGGATGTGCCGAGCGTGACGTCACATTGATGCCGTTGAAAGGCGTGCTCCTGCTGGGCAGGTGGCCTGCGTTGCGAGGGCGGCGGGGTCTGGTGGACATCGACCTCTTGGCACGCGCCTCGGATTTCGAGACGGTCACCGGCGTTCTGCGCGCGTTGGGTTTCGAGCCGACCGTGCAGTCGAGCGCGGGAAGCACGTTTTCGAGCGAAGCGTGGCCGCTCAGCATCGACCTACACCACGATCTCTTTCCGCACGCCCTCTTTCGAATGTCTACCGAGGGCGTCTTTTCGAGGGCAGAGCTCGACGCGTCGCTTTTTGCCGCACCGGTCGCACGCATGTCCGATGAAGATCTGCTCGCACATCTCATCGGCCACTTCGTCAAGGGGCGCGGCACCTTTCGTGAGGACACGAGCCTCGACGACATTCGATGGCTACTGGAGCAAGACCTCTTTCGGCTCGAGCGCGCAGGTGCATTGGCAGCTCATTTTCGGGAATTAGGTCTCAAGCGAGCCGCCGGGTACGTGCTCGGTCACGACTCGTTCCGAGATGAGCGCATCCCAAGCGCGGTGCTCGGCTCGCTTAGGCTCTCGCGGCTCGACCGCATCACGATCGCGATCGCGTATCTCGGCACGAAGTCAAACGGCGGCTCGCCTCGGTGGTGGACACCCCATCTGTTGGACCGCGGATTCCTCGCTGGGTCGCGCTCGCTTTTCACCCACGCGGACGAAGCGCGTCGCCGCTACATCGCAGCTCTTGCAGAAGGTGGGAAAAGCATGTCGCGTGCGGGCTCGTGACCGACTAGGAGCATGCCTCGCCGTCTCGGACGGCGTGCCATCCGTGAGTTGCATTCAGACGTTCATACGTTGGGGACGAATGTGGCGTAAGAAGTCGGCGACTGAAGCGACACGACGAGCTTTCGATTCAGTGCCTGCGCGTGCTCCGCGAGCTCTTCGGCCGTAGGTCGGGCCAAGAACCCGCCCCATGATGTGTAGCACAACTCGTTCGCCGCCGATGAGGTGCCTGGCTCGAAGATGCTCAAGAGGATTGGGCCCTCGGGTGCGATGCGGTCGCACGCACGAAGCAACTCCAGGCGATCCGCCCGCCGAAGCACGTGTCCGAAGCTCCCCCAGCCGAGCAGCACGGCGTCGAACCTCGCTTCGCGTCCGAGTCGCAGTCGCGTTCCCTTTTGCAGGAGCACCGCTTCAACGAGATCGTGGTAGCTCGCTTGGTCGATGAGCTCCGAGCCGAGAACGCGCTGGCCGATCCGAAACGCCGGCGTAGAGGGCTCGAAGGCATGAACTTGGTAGCCGAGCTTTCGAAGCGCAGCAGCTTCACGCCCGGAACCGGCTGCGCCGATCAGGATGGATGCGGGCGGGGACGGCAAGCGTCGTGCGAACCATTGCGTCTCCCATGCATAGAGCCCGTCATGATCGTTTTCCCGCCGAAACGAGGCGTCGTATAGCTCGATTGAAAGCGCCTCCTTTTCGCTGTCGAGGAGCGCCCCCTTCAGGATGGCTCCGGTCCAGGCCTCCACCATGCGCTCCATCCCACGCAAGACGGATTGAGCCTGGCGACTTCGCAAAGCCCAGCCTCGAAGCAATCGATATCGTACGCTGGGCCTTTTTCCGGTCATGTTCTCTCGAGTAGATCGAGGAGCTCGTCTGGATGACGCCACGACGCACGCCACGTACGGTTTACGCCGACCAGCGCCCCTAGCGACACTTTCGGCACGAAAAACGAAGCCTCGGTCCAATACTTGAGGCCGAGGCCGATCGAGATGCGCGCCATCGCCGTCTTTTGTCCACGCTCGATGCGGACGAAACGGACGTCGTGTGCAGAGCTCGGGGCTCGCTGCAAGGCATGGCCAGGAACGGGGTAGTATGGGGGTGCATCGCCCGGCTGCGACGCCATCGCATCGTCATCGGTATCGAGGCCCTCGAGATAGTCGGGGCGCCGTGCTCCCGGCCCTGGAGGGTCGAAACGAATCGCGCGCGGCCATCCCCACACGCGCTGGCCGTCGGTGACCACGAACTCGTCGGAGAAATACTTCCAGCCGCGCCGGACCGCTGCCAGGGCAAGCGAGCTCTTCCCGGCGCCGGACGGCCCGGAAAACACGACGGTCGAGCCATGGGACACGAGGGCTGCCGCGTGAAAGACCGCAAACCCGCGTTTGTGCCGCGCCAGCGCCAATCGGTAGAGCCGATGCTCGAAACCAGCGACCAGGTCTTCCACCTCGCCATCCGACCACACGACTTCCCCGTCCAGCACGATTCGAGGTGACTCGTCGGCGGCGATCACTTCGATGTCGCAGGCGGCCTCGGGTCGCACGAGCGGCGACTTCGCGGCCGACCAGTGACGTCGCAAGTAGCGATTCGTTCGCGTGCAAGAGCTTCGTACGCGAACACGAAGGCCGGAAAGAAAGATCTCGTGCTGCTCTAGGGTGCCTCTTTCCACGCGATCAGCTTCCGTTGCTCGAGCTGGCCGAGGAACGCGATCACGTCGCGAGTTACGGTCTCACGTTCCGCGTCGACGTATTTCAGAATCTCGGCGATGATCTCCTCGATGGATCGTTCGCCGTCGATCATCAACCAAATGCCTGCTGCGGTGTCGTTCAACACCAGCAATTGCGGGCTCTTCTCGTTGCCGTCGTAGATGACGACCTCGTCGGTGTCGGTGACTTCGTGCGTCAGGGTGTCCCTGCGTTGAGGCACGCGTCGATCGGAAGCGTCAGGCATGGCAGCTTCCTTCGAGCAGGGCGGATCGGGCTCGACACTCCCAACACGAAAGCTTGTCGCCCCATCGCGCGTCGGCCGAGAGCAGGCTTTTCTTCCGCGAGACTACCGGCTCTGCAGACGTGAGAATCGTTTCGAGGCGAGCCTCATGGATCGACCCAAGCAGCAGGTGCCGGCTGAAAATGCATGGGTACACCTTGCCGTCGTAGCTCACCGCTGCAGAGCCGCCGAAATCTCGTGGTTTGTCGCTCTCGACGCCCCCGGTCTGGATGCTGGCTGGCTGCGCGTCGCTTTCTTTGGGCATGGGGTGCCCGCGACCCACCTCGCGCATTCGATCAAAACGGATGGAGTCGTCCGCCACGCCGAGGCTCCGCAGATATTGGCCGGTCTTCGAACCATGGTGTTGGTTTTCCTTCATGGAGATGACACCGACGCGGACGTTCAGACCATCCTCGACCGCACGGCGAATCGCACGCGAGGTGCGTGAATGGCTTCCCGGTGCCTGGGTGATCGCATCATGGGTTTGTGGGTCGTGCGAGTAAAAGGAAAACGCAAACGAAGGCGCGAGCTCGCGCAGCTGCTCGTACGTGCTTCCTCGAAGCGCAAGCCCATTTGTATAGATCTCGACCCGCGGGATTCCGAGCTCTCTCGCAAGCTCCACCGCTTGGATGCAATGGGGGCTGATGAGAGGGTCTCCACCGGTGAGCTGGACTAGGCCGAAGCCCAGCGCTTTCGCGTCTTCGAGCACCTCACGGATGTCCGCCCATGCGAGGGCCTCCGTACGGAGGGGCGACGATTCAGCATAACAATGCACGCATTGCTCGTTGCACTTCGCGGTGAGCTCGACGAAAAGCTGTCTCCATCCCGAGCCACGCAACACGGTTGCTCGGGTGAGTGGTTGCAACGCCTGCTCCTCCAGCCGTGTCCGGAGTTGCCCCACCAAAGGCTCGAACCGCGCGAGCGCCTCCCAAACCGATGCCGATAGCCGGCCCTTCGATGCACCGAGCTCGGTCCAGCCTTCGATTCGGATCTGCTCCGCGCTGCTCAGCTTGATGGCTTCGAGCAATCCCTCGCTCTCCCAGAGAATCCAATCGTTTGGCAAGAAGTAGCCGGTCTTCTGCCGCTCCATCGGTTTCATCCACCGAGGGGCATGCAGGTCAACGGGTTGCAGCCGTTGGGATTGCAGACCCCTGGCATGCACGTCGACGGGCTGCACGACGCTTGCGCATGCGCCTTGTTCAGGGTGATCGTCGCGAGAACGGCGGGTGCCGTATACGCTGCAGCCTTTAGAAAGTGCCGCCGCGCTGTTTACCCCGAAAGTGCACCTAGGTTCCAGCTGACCGGGGCGACCATCGCGGCTCGCCGATAGGCCGGGATTCCGCTCGATGATGCGGAATTGTAGTCAAAAATACTTGTTGACAACCGTGTTTCCGAACCTTTACCGTAAGACTGTCGGCGGCTGACCAAGAATCCCTCCGACAGGGTAAATCGGGACTCCTTTGGGGTACGACACAAACGGGCGCTCGGGCGGGGTTCACACCTCGCCGAGATTTTTCTGTCGTGCTCAGAGACTTCGCTTCTTGCCGCGCAACCCTCGCCGGCTGCCCTTGGGTCTCTTCGGCTTGCCGAACGATTTGCCGCCGCGCCCGCCGTAGTCGCCGTCATTGCCGTAGTCGTCGCGGCTGTAGTCGCGGTCGTCGCGACCGAAGTCTTGGTGCTCGAGCTCGACCCGGCTCAGGTCGTCTGCATGACGTGGGCCGTCGACCGCGAAGCGGTCGCCTCGCGGCTTGAAATCACGCCGCGGACGCGCCGGACGCGGGCGATCCTCTGCGATGTCCAAGCGTAGGGCGCGTCCGCCGACTTCCCGCCCATGCAGCTCTTCGACCGCTTGTTTGGCCTGCTCCTCAGACGCGAATCGGACGAATGCGAAGCCCCGGGGGCGTCCCGTCTCGCGGTCTTTCGGAATGTGCACGTCCACGACCTCCCCAATCTCTCCGAACAACTCGCGAAGCTCTTCGTCCGTCGTTCCAAAGTTGAGGTTTCCTACGAATATCTTGCTTGAGATGACTTACTCCGTTCTCCAGTGTGCAGATCTCGCACGTTTTGGCTTCAAATCCAAGAGGGATAGGGTAATCGAGATTCGAAACGGGTTCAGTAGTGCCAGGGGAACTTCCGATAGTCCTGCGGGCGCTTCTCCAGAAAGGCGTCGCGCCCTTCCTGGGCCTCTTCGGTCCCATAGGCCAGCCTGGTAGCCTCCCCCGCGAAGATCTGCTGACCCACGAGCCCGTCGTCGACCATGTTGAAGCCGAACTTGAGCATTCGCATTGCAGTCGGGCTCTTCGAGTTGATCGCCTCACCCCAGGAAAGCGCGAAATTCTCCAGATCTTCATGGGGCACGACGGCATTGACCATACCCATGGCCGCGCCCTCGTCCGCGCTGTAGCTCAGCCCCACGAAGAACACCTCGCGGGCCTTCTTCTGGCCTACTTGCCGGGCGAGGAGGGCCGAGCCGTAGCCGCTGTCGAAGCTGGCCACGTCGGGGTCGGTCTGCTTGAAGAGCGCATGCTCCTTGCTCGCGATGGTCATGTCGCACACGACGTGCAGGCTGTGGCCGCCGCCCACGGCCCATCCAGGCACGACGGCGATCACGATTTTCGGCATGAACCGGATGAGCCGCTGCACCTCGAGGATGTGCAAGCGGCCGAGCTTCGCCGGATTGACCTCGCCCGGAGCGTCGGTCTCGTACTTGTAGCCATCCTTGCCGCGAATGCGCTGATCTCCACCGGAGCAGAACGCCCACCCGCCGTCTTTGGGGGAGGGGCCGTTGCCGGTGAGCAGCACGCAGCCCACGTCCGGCGTTTGGCGTGCGTGATCGAGCGTTCGATAGAGCTCGTCGACGGTGGCAGGCCGAAAGGCGTTTCGCACCTCGGGGCGGTTGAAGCCGATCCGCACCGTGCCCTGGTCCTTGGCGCGGTGGTACGTGATGTCCTCGAGGTCGAAGCCCTCCAACTCGGTCCACTTCGAAGCGTCGAATATCTCGGAAACCATCGTCGTGCTCACTCCGTGAACTCGTTCAACACCGCCATGATGATGCGGCCGAGAAGCGTTGCGACCTGTTGCCGCGAGAACTCCCCGTCGATCCAACGCTGCAAGATCTCCCCAGCCCCGGTCAACATCATGTCCGCCAGCGCCATTGCCTCGGCGTCGTCTACGCCGGTCAGCTCTCGCAGCGGAATCAACCAAGGCTGAACGAGCTGGCGCCTGAATTCCTTGCTGATGTCGGAGATCTCCTGGTCGGGTGCCACGGCGCGGAGCAGCTGCCAACCACCGGAGCCTCTCGCCTCGATGGTATCGCATGCGGCATCGATGAATGCGCGCGCGATGCCGGCCACGTCGGCGTTCTCTTCCGAGTGTAGGATGTCGGGTGCTCTACTCATGAATTCGTCCCGAAAATCCTCGAGGACGCCCTTGATGAGCTCGTGCCGGTTCGGGAAGAACTTGTATACGACGGGACGTGTGATTCCTGCCGCCGCCGCGACGTAGGGAATGCGCACGTTGTCGACGCCATCGGCGGCAATGATGTCCGACGTGACCCGAAGGAGTTGCTGCTGCCGGTCCTCCGGGCTCAGCCTCGTGCGGGAAGAGTCGCTTGGTCTGTCGCTGGATGAGCTCATGGGTTCACAGAAAAGGGTGGCCTCCAATCCAAGAAGCCACCCCCGATCGAGCACGAACGCCGGACGGCTCAGTCTTGGGCCAGGTTCATCACCTGCTGAAGGCTCATGGCAAGTGTCATGTCGCCCTCGATCTTGATCTTGCCGGACATGAAGGCCTGCATCGGATTGAGCGAGCCGTTGATCATGCCGAGCCAGTCTTCGGCCGACACGGTGATGGTTGCGCCCGGGCTACCGTGGGTGCCCGTGCTGACGAACTCGCTGGTCTTGCCCTTCTTCAGGTCCAAGTTCCACTCGCCTCCACCGTCGCCGGTGATGTTGAACTGGTAAACCGCATTCGGGGCGGTGGCCGCGTCGGTGTTTTCTGCGGCTCGCTTCTCAAACTTCTCGAAGAACTCAGCTACGGATTTCATTGCTATTGCCTCTCTTGTTGTATTGACCGGCGGTCATCGAGCGTTTCCACCCTCCGTTGGGCGTGGCTCGCCGGGGAAAGTTGTAACCGAAATCACCTCCGCATGCACCCCCGCTGTGACCGCAAAAACCCTGAAATTTCAGTCGTCCGCGATGGATAGAGCCCGAACGGGGCAGACATCCACCGCATCTTGGGCGGCTTCCCGTAACTCCTCGGGTGGGTTGGGGTCGATGACCACCAGAGACCCGTCCGGAGCAAACTTGAACAGCTCGGGCGCGACGCCGACACACTGCCCGTGGCCAGCGCAACGCGCTTTGTCGTGAACGATTCGCATGCCGGCGAAAATGTAGACGAAACCACCTGCCGCGCCAGCAAATTCCGCTCGATGGAAACAAGCCAGAAACATGCGCCACATCCTCCGGAAACACCGCGGGTCTACTGTCCGGCGTACTAGCAGGAGGACCGGGGATGGACGCGATCAATCAGGCCGATACGGCATGGCTCATGGTTTCGTGCGCGCTCGTGATGGTGATGACGCCGGGGTTGGCGTTCTTCTACGGGGGAATGGTCAACCAAAGGAATGTGCTGTCATCGTTCATGCACAGCTTCATCGCGCTGGGCATCATCACGCTGCAGTGGGTGGTCATCGGCTACTCCCTCGCCTTCGGATCCGATATCGGGGGCGGCCTGATCGGCGGCTTCGAGTTCGCGTTCTTGCGTGGGGTGGGCCTCGAGCCCCGTGATGGTTCCACGATTCCACACATTCTCTTCATGGCATTCCAGATGATGTTCGCGATCATCACGCCGGCGCTGATCTCAGGTGCGATCGCCGAACGGATGAAGTTCACGGCGTACTTTCTGTTCATCGTCTTGTGGGCGACGCTCGTCTACGATCCGATTTGCCACTGGGTTTGGGGTCCCGATGGTTGGCTTGGAGCGCGCGGGGCGCTCGACTTCGCAGGTGGCACCGTCGTTCATCTCTCCTCGGGCACCGCTGCGCTGGTTTGTGCGATGGTCATTGGTCCCCGCGAACGCCGCGGGCCTCCCCACAATCTCACCCTCACCTTGCTCGGGGCCGGCATGCTCTGGTTCGGCTGGTTCGGCTTCAACGCGGGCAGTGCCCTGGCATCCAACGACAACGCGGCGCTCGCGTTGGTCAATACGCACGTCGCAGCGGCCGCGGCTGCGTTCTCGTGGGCCATTGCCGAGTGGATCAGGCAGCGCAAGCCCACCGCGCTCGGCGTGGCATCGGGTTTGGTGGCCGGTCTGGTTTGCATCACGCCGGCAGCCGGCTTCGTGAGCCCGACCTCGGCCGTGATCATGGGTCTACTGGCCGGCCCGATTTGCTACGCCGCCGTCGTGATGAAGGGCAAGCTGGGTTACGATGATGCGCTCGATGCCTTTGGCATTCATGGCGTGGGCGGCGCGCTCGGGGCGATCCTGACCGGGGTCCTCGCGAGCGCGGCCTGGGGCGGAACGGACGGCTTGATCGGGGGCAACAGCGATCTCTTCGTCGAGAACCTGCTCGGCGTGCTGGCTGCCGCGGCCTACTCGATGCTCGTGACGTTCGCGATTCTCAAGGCTCTCGACGCCACCATTGGCCTTCGGGTGACCAGCGACCAAGAGCGGGACGGTCTGGACACGAACCTCCATGGTGAGGAGGGGTATCACCTGGGGGGCGCCGGAGGGCTCACCGAGTAGCTGGCGGCCCGTCGCGGAAAGGCGGCATCGAGGGATTGTCCTTCGCGCGCGTCCGTCGTAGTTGTTGGTCATGGGCCTACGCCGATTCGTTTCGAGGATGCTGGGCAAAAAGGAACGTCGAGCGGCGTCGCTGCCCGAGGCCGAAGACCGCGACTACGCCCTCGCGGAGATCGCAGCGCTCGATGGATCCGATCCCGCAAAGCCACTGCTCATCGCCATCAAGGGATACGTCTATGACGTGACGTGGGGCCGCGACTTCTACGGGCCGGGTGGGCCGTACGGCATGTTTGCCGGCAAGGACTGCACGCGTGCCTTGGCCAAGATGTCGTTCGATCCGGCGGACTTCACCGGGAGCCTCGATGGCCTCGATCGAGACGAGTTGGACAGGCTCGAGGAGTGGATCGAGACGTTCGAAGGGAAGTATCGGCGGGTCGGTCGGCTCCTCGGGGCAGCAGGCGAGGCTGGATCCCCGCCAACGGCGCGTTGACGGGCTTTCCATCGGGACGCAGCATTCCGCCGTGGACAACGAGAAGATCATCAACGAAGTGATGGGCGGAGGATTACGCGCGCTGAACCGTCTGGCCGACTCGTCGCTAGTCGAGCGGTGGGGCTTGGAGGAGCGCACGCAGCAGCTCGTCTACGAGGGCGCGAAGCGGATGGCCGAAACCGCCGCCAAGGCGGCCAGGCGGCTCGTGCGCAGAGACCGGGAAGCATCCCATCGTTTGCCCGCGAAGTTCGATCTGAGCTTGCGTGAGGAACAGCAGCTCATGCGAGATACGCTTCGGCGATTCGCAGACGAGGAGATGCTGCCCGCCGCTAGGCGCGCCGATGATGCCTCGGCGCCGCCAGACGGCTTCCTCGAAGCGTTCGAGGAGCTGGGCGCGATCGCGATGGCCGTTCCGGAGTCGCTCGGGGGCACGGCTGAGCGGATGTCGGCCGTGTCGCAGATGCTCGTGGCGGAAGACCTCGCCCGTGGTGACATGGGCCTTGCCTACGCGGCGCTGGCTCCTTCTTCGTTCGTCAGCGCGGTCGCCCACTGGGCAGATTCGGATCAGCATTCGAGGCTGATTCCAATCTTTGTCGACGGCGGGGGTGCACCTGCCACCATCGCGGTCATCGAGCCTCAGCCGCTATTCGACCCCTACGCCTTGCGCACGAAGGCAAAGAAGCGCTCGGGGGACTACGTTCTCAGTGGCGAGAAATCAATGGTGGCCTTGGCGAGTCGCGCCAAGTGGTTCTTGGTCGCCGCCGAGCTTCCCAAGGTCGGACCGCGTTTTTTCGTAGTGGAGCGCGACACCCCAGGCGTCGAAGTAGTGAGCCAGCCGACCATGGGCTTGCGCTCCGCCGCGCTCGGGCGCCTCAAGCTCGATGGCGTGCGTGTTCCTCGCGAGGCCCTTCTCGGCGGCGAAGCGGCTGCGGAAGAAGGCGGCGCTGTCTACGACGACGCGGTGAATCGCGCACGCATCGCATGGGGCGCCATGGCGGTTGGAGCGGGGCAGGCGGTGCTCGATTACGTCATTCCCTACTGCAACGATCGAGTGGCTTTTGGGGAGCCGATTTCGCACCGGCAGTCCGTCGCGTTCATGATCGCAGACATCGCGATCGAGCTCGAATCGATGCGCATGCTGGTCTATCGGGCGGCCGGCCGCATCGACGCGGGGCTATCGTGTCGCCGCGAGGCGTACCTGGCTAGCACGCTTTGCTCGGAAAAGGCCGTGGAGATCGGGACCAACGGGGTGCAGCTTCTCGGAGGGGCCGGCTTCATCAAGGATCATCCGATGGAGATTTGGTACCGCCACCTATGCGCCATCGGCGTCATGGACGGCAATCTGCTCGTCTGAATGGATTGAAACGATGTATCTCGAAGTGCCCCAGAGCTTGAAGCTCATCGTCAACCAGGCCCATCAGGTCGCCAAGCACGTCTTCCGGCCGATCTCGCGGAAATACGACCGCGCAGAACACGCGTATCCGAAGGAGCTCGACCTGCTCGCCGCGCTGATGGACGGCCTCAGCGCTGGAGGTGGTCAACGGAGCGCGGGTGTCGATGCCGTGCAGCGTGAAGCGGGCGCAGGCGACGGCGTTCGCAACGGCGCCAACATGGCGACCTGCCTCGGCCTCACCGAGCTCTGCTGGGGCGATGTCGGTCTTGCGCTCTCCATCCCGCGTCAGGGGCTCGGCAACGCGGCGATCACTGCGGTGGCCAATCCCGAGCAAAAGAAGCGCTTCAAGGGGACCTGGGCGGCCATGGCGATCACCGAGCCCGGCGCCGGCTCCGATTCGGCCAACATCCGGACCACCGCTCGCCTCGAAGGTGATGAATGGGTGCTCAACGGCGAGAAGATATACGTGACCGCCGGGAGCAGGGCCGACTCGGTCGTGGTGTGGGCGACGTTGGATCGCAATCTCGGGCGTGCGGCGATCAAGTCGTTCATCGTGCCGCACGGCACACCCGGCATGGAGGTCGTACGGCTCGACAAGAAGATGGGCATTCGCGCATCGGACACTGCGAGCATCACGCTGACCGATTGCCGCATTCCAAAGGAAAACCTTCTCGGCACGCCCGAGATCGACACGAAGGCCGGCTTTGGCGGCGTGATGCAGACCTTCGACAATACACGCCCCATCGTGGCGGGGATGGCCGTGGGCGTGGCCCGCGCCGCGCTCGAGCAAGCCCGGGAGCTTCTGTCCGAGCAGGGCATCGAGGTGCGGTATCGCGGGTCTTTCTTCACCAAGAGCGCGGCCGAGGCGGAGCTGATCCGCATGGAAGCCGAGTGGGAAGCCGGCCGTCTTCTCATGCTCAAAGCCGCCTGGATGGCCGACAATGGCATTCCGAATTCCATGGAAGCCTCCATGTCGAAGGCCAAGGCCGCCCGCGTGGCCAATCGGATCACCCTACGATGTGTCGAGCTATGCGGCCCGCTTGGCTACTCGGAGCAAGAGCTGCTCGAGAAATGGGCGCGGGACTCCAAGATCCTCGACATCTTCGAGGGCACACAACAGATCCAATTGCTGATCATCGCTCGGCGTCTGCTGGGAAAGCGGTCGAGCGAGCTTCGCTGAGGACATCCGGTGGAAATCAACGGCATTGCACATACCTTCGTGACGGTTGCCGACTTCGACCGTTCACGCGAGTTCTATGGACGGTTGCTCCCCTTTCTGGGCCTGCAAGCCGTGATGGACATTCCTGGCACCTATTATTGCGTAGGAGGACGCACCGGGTTCGCAATTCGCGAAGCTCCCCCGGAGCACCGGCACGAACGCTTCGATCAGAATCGCGTGGGTCTCCACCACATCTGCTTTCGAGCGCGATCGCGCGAGGACGTGGATCAGGCGTATGAATTCGTGAAGCAGCTCGGCACGCCCATCGTGCACGGTCCCGAAGAAGCATTCTGGGCGCCGGGATACTACTCGATCTTGTTCGAGGATCCGGACGGGATCCGCTTGGAGATCAACTTCGTCCCAGGCAAGGGCTTACTCGAGTCCCGAGCCTGAGCAGGCCGTCGACTCGGTCCCCGAAGAACGGGTCGCGACGCAAGCACGGGCTCGGAAAAACACGACATGAGGTTCCACGGAACGGGGCGGCTTGCAAAGGTGACCCGATGCACTTGTGGGCGTGGGTCACGCAAGCCGCCCCTCGGGCGGCGCGCCAATCGGAGTTGGTTGCATGCATGCCGATTGGCACTTCGCACGTCCGCTCCACCTCATGTCGCGTTTTTCCGAGCCCTCCACACGTCGCCTTCTTCGGAGATCGAGGCGTGCGTCGGGGATTCAGGGATCGGCGATCGAGATCTGTGCGTTGCGGATCGGGTGTGCGGCCTATCTCGATCCGTCCTCCTACGTGGAAGTCGACGTATGCAGGGGCTTGGCGGAACGCGATGCGGGGATGGGGCGACGTAGCGAGTGACAATCGGCATGCATGCAACCAACTCCGATTGGGCGCGAGCTCCGTCCCCGTGTCGTGTTCCGTCAAGCCCCGGCATGCGCCCGCCCCGTTCCGTGGAACCTCATGTCGCGTTTTTCCGAGCCCGTGCTTGCGCCTATCACTGCCCCTGCAGCCAGTACCGGCCGTCGGACGAGCTGACGCGGGGTCACTTCCCAACGGATATCGCGCAGAATTTCGATGCCGTCGCGGATGAAGGCCTCGACGTGAAGATCGACGATGGGGGCCACGCCCGAACCCTATCATCACCGGTTTCGACGCGTCGTTGTCTCTTGATGCCAGGGTCAATGTGCGCTCCAATCGCCCTCATGATTCACCGTTTGGCTTGGGCCATCGCAGCAGCGCTCCTCCTGACCGCCCATCAGGGCCTCGCGCAAGAACCAGACATTCATCTCGAAGGCACCGTGCCGGAGGGTCCGGAGACCCACTTCTTCGTCGAGTTCGAGGTCCCGGAGCGAATCGTCGAGATCGAGGTCCGGCACGACAACCTGTCGCCGGGGAACATTCTCGATTGGGGTCTCGACGATCCGAACGGCTTTCGCGGATGGGGTGGAGGGAACCACGAATCTGCCATCGTGGGCATCGACGCGGCATCGCGAAGCTACGTGCCGGGGCCCATTGTCGCGGGCACTTGGTCCGTGGTCGTGGGCAAGGCGCAGATCGAAGAGACGCCGGCCCGATACGAGATCGACATCTTCCTGCGAACGGTAGCCACGCTCGAGCCTCAGCCGCGGGCGCCCTACGAAGACCCGGGGGTGCTCGACGAGGAGGAGCGCTGGTACGCGGGTGACTTCCACGTCCACACCGAAGAGAGCGGAGACGCAACGCCCACCATCGCCGAAGCGCTTTCGTTCGCGCAGGGCGTGGGGCTCGATTTCGTGATGCTCTCCGAGCACAACACCAACAGCGGGCTCACGCTCTATGCGGACGCACAGCCCGACTTCCCGAATCTGTTGATCGTGCCCGGCGTCGAGTGGACGACGTACGCCGGGCATGCCAACGCGCTCGGCGCAACCGACTGGGTCGACCACAAGATCGGGGTGGGAGGACTGACGGCCGCAGATGCCATCCAGGCCTACAAAGACCAGGGGGCTCTGTTCTCGATCAACCACCCGCGGTCTCCTGGCGCGCCGATCTGCATCGGTTGCCGTTGGGAGATCGCAGTCGATCCCACCACCATCGATGGCGTCGAGGTGCAAAGCGGCATCTTACGGGCGGTCCCCTACTGGGACGACCTGTGCGCGCAAGGGTCTCATGCCGCGGCGTTGGGAGGCAGCGACGACCACCGGGCAGGGCAGGGCACCTCCCTCACCGATAGCCCGATCGGAACACCCACCACCATGGTGTTTGCGAGCGAGCTCAGCGTCCATGCCATCCTCGAAGGTGTTCGCAGCGGCCGGACGGTCGTGAAGGTCAACGGCCCCGAAAGCGCGATGATCGAGACAGAGCTTACCGGAGAGCGCGTCGAGGATACCGTGTTTGCCGATACGGCGACGTTATCCGCCGTGGTCACCAACGGGGACGGCAAAGACTTGCAGTTGATCAGGAACGGCGAGGTCATCGAGACGCTTGCCATCGACAGTGACCCATTCACGCACGAGCGGAGCGTACAGGCACCCGAAGAGGGCGAGGACCGCTACCGGTACCAAGTGACGATCGAGGGCTTGCCGGATACCGTTGGCAGCTATGTCTGGCTGCGCACCCCGGAGCCATCCGACAGCAGCGGTTGCAGCTGCCGGGTCCGCAGTGACTCCGATTCGGACATGGCATTCGCATTCGGAGCGTTGCTGCTCGGCGTTTGTGTGTGGCGCCGTCGGCGGCAGGCTTGAGATTCAGCGGGTTCGCTCGCGGCGCCGCAGCACGTGACGAAGCCGCGATCGCTCGTCCCGCTCGCGTTCTTCGAGCATTCGTTTGAGCGAGGTGAGCTCGGCGCTGAGCGCGGGCTCCACACGAAGCTGTAGGGTGTTCACTTGGCGTGTGGCCTTGCTGAGGGCATCGCCCAAACGCCGCACCAGCTGCTCTTTGGGAAGCGACTCGATGACCAGCTCGATCAGCCGTTCGAACTCGGTGGCGGTCTGCGCGGCCGCCGGCCCCACCGCAGCGGCTGCCGTTTCGCGTGTGCTGAGCGTGCGCTGGACGGCGGTGTGCGAGACCACGGATGGGACCGGGATACCCCAGACCTGCCGGTGCTCGATCTCGACCTCGATGTCCCGGCCCGGCCACGCGTAGGTCCGCAGCGCCGACTCCCCCGACACGGCCAGCGCCCGAAGCAGTGATTCGTAGGCACCCTTCGCGCGATCTTCCACCCGTTGCCTTGCATCGAGGGCGGGCCGGGCGCTGCGAAAAAGCTCCGTGATGAGCGCCTCGCGTTTCCGGTTGAGGAGCTCGCGACCCTTCTTCACGCGCTGAAGCTGGGCGCTCGCTCGAACGAGACCGGAGCGGGTCGGCGGTACGGACCGAGCGCTCACGAGCCTTCCTTCCCCGACGCGCTCCGGCGGCGCGCTTCCCAGCTCTCATCCGAGATGCGGGTCAGCTCGTCACGGGGCAGGGTCTCGAGGAGGGACCAGCCGATGCGGATCGTGTCCTCGAGCCCGCGGCGGGAGCGGCCCTGATGAATGAAGCTCTTCTCGAATTCATCGATGAAGTCGAGCGCACGTCGGTCGCCCGGCGTCAAGCCTTCCCTGCCTACGATGGCGGCCATCAGCTTGGCTTCGCGGCCGCGCGCGTAAATTGCATAAAGCTGGTCCGCCCATTCGCGGTGCTCCCCGACCGTGTGATCCTCGCCGATTCCGGCGTTCATGAGACGTGAGAGCGAGGGGAGCACGTCGACCGGTGGATAGATGGCGCGTTGATGAAGCTCGCGGCTCAAGACGATCTGGCCTTCGGTGATGTACCCGGTCAGATCGGGGATGGGATGGGTGATGTCGTCGTCGGGCAACGTGACCACGGGAAGCTGTGTCACCGACCCTGGGCTGTCCTTCAGCACACCGGCGCGCTCGAACAACCCGGCAAGGTCCGTATACATGTACCCTGGATATCCGCGACGTCCGGGGATTTCCTCGCGCGCGGCCGCAACCTCGCGCAACGCTTCAGCGTAGTGGGTGATGTCCGCCATGACGACCAGCACGTGCACGCCATGCGTGAAGGCCAGATGCTCCGCCGTCGTGAGCGCGACGCGCGGCGTCAGCAGACGCTCGATGGTGGGATCTGCCGCTTGATTCAAGAACAGCACCGTCCGTTCCATCACCTCGCTTTCGCGAAAGCGCGACACGAACGATTGGGTCTCACGCTCGGTGATTCCAATCGCTGCGAAAACGACCGCGAAAGGCTCCCCACGCGTGGGCCTCGCGTTCTCCACGATGTCGGCCGCGAGCTCCACACCGGGGAGCCCCGGCCCCGAGAACACGGGCAGCTTTTGGCCGCGCACGACGGTGTTCATGCCATCGATTGCCGAGACTCCGGTTTCAATGAAATCCGATGGGTGATGCCGGCGGACGGGGTTGATCGGCGCGCCCCAGATCGGGAGCCGGGCTTCGCCGATGGGGGGCGGCAGGCCGTCGAGCGGAGCACCCGTGCCGCTGAGCGCACGGCCAAGGAGGTCTCTACCGGCGATTGTGGTCGCGGTCTCTCCGGTCAATGTGATCTTCGACGTCGCGGGCTTGAGGCCGAGCGTGTCCTCGAAGATCTGAATCACCGTGACCTCGGTTCCCACGTCGATCACCTGTCCTCGCCGGTCCTCCTGTCCCTCGGTCTCGATGTAGACCCATTCTCCGAGCTTTGCCCGCTTGGTCGAATGCACGAAAATCAGGGGGCCTGCGGCCGAGGCGGCTCCCGCATACGTTCGCGCGATCGGCACGTCGATCCTCGTCATTCGCCCCTCATCTCGGAAATCCTTTGCCCGGCGTCGGCGATACGCTGCTCGAGCGTCTCCGGCGATGCGGTCTTGACGGCGCCAAATGCGACTCGGACCGCTGCGAGGTCGAGCTTGTCGAAAGCGACGCCTTCTCCGAGCGCGGCCGTTCCCGTGCTCATGAGCGCCCACAGAAGGCGGGCCAAGTGGTAGGTCTTGAAAACGGAAGAAAACGCATCGTGCGGATGGAAGGCGTTTTGGCCGATCAGAAACTCCCTTGCGATCCGAGCCCCCTCGAGAACGAGGCGATCGCTGTCTTCGAGGGCTTCGACGCCCACGAGCCCCGCGATCTCCCGAAGCTCCCTGTCGCGTTGGAGCAGGCGAATCGTCTCGGTCCTCAGCTTCGGCCAGTCTTCACCGCCTTCTTTGCCAAACCATTCAGTCGTCGTCTCGGCATAGAGGCTGTAGCTCGTATCCCAATCGACGGCGGGAAATTGACGTTGGTGCGCGAGGCGAGGGTCTAGCGCCCAAAGCGCGCCGACCACGCGAAGCGCTGCTTGCGTCACGGGCTCGGCAAAGTCGCCGCCGGGCGGTGAAATGGCCGTAATGAACGTCACAGCGCCGGTGCGCGACGGCTCTCCCTCGCTCTCGACTCGTCCGGCCCGTTCGTATAGACGGCTCATCCGGTTGGCCAGGTACGTGGGATAGCCTTCCTCACCGGGCATCTCTTGCAGGCGGGCTGCGATCTCGCGAAGCGCCTCCGCCCAACGGGAGAGCGAGTCGGCCAGGATCGCTACGTGGTATCCCATGTCGCGGTAGTACTCCGCGATGGTCATGCCTAGGTACACGGAAGCGTCTCTCGCGGCAACGGGCATGTTGGACGTGTTCACGATGAGGATCGTGCGATCCATGATGGGACGCCCCGTGAGAGGATCGGTGAGCCGGCTGAAGTCATGCAAGACCTCGGCCATCTCGTTGCCCCGTTCGCCGCATCCGATGTAGACCATCACGTCCGCTTTGGCGTATTTGGCAAGCGACTGCTCGATGACGGTCTTGCCCGTGCCGAATCCGCCCGGCACGGCGACAGAGCCGCCTTCGACGACGGGGAACAAGAGGTCAAACACGCGTTGGCCCGTGATGAAGGGACGGTCCCCGGGCAGCCGCCGCGCCATCGGCCGCCGCTCCCGGATGGGCCAGGTATGCGACAGCGACAAGGCAGTGCCATCTTCGAGCGCGCCAATCGAGTCCGAGATGGTGAGCTCTCCGCCTCGAATGTCTTCAAGCCGCCCCTCGATGCCCGGCGGGACGAGAATTCGATGCATCATATCGGGCCGCTCTTCGATCACACCGAGCACATCCCCGCCACGAACCACCATCCCCGGCTTTGCGGTCGGCGAAAACGACCACCGGGCTTTGGGGTCGAGCGTTGGCATGGTCATCCCTGCAGCCAGGAAGTTGCCGGACTGCCCTGCCAATCCCTGGAGCGGCCGTCCCACGCCATCGAGGATCGAGCCGAGCAAACCCGGTCCGAGCTGGGTCATCAGCGAGCTGCCGGTTCGGCGGACGGGTTCCTCGAGCGCGAGGCCGCTGGTCTCCTCGAAGACCTGAATCGTGGCGACATCGCCGCGCAGACGGATGACCTCCCCTAGCAGCCCTCTCTCTCCCACTTCGACGAGCTCGTACAGAGCAGCATCGCCCAAGGGCTGCGCTTCTGCGATGGCGCCAGCAATGCGCGTGATGCGTGCCTTGGTCATTGCAATCTCACCCGGTAGCCGATTGCGCGCCTGAGGATCTCGACGATGTATTCGTGTGCCGTGGATTCAGCCGTCCATTTGGGTCCCGGCACCGGAATGACGACGGGAAGCGAGAGGCGTCGCAGAGTCCGGCTCGTTTCTTCGGGCAGGTCCTGATGGAGGGACTCTTCGATGATCACCACACCTGCGCGATCCTCTTCGATGAGCTTCTCCAGGCGTTCCCCTGCGTGGGCGCCGTCCGTCGCTTCGAGCACCCTGACGCCGGCCAAGGAAAAGCCGGCGCTCAATCCCGGGCGGGCGATTACGACGAGCCGTCGCTCGGTCATGCCATCACCAATTCGGATTGGATGAGTGCCGCCGGGGCCTCCAGCGCGATGCCCCACAGGATACGCTGCAAGTTGAGGACTTCGGCCCGAAGCTCGAGCGCGAAGGCGATGATCGGCGCCGCGCCCGCGGGATCCAGCCGCATGGATCGGCGTTGCCAGGCGATCTGTGCTTGGAGCACGGCACTTTCCAGCTCTGTCACGTTCTCCAACGGCTTCCCCTCGAATGCCGCGTGAAGCGGCGATGCGCGAAGCTCCAACGCGAGTCGCCGCTCGACGTCGGTTCGATGCTCGAGGCTCCACAGGGCTTCGAACGTCTCGCGATCGAGCCAGCGGCCCCCCTCCACGAAGACCAGGTCGGCCACGGAAGAGTCGCGCTCCGGGAAGTGCAGTAGCGCAGACCAGGCGTTCATCACGTCGATCACTTGCTGGACGTAGTCGACCAGCTGGGCTCCTCCCTCGGGGGAGCGTTCCAGCGCACGTCGGGCGAATGCGTGTTGAAGGGCGAGCTCGAGGTGCAGAAGCGACGGATGGGACTCGCTCGCTGCGGGAACCAGGGGAGGGCCGAACGGGTGATGCCACAACACCAACATCCGAACGACGTCGGCCGTCGTCGGTTGGGTCGCCAAGACGCGAAGGGCTCTTTCCGACAGATGCTTCGTGGGGACCAGCCCCGACAGTCGAGATTCCGATGCCGCGCCCTTTGCAGCTCCCCGGAGGATCGACTGAATCGAGCGGCGATCCTCGTCCTCGAGCAAGACGGCCAACACCGCATCGCGGCCTTCGCTCGCCCATCGGGCCAAGACCGACATCTGCTCGGCCGCTCGGCGCCGAACCTCCCGCTCGAGGCTTTCGGGGGTTGCAGGCGCATCCGATCGCGTGAAGCCGCGGGCGCTCAGCTCCCGATGCAAAGCGGGCAGATTTCCCGCCCTAGCCAGCTGCTCGAAGTCTTGCGGCTGCAGCAGGTGCGTTCGGAGCCCGCGGGCACGTGTGTTGATGTCGCCTAGATACTTGGTCATCGCTAGATCTCTTCGAGGCGCTTGTGGATCTCGATCGCCAAGATGGAACCGAGACGGTCGAGCCGGGTCTCGAGCGTTCCGTCCACGACGAGCGATCCTCCTTTCCCGATTACCTTGAAGCCGCTGTCCGCGTTTTGCTCGGCTTCCACCGACATGTTGCGCAGATCTCGAGCGGCCTCGAGCACCGCCGGCCGCAATTCATCCGAGCATCGCACGACCGCTCCCTGCTCTCCGACGAATGCGACTGCATCTCGCAGCTCCTTTCCGAGCGCCGAGGCATAGGCGCGGCTCCGCGCGGCTTCGGGAAGCCGCCTGCGTGCCTCGTGCAGCACTCGGTCTACCACCTTCGTCTTCGCGAGGAGCACCGCGCGCATCGCAGCGTGCCGTTCCGCCGCCACCTGTGCACGAGCCTCGGTCCGGAGTTCTCGGTCTTTCTTCCCCAAGACGGCGCGCCGCCTGTCCTCGATGCGCCTGTCCGCTTCAGACGCAAGACGGTCTGCCTCCGCTCGCGCCGCGTCCATGATCGACTCGGCGGTGCGCTCTGCCCGCAGGCGCAGCTCGGTACGAAGATCGGCGGCCACCGCTCGTCAGCCTCCGGCTTGCAGCAGGATCAGCACGGACACGACGAAGCCGAGGATGGCGACGGTTTCCGGAATCGCGATCAAGAGGATTACCGTCACCGACATTTCAGGCTTCTCCGCTAGCGTCGCCGCCGCGGCAGGGCCGATCCGCGACTGGGCCCAGGCGGTAGCCAAGGCAGGGATGGCCAACGCCAGCGCCGCGCTCAAGTACAGTGAAACCATTTCCATATCATTTGCTCCTCTCCGCAGATGCGTTTTCTCGTGCAGACCAATGTCGAAAGGGTTGGTATTGCGCACCACCCGGACTGTAGAACTTCTGAAAGAACTCCACGTAGTGGAGTCGAAGCAAGTGGATAGTCGGGCTGAAGACCCCGATGACGAAATTGATGAGGTGAAAGAGGAGCGCGAAAAGAACGCCAACCACCACGCCGCCAAACG
This sequence comes from Myxococcales bacterium SG8_38, assembly GCA_001303415.1. GTDB lineage: Bacteria > Myxococcota_A > Polyangia > Polyangiales > Houyiibacteriaceae > SG8-38. The sequence goes on from LJTN01000018.1 coordinate 31,472, forward strand.
CACCAATCATTCGATTCGCGACGACGGCCATCATGACCGAAGCGGTGCCGACCGCCATGATACGAGCGTACGAAAGCACGTTACCCAAGGTCGACACGAACTCGATGGGAGCCAAGATTCCTTCGCCGACGACCAGAATCGGAAACGCGACGAGCACTGCGATGACCAGAGGCGTGAAGAAGCGCTCCGGGAGCATGCCGGCAGCTGCCAGCAGGGCCAGCGCAATCAACACGATCATCAATGCGGCCATGCCGCGCCCGACTGCGTGGCGCTTGTCGCGGCGAAACGTCTGCACCGCCCCAATCAGCAAGCCGAGCACGATGTGAACGACGCCAAGCGCCACCGCTAGACCGAGAAATGGGAAAAACGCCTCTTCGCGATTGATGACGATTGGATGGAGGCCCACGTAGTGCCCGAGATCCCCGAAGAGCTCGCCGTACAGAAAGCCGAAGATGATGGAGAAGAGCGCACAGGCGAACCCGATCTCGGCGATCGAGCGAACCTTCGAGTCGGGTTTCGATCGAAAGCGCAGAAAGAGCGATACCGCAGCGAGAATCACGCCGTAACCGATGTCTCCCAGCACGACTCCGAAGAACATCGGAAAAAGAATCGCCACGAACGGGGTCGGATCGATCGAGCCATACTTGGGCAGCGGCATCATGCTCGTGATGGCCTCGAACGGACGGAATAGCCGCGGGTTCTTCATGACGACGGGCGCAGTGTCGCCGGACCACTCGGATTTCGCCAAGGTATCCACCTCGACGCTATCGCCAAACGACGTGCGGACGCGTTTTTCGAGATCGGAAAGGGCCGCGGCCGGAATCCAGCCTTCGAGGACGAACGCCCGCGAGGTGGTCACGGCTTTCTCCATGGCGTCGACGGTGCTGAGCCGATCTCGGACGAACGCCTGAATTTGCAGGAGCTCCGGGCCCCGTTCGAGCGCGATCTGTCGCTTTTTCTCGCCCAGCGCGGAAAGCTGCGCGGGGAGTTGCTCGAGGCGCTCTTGCATTCGTTGCATGGTGGCGCCGACGCTTCGTTCCTCGAACTGGTCCGGCAGAGAGAGGGACTGTACGCCAGACGCGCTGAGCAGCTGCTCGGCCTCGCGTGCATTCGCTGCGGATACGGCGAGGAGCATCGCGGACTCTCCCGCTTCGGATGGCTGACCCAAGAGCTCGAACCCCTCACCGAGCGCCTCGCGTAGCGCAGCGCGAAGACGCGCCAAATCCGCCTGGCCGCCTTCTCGTAGAACCAGGTAAAAGACGCGGATTCCCTTGGCGTCGAGGCCTGCCTCCATCCGCTGAAAGACCACAAAGAACGGGCGAAATTTCATGATCAAGGATCGCTCTTCTTCGAGCTCGTCGCGCTCTTCACGCAACGTCTCGAGGTGCCTTCGTGTTCGTCCGGCCACCAAAGCGGCTTGGGGCAACGTCCACGATTGCTGCGTTCGCTGCACGTGCAGGGGCTCTCCCTCGAGGAGCGCGAGCGCGGCCTCTGCATCTTCGAGAATCTTGCGAATCATTCGAACGTGCCGCTGCTCTTCGTGCGGGATGGTCAGAGGCTCGAGCGACTCGGTCTCGGGCGCGTCGATCAGGTGGACGAGGCCGACGTCCTGGATACATCGCAGGACCGATTCCAGCTCGTCGATCGGACCGAGAATCCGGATGCGGGACATCTCGAGGATCAACCGCGACCTCCTCGTTCCTCGCCTCCGATGAGGAGCCGGATGACATGATCTGCGAGCGCTCCGATCGTCGCCTCGCTCAGCTCGTCGAGCCTCTGTTCTTCGGCTCGCGCCTCATCGCGAATGGCAGCGATCTCCTCGTCCCGCTCGCGGGCGACCTCTGCGCGAATCGATTCCTGCTCCGCTTCGAGCTTGGATTCGAGATCTCGCAAACGCTTTTCAGATTCCGCGCGCGCCGTCTCCACCAGCTCGGCGGCGCGGCGCTTCGCGTCATCGAGCATTCGATCCAGCTCTCGCTCGGTCTCTAGAAGGCGTGCGAGCTTGTCCTCTGCCCTGGAGCTCGAGCCCCTAGCGCTATTCTTTTCGGTTGCCGACACGTCCAACTACCGTGTCCAAACCTACCAGAACACGCCCTTTCGTGGTGTGGTTAAAGGAGGGGTTTACGGCGAGGAGCCCACAGCACGAGCGCACCCACTGCGGTGATCCCACCCGCGGTCCAGAAGGTGGGGCCGTACCCCCAAGCCGCTGCGGCCGATCCGAGCGCATACGCAAAAAATGCATGCCCTCCGTTGAAGGCGCCGTGCACGATGGATACGACCATTCCGCGCGAGGACGCATCGGCTCGCTCGATCCCCAGCGCGGTCACGGCCGGATAGGCGATGCCATGCGCGAGGCCCATCATGGAGCCGATGACGAAGAGACGGCCGGGGCCCAGAAGACCCAGCGCCGGAGGAACGATGGCGTACAAGCACAGGGCGACGAGGGAGGACCGCAACACACCGAAGCGATCGATCAGGCGCCCGCCGCCGAGTCGAACGCTCAGCGCGACGATCGCGAAGCCGATGAAGAAGCCGCGCACCTCGGTCACGCCTCGACCGAGCGCGTACGGCTGGTGCAAGGTGAAGAGCGCCGTGAAGCCTGCGGTCATCAGGAACACGGTGCCGTACACGCGCAAGAGCGAAGCGCCGAAGATGGGTACGCGAGACTCTTGGGCATGCGGTCGGTGACGGTGCGGCTCCTGCAGACGCGTGCTGAAGAGGCTTGCGAGCAAGCCGGCGGTCGCGCTGACCACGAAGACCGGCTTCCAACCTTGGGTGTCGGCTAGAAGCTCACCGAGGGTCGGCGAGACGGCATTCATTCCGAGATTGGCTGCTCCGAAGAATCCGAGTGCCTGGGCCATGCGATCGCTTGGGGCGATGTCGGCGGTCATGGTGCCCGCCGCGTTGAAGCCCATGACCATGCCGACCCCCCAGCAGACTTGCGCGGCGTAGAGGAGCGGACCCTCGTGATCGACGAGCACGTAGAGCGATCCCGTGAGCGCCAGAATCAGATTGCCCACGACGAGCCATCGCTTGCGCTCGTATCGATCGACGAGCCAGCCCACGAAAGGCGTGGCCAGCACGGCGGTCAGCCCTTGCACGGACACGGCACGTCCGATGGCCGCGGCGTCCATGTCGAGCGCGGTCGCGTAGAACTTCGGCAGTATCAGGTAGAACGACCACGAGAAGCCGAACATCGAAGTCGACGCGAGCAGCAACACGAACTGGCGAGACAGGAGCCGTGGACGGGCCGGCGGCGCCGGAGGCTCGAGGGACGTGGGCATGCGCCGTGTTTAGCATCCAGAATCCGGCCGTGGTTCAGAGTTTCACGTCCAAATTCGGGGGCTTTGAAAAAGGCGTCACCGCTGGTAGGCTTTTTTGGCGGTCTCCGACTTCTGGCTTGCTTGCCAATTTCCGTTTGATTGGAGGGAAGCCTATGCGTGTTGCTGATGTCATGAGTAGCAGGCCGGTGACGATCTCCCCGGAAGCGCAGGTCGACGAAGCGCTTCGACTCGCATCGACCTATGGGGTTGCACACTTGGTGGTGACGCGGGGGCGCCTGCCGGTCGGCGTGGTTTGTGTTCGATGCGACCTGGGGAATGCCAAACCGCGGCATTCCGTCGGTCAGTACATGAGACGTCCAGTCACGATCGGGGCGTACGAAACCGCCGAGCGAGTGAGCAGGCGGATGTGTCAGCGCGGCGTGGGAGCCGTCATCGTCCGAGGCGGAGACGCCAGCTGGGGGATCGCAACCAGGGGCGATCTTCTGCGGGCCGGCTTCAAGGCCGGGGACGAGGCAGGGCTCTTCTTCTGCGCGGCGTGCGGCACCCATACCCACGTCCATCCGGTTCCCGGCTCGAAGTGGGTCGCCTTCTGCGTCGATTGCTGGGACCGCGCAGGCCCTCCCCAAATCGGCGACGACCTCGGCGTCTCCGACTAACGGGGACACGCAGCCCCCCAAAACATCGCTACTTTCAGCCCGTTACCGGGGACACCGCGAAAATCCGGCGCCGGCTCGGGTTTTCGCGGTATGCCTCGCAAGTGGACGAGATAACTCCGTTCGCGAGGGGGGATCGTGTCCCCTTTCGGATTTCGTCCTGGGTGTTTGGGCGAGTGTTGGGGGGGGTCTTGCTCGTGGCGTTTGCGTCCTTGGCGGCGCAGGCCAAGGGGCTTTTTGGCGCGAGCGGCGTGGCGCCGATCGCAGCGCTGGTCGGGTCCGCCAAGCGTGCGGAGCACAGCTTCTGGCAACACCCGAGCGCGTTCTGGTGGAACAGCAGCGACGAGATGATCGCGGCGGTGTGGATCGTCGGGATCGTCGCGGCCGTCGCGCTGTCGTTGGGGCTCATGCCAAGGGTCGCCTTGGCCCTCTCGTGGTTTGCCTATCTGTCGTTCGTCAGCCTCGGATGGCCGTTCATGTCGTTTCAGTGGGACACGCTCCTCTTGGAAGTGACCTTCACGGCGTTCTTCTTCGCGCCGTGGCGCATTTGGGACCGCCTTCCGAGCCATCCGGACCCTCATCCGATTGCACGGTGGGCCATTTGGTGGCTGCTGTTTCGACTCATCTTTCGATCGGGCTACGTGAAGCTCGCCAGCGGCGACCCCACCTGGGCCGATCTAACCGCGTTGACCTATCACTACTGGACCCAGCCATTGCCCACCGTGATTGCGTGGTACGCAAGCTTGCTGCCGACGTGGTTTCATCAGCTCTGTTGCTTGCTGATGTTCGTGATCGAGCTCGGCGTGCCGTTCCTCATCTGGGTTCCACGCCCGTGGGCGCGCCGCTCGGCAGCGGCCTCGATCGGGATGCTGATGGTTCTCATCGCCCTCACGGGGAACTACGGCTTCTTCAACCTTCTCACGATCGCGCTTTGCATTTCTCTGCTCGACGACCGGCTCATGCAACGCCTCGTGCCGGCCCGGTTCCTGCCGGGCGACCCCAACGTACGGCGTTCCACGTGGGACGTCCGTCCCGGCGTGGCACCCGCCCTGATCATCGGCGTCACCGTGGTGGTCTTCTTCATGGGCACCTTCGGCGAGCGCTTTCCCCGATGGCTCGGACCCATCTACCCCTTCAGCACGTTCAACAACTATGGGCTCTTTGCGGTGATGACCACCGAGCGACCGGAGATCAGCCTCGAAGGATCCCGAGACGGCGAAACCTGGCAGCCCTACGTGTTTCGATACAAGCCTGGACCGCTCGATCGGCCCCCGGTATGGACCACTCCGCATCAGCCGCGCCTGGACTGGCAGATGTGGTTTGCCGCCTTGGGCGACTACCGGCGAAACATCTGGCTCAGCAACTTGATGCGGCGGTTGCTCGAGGGGGAGCCCACCGTGCACGAGCTCCTCGGCGAAAACCCTTTTGGCGACGAGCCGCCGAAACAGGTGCGGGCCATCGTTCGTCCATACCGATTCACGACACCCGAGGAACGCGAGGCCACCGGCACCTGGTGGAACCAGGGCGATCCCGCGCTCTACGCGCCGATTCTCGGCGAACGGTTCGAGCCGCCTAGTACTGAATAGTGAATGACACCGAACCCCAGTAGGTCAGCACGCGATACTTGCCCGGGCAGCCCGTACGCACGACCTGCTCCTCGGAGCAGATCTCGACGTCCTGGGTCGTCCCCGGAATGGTCTCCCTCGTGCCGATGTACTCGTCGCTGATCGTGTCGCCCGACCAGCCAAACAGACCCCCGAGGTCGAGCCTGTACTTGTCCTTGATGCTGGGGTCGTTGCGGTCATTCCAGTAAAAGCCGAGGCCTGCAGTGACCGTGCTGAACATGAACGGCGCGGGGGGCGGGGTGAAGTACTGCGCCCACTGCGGCGTGGTCGCGGCTTCGGCGATGTTGGTGCCGAGACGAAGCGCGATTACGTCCTTGGTGAAGCGATACTCGAAGCCGACCTTCACGCTCCAAAGGTTCTGCCACCCGAAGGGCACGACGATGGTGCTCAGCACGGTGCCGTCCGGAAGCGAGGCGACCACCGTTTGGTTCTGGTTGCCCGACTTGTCGGCCGCATGAAACTGGCGCCGCGCCTCGAACGCCAGCAGCAAATGGCTGTTCGCCTGATACGAAACCCCGAAGGCGAGGGCATGCGGAATGAACCAGTCCGCCTCTGCCTGCAGCCGGTCCGGAAAAAGGGCGGTCTCGGTGTACCCGGTCAGCTTGATCTTGGAATACATGCGATACATCGCGCTGATCCGGACCTTGCGGTGCGGCTTGATGGTGAAGCCGAATCGAAGGGTTGGGAACCCCACACCACCGATGTTGTTCTTCACGTTTCCGTAGAGGGTCCCAGCGCCGAGCGCGGCCCCGACGTTTTGATAGAGACTGGCGTTTTGCTTCGAAAAGGGCAGACGCAGCGCGAGGCCCAACTGAAACTTCTCGTGGGCCTTGAAGGAAAAGCCGGTCGAAAACTCTCCCACGAAGAAGGTCACGTCGAGGTTCTGAGGGTCACCGTTCAAGCAGGTATCGGGGTTCGTGTCCGGGAACTGGCTATCGGGATTGTTCGGGTCTGCAGCGCCATCGAGGCACCGCACGCCGCTGAACGACGAGCCGTACCCGGTCTCGATGTAGAGACCGCCGGCGAACACGACGCGCGGGGCCACTCTTCCAGCGATGAAGCCTGCCGGAATCGGGCCGAATCCAAGACCGGACTCCACCTGCGAACCGGGGCCCTGCACCGGCGCCCGCTGGTTCGTGAACAACGCGGTGAAGTTGAGGGTGAAGCCGAGCTTTTCGATGCCGTCGAGGTTGGCTGGGTTGAGCGCGAGCGCGGCAGGCCGGTCGAGATAGGTGACGCCGGTGAGCCCCATGCCAATGCTCCTGCCGTCATAGGAGGTAGGCTCGGGATTCGCGCTCGCGAGCGCGGGGATCAGCAGCGCCAGAAGAAGAAAGCATGCCGTCTGTAGTGTGCGCATTTTGCCTGCCCATCGAGCTCGCTAGTACTGAAGAGTGAATGAAACGGAAGCCCAGTAGGTGAGGACGCGATACTTGCCCGGGCACCCCGTGCGCACGACCTGTTCGTCGGAGCAGATCTCGACCGGCTGGGTGGTCCCTGGAATGGTCTGTGTCGTGCCGATGTACTCGTCGCCGATCGTCTCGCCCGACCACGAGAACAGGCCTCCGAGATCGAGCCTGTACTTGTCCTTGATGCTCGGGTCGTTGCGGTCGTTCCAGTAGAAGCCAAGGCCCGAGCTGACCGTCGTGAACATGAATGACGCTGGCGGGGGCGTGAAGTACTGCGCCCATTGCGGCGTGGTCGCGCTTTCGGCGATGTTGGTGCCCAGACGAAGCGCGATGAAGTCCTTGGTGAAGCGATACTCGAATCCGACCTTCACGCTCCACAGATTCTGCCACCCGAAAGGCACGACGATCTGCGTGTCGGGAAACACTCCGTTCGGGTCGGTTGCCGTGACGGTTTGATTCTGATTGCCCGACTTGTCGGCGGCGTGAAACTGGCGGCGCGCCTCGAACGCCAGCAGCAAATGACTGTTGGCCTGATACGAGATTCCAAATGCAAGGGCATGCGGGATGAACCAGTCTGCCGACGCATTGAGCGTGAGGGGATCGGCCCCGGGGAACAGGGCGGTCTCCGTTGTACCCGTGAGCTTGATCTTCGAATACATCCGGTACATTGCGCTGATCCGGACTTTTCGGTGTGGCTTGATGGTGAAGCCGAATCGAAGGGAGGGGAAACCGACACCACCGATGTTGTTCTTCACGCGTCCGTAGCCCAAGCCTGGGATTGGCGAGGCCGCGCCGACATTCTGATAGAGATCCGCGCTCTGCTTCGAAAAGGGCAGCCGCATGGCGAGCCCCAACTGAAACTTCTCGTGGGCCTTGAAGGAAAAGCCGCTCGAGAACTCTCCTACGAAGAACCTCACGTCGAGGTTCTGAGGGTCACCGTTCAAGCAGGTATCGGGGTTCGTGTCTGGGAACTGGCTATCCGGATTATCCGGATCTGCAGCGCCATCGAGACACCGCACGTTGTCAAAGGACGAGCCGTAACCGGTTTCGATGTAGATGCCGCCGGCGAACACCACCCGCGGAGCTACTCTTCCGGCGATGAAGCCCGACGGAATCGGGCCGAATCCTACGCCTGAGTCGACCTGCGAATCGGGGCCCTGGACCGGCGCCCGCTGGTTCGTGAACAAGGAGGTGAAGTGGACCGTGAAGGCGAGTTTTCCAATTCCTTCGAGGTTGGCCGGGTTGAGCGCGAGCGCGGCAGGCTGGTCGAGGAAGGTGACGCCGGTGAGCCCCATGCCGATGCTGCGAGCGTCATACGCAGTAGGCTCCGGATTGGCCCTTGCCAGCGCGGGAATCACCAGCACCGCCGCGAGGCATGCCGTCCATAGTCGTTGATTCATGGCAAGGGCTCCGCCGCCCCGCGTGCGCCGAGGGCGGCCGGCGCAGCATACATGGAAGCCCCGCCGATAGGTCAACCAAAAACGGTCGGATGCATTGCACAAATATCCAGGTAAAACCGGAGCGTTGTGGCTGCGTGACGTGGTTCACTGTCGGGGCTCGACTGCTCCCCTAGGACAGCTGATGCCGGTGCCGCCGAGCCCGCAGTAGCCGCCCGGGTTCTTCGCGAGGTACTGCTGGTGGTAGCCCTCTGCATAGTAGAAGTGCGGGGCCGCGAGAACCTCGGTAGTGATTCGACCGTAGCCGTTCTCGTCGAGCTCCCGCTGGTAGCGCTGCAAAGAGGCCTCGGCCAAACGCCGTTGCTCTTCGTCGAAGAAGTAGATGCCCGATCGGTATTGTGTGCCTCGGTCGTGGCCTTGCCGCATCCCCTGCGTCGGGTCGTGACTCTCCCAAAAAACCGTCAACAGGTCTTCGTAATCAACCCGCGCCGGGTCATAGACCACCAGCACGACCTCGTTGTGACCGGTGAGGCCGGAGCACACTTCCTCGTAGGTGGGGTTCGGGGTGTAGCCGGCCGCGTATCCAACCGCGGTCGTGTAGACCCCCGGGATCTCCCAGAGCTTCCGCTCCGCTCCCCAAAAGCACCCGAGCCCGAAAAGCGCTTTGCGCATGCCTTCCGGAAACGGGCCTTCGAGCGGTGTGCCCAGAACGAAGTGGCGTGCGTCTACTGTCATGGGAGTGTCTCGCCCTGGCAACGCCTCGGCGCGCGTCGGCATGCGAAGCTTCTTTTCGGAGGTGAAGAACATGTGGTTGAACATAGAGAAGGGGGAGCCGCCCCGGTAGCCCCTCGGCCTTCGGCTTGGCGAGCGCTCGATAATACGATAACCAAGCCCCAGTGCAGGAAGCACAGCTCATCGAAATCGCCCGGCGCCTGAAAGGGAGCCGGAGCATTCTTTTCGTCACCGGCGCCGGGATTTCGGCGGATTCCGGCCTGCCGACGTACCGCGGAATCGGCGGCCTCTACGAGGGGGCGCATACCGAGGAGGGACTTCCCATCGAAGCGGCGCTCTCCGGCGCCATGTTCCGGCGCGATCCATCCCTCACCTGGAGATACATCCACCAGATCGAGAGCTGCTGCCGAGGCGCCGGCCCCAATCGCGCGCACCAGGTAATCGCCGAGCTCGAAAATCGCTTCGAGCGCGTATGGACTCTCACCCAGAATGTGGATGGCCTCCATCACGCCGCGGGAAGCCGCAACGTCATCGACATCCACGGCGACGTGCATTTGCTGATCTGCACACGATGCAGTCATCGTTGGCGGGTCGAAAACTACGCAAACCTCTGCATTCCCCCGTCCTGCCCCGAATGTGACTCCTTGGTCAGACCCGAGGTCGTGTTGTTCGGCGAAATGTTGCCGATGGATCGCGCGAGAATGCTCGAGGAGCAGCTCATACGCGGCTTCGACGCGGTCTTTTCCATCGGAACCACCAGTGTTTTCCCCTACATCGCCGAGCCGGTCATCGATGCGCGACGTCGCGGGGCGCTGACCGTCGAGATCAACCCCGGCTCGAGCGAGATATCACACATCGTGGACCATCGGCTCCGCGCCGGCGCGGCGGTCGCCATGGATGCGATTGTCGAGGCGCTCGATCGCGCCTAATCTTGCGTGGTCATGGGGGGCGACGAACGCTCATATCGCTACGACGAGTCCTACGAGGAAGTCGTTCGCTTGTCGGACGGTCAGCGGCTTCATTTGCGCTTGATCCGCCCTGAAGACAAGGCGCTCCTTCTCGCGGCCTTCGAGCAGCTCTCGCCGGACTCTCGTTATGCCCGCTTCATGGCGCCCAAAACGAAGCTCACGGAGCAAGAGCTGCGGTACCTCACCGAGGTGGATGGCGTCGATCATTTCGCGCTCGGCGCGATCCGACGCCATCTGGTCTCGAAGGACGAAGGCGTCGGCAGCGCACGCTTCGTGCGCCTGCAAGACCGACCGGACACGGCCGAGCCGGCGGTGACGGTCGTCGATTCCTATCAGCGCAAAGGGCTTGGATCGATCCTGCTCCAGCGCCTCGTCGAGGCGGCCTGGGAGCGTGACGTACGCTGGTTCGCGACCGAGCTGCTCGCGGAAAACACCGCTTCCCGGCGAATGATCGAGTCGCTCAGCCCGGAGGTGAAGTTTCGACCTTCCGGGGATGGCGCGGTCATTGCGATGCTCCCGCTCCCGGAGCCTGATCAAACCCCAACCGCACCGGGATTTCTCGTTGGCACCCCCATCTACAGGATGCTTTCTCAGATCGCCCAAGCTGCGATTTCCGTCAGGCCGCGTGCAACCCGGCCGCCCAAGCCGCCTGACTAGGATGGTCGGCTAGGACACCTGGACCGGGAACATCATCGGCGCACGCACCTGAACCATGCGCTGCGCATCGGTCAGTGTCCCGACGATTCGCAACGCGAAGGCAAAGGCCGTGCCGGGCCCGCGGCTCGTGATCAGGTTGCGATCGGCCACGACCGAATGCTCACTGTACTGACCCCACGTTTCGACCATCGATTTGACGCTCGGATGGCTGGTGAGCTGTCGATCGCGAAAGACGCCGTGGGCGGGAAACGCGATCGGGGCGGCGCAAATCGCTGCCACCCATCGCCCGGCCTGCTCTTGCTCGCGCAGGAGCTCCCCAACCTTGGGGGATTGCGCTAGACGTTTCGCGCCCTCCGCTCCTCCAGGCAGCACGATGATGTCGAACGTGCCTTCCACCTGATCGAGCGCCACGTCGGGCGTGATGACCACCCCGCGGCTGCAACGGACCGGGCCCGCACCATCCACACCGGCCACGGTCACGTCGATCTGACCGCGTCGCAGCACATCGATGCTGATCACGGCCTCCATTTCCTCGCTACCCTGCGCGAGAAGAACCAACGCCGTCGGGTTTTCCGTCACGGAAGCCCCTCGCAATTCCGGGATTTGTCTCGCTTGCAGATCTCGGAGATTCGCTTGCGGAGCGCATTTTCGAGCTTCGTCAGGCCGAGGCCCTTGGCCATGCTGATCGCAGCGGTTGCGCTCATGCGATCGACGACGAACGCCTTCAGGCCCAACAACGCAGCGACGCGCTGTCCGGTGCTGCAATGTACCACCGCTGGCAGCGCGTCCGGGGCCTCGAGCGCCTTCGCCAGCGCACGGGCATTGTCTTCGGTCAACCCTGCGGCCCCAGCCACCGGGATGGAGACGAACGTCATCCCCATCCGCTCGACTGCGGCTTGCTCGCCCTCGTCACCACGCTCGCTCTCGGGGCGCAGGTTGATGACCGTTCGATAGCCGGCCTCCTGGATCGCTTTGAGCTGCGCGCGGCTCGGCTGCCCTCCGACGAGAAGGCCGCTCTGGGTGACCTTCGCGTTCGGGATCGGGACTAGGGGTGGCGTCGTGTCGATCTGCTGCGGTGCGGCGGGTTTCTCGGTCGAGCCCTCCGCCATGGCGCGGGGCGGAGCGGTGAGCAGGCCGACGATCGTCGTCGAAACGAGAATGATGAACGATGAGCGATGCAACATGAAGGGCCTCATCCAATTTACCTCACACCTTTGCCGCTGAGGATTGCTCGCGCGGCAACCCGACCCGAGTATACGCATCCCCCGAGGAACGTTCCTTCGAGCGCCCGCAAGCCATGCATTCCGCCCCCTCCGAAGCCGCATGCCTCACCGACGGCGAACAAGTTGGGTATGGGGTTGCCCTGCTTGTCGAGGACTTTCGCGTCGAGATCCACCTGTATGCCCCCGAGGCTCTTGCGGGTGAGAATCTGGGTGCGAATGGCGATTAGCGGCATCGCGCTCGCGTCCATGATGGGCGCCATGTTGCAGGTTCGAAGCCGGTCTCCGATGTATTGGCGAACGTGCGCGATGCGGCGAAGCTGATCGTCGTTCTGCAGGTTCCGACCGCGCGCGATGTTCTCGTCATACTCCGAGATCTCACGTTCGAGGAGCTTGGGGTCGACGTCCCGGGTGCCCGTCAGCGCGTTCATCTTGTCGGCCAGCTCGGCAACGCCGCGTCCGGTCACGAAGTCCGGGCAGTGGTCGATGAACTCCTGCACCTGCTCTCCGTTGCCCTTGAGTAACCGGATGATGAAAGCGAGCAGTTTCTTTTCGCGAACTGCCGGGTTGAATTCGGCCCCCGACACGGAGAACTCCTTGTTCGCGATTTTTCGATTCATCACTTGCCACGAGTACTTCTTCTGCTCTCGGCAAATCTCGTCGATGAGCAACAGGGTGTCGTAGCTTCCGACGAGCGGCGGGTTGACGAACCGGCGTCCCTGGTAGTTGACCCAGAGCGCGGACTTTCCCGGTACCAAGCTGAGACCGTAGTTGGGGAAGGGAGGCGCCCAGTGCCGCACGCCGGCCGCGTAGTTCCACATCTTTTCGAGATGCGTGACGTTGGCGCCAAGCGCTGCGGCGCGATCCAGCAGGTGTCCGTCCGCCTCCGGGATCGAGCCGTTGAGCATGGGCTCCGGGGGCTCGCCCCAACGGTCCCTAGGCCAGATGGCCCGCACCTTGTCGTGACTTCCGGCGATTCCGCCGGCTGCGATGACCACGGCGTCTCCGTGTGCCTCGAATGCGCCGTCCGTGCTCGTGCCACGACAGCCCACGATGCCGCCCGCTTCTCGAATGAGCTCGTCGACGCGATGGCCGAAATGCAACTGCAGGCGCCCGGCCTTTTCGTGCTCCTCCAGGCGCGGGCTGAGCGCGGTGATGATGCCCTCGCCCGTGCCCCACACGATGTGGAAGCGAGGTACCGAGTTCCCGGGCACGAAGTACCCACGCTCAGTCCAGTTGACGGCGCGGAAGAAGCTCACGTCGCGATCGACGAGCCAACCACGGACTTCCTCGGTGCAGCGGTTCACGTACGCTTCGGCCCAGCGATAGGGCCAGACATCCTCGGGATCGAGCTCGCCATAACGAACCCAGTCGCGCATCGCGAGGTCTACCGAATCCTTGATTCGGCTCTTTCGCTGCTCGGGCGAATCGACGAAGAACATTCCGCCGAACGACCAAAGGGCGAGACCCCCGAAACGATCGCGGGTGGCCGCGTCGAGCATGACGACGCGTTTGCCCGCATCGAGCAGCTCGAGCGCGGTCACCATTCCCGCGAGCCCGCCGCCAATGACGACGACCTCGCCATGGTAGTTGCTTTTGTCGGCCATGGGGATGACGAGCATACCAGATTACGCGCCCATGGCATCACGCGGCGACGCACCCTGCACGCCTCCCGTTGGCGGGCTAGAGTACCGGATGCGTCAAGATTGGAGTCTCGATCGAATTCCCGACTTGTCCGGTCGCGTCATGGTCGTCACCGGCGCGAACAGTGGCATCGGCTACGAAGCGGCTCGTGCGTTGGCGCGACATGGCGCCGAGGTGGTGTTGGCATGCCGGAGCGGCGAAAAGGCCGAGGCCGCGGCGGGCCGAATACGCGCCGAAAGCCCGTCGGCGAGCCTCGAGATCGTCCCACTCGACCTCGCCGACCTCGCCTCCATTCGCGCATTCGCCGACACCCTGCGCGCGCGGAAGTCGCGGCTCGACGCGCTGATCAACAATGCCGGCGTGATGGCGTTGCCCAGGCGCACCACCAGGGACGGCTTCGAGATGCAGCTCGGAACGAACCATCTCGGTCACTTCGCGCTGACCGGACGACTGCTTGAGCTGCTCTTGGCAACTCCGCGTTCGCGCGTCGTCAACGTGAGCAGCATGGCGCACACGTTCGGAACGATTCGCTTCCACGACCTGCAGTGGGAGCGGCGATACAGCAAATGGGGCGCCTACGGGCAGAGCAAGCTCGCGAACCTCCTCTTCACGCACGAGCTCGACAAGCGGCTCAAAGAGACGGGTAGCGACACGATCAGCGTGGCCTGTCATCCCGGATGGGCGGCAACCAACCTGCAAGAGGTGGGGCCCAAGATGGCTGGCTCGAAGCTCATGGAGACGCTGAGCGCGTGGGGCAATGCCATGCTGGCGCAGGATGCCGCGGCCGGCGCGCTTCCCACTGTATTTGCCACGGTCGAGCCGCTGAAGGGCAACGAGTACGTTGGGCCGACCCGCATGATGGGCTGGCACGGTCCGCCCGAGATCGTGCAACCCCTGCCCAAGGCCCGTGATCCCGAGACCGCCGAGCGATTGTGGGAGGTATCCGAAGACCTCACCGGCGTGCACTACGCTTTCGATTGAAGCGTGGGGCTTGCGCGCAGAACCGGGGCTTGTACGGTCCCGGTTGGAGGGGCGAATGCGCGAGCTACGAGGGAAGGTCGCAGTGGTCACGGGGGCCGGTCATGGCATCGGCAGGGAAACGGCATTGGCCTTGGCGGCGCGCGGATGTCGGCTTGCGATTTGCGACATCAACGAGGAGACGCTCGAGGCCGTACGTGACGAGCTTTCGGCTGGCGGCGCGACGGTTACCGGGCATCGCGTCGACGTGTCGGACCCAGAGCAGATGGCGTCATTTGCATCCGAGGTCATCGACGCCCATGGCGAAGCGCACATCTTGGTCAACAACGCCGGCGTCACCGTCTTTGCATCGTTCGAGGAGCACAGCCTCGAGGATCTGGAATGGATACTCGGTGTGAACCTCTGGGGCGTGCTCTACGGATGCAAGTTTTTCCTGCCCCATCTCAAGGCCGCGGGAGAGGGGCACATCGTCAATCTGTCGAGCGTATTTGGAATCATCGCCCCACCGCTTCAAACGAGCTACGTGGCCACGAAGTTCGCCGTGCGTGGCTTCAGTGAATCGCTGCGTGCGGAGCTTGCCGAGCACCACATCGGCGTCACGTCGGTTCATCCTGGTGCGATACAGACGAACATCGTCCGCGATGCACGGTTGGTGACCGACACCCACGCAGCGCTCCGCAACACGACCCAGCGGCTATTCGATCGACTGGGCACCACACCGGAGGTCGTGGCGGCCCGGGTCGTCAAGGCGATCGAGCAAAACTCTCCGCGGGTCTTGATCACCCGAGAAGCACACGTGGCCGATGCGTTGAAGCGGCTCATGCCTGCGACGACCGACGGCATCGTCGCACGGGTCTTCAAGCGCATCGGCCCTCCTCAGCGTTCGCGGTGACCGACGTTCGGCGAGAGGTTTTCGGGGACTTTTCGGTCCTTCACCGGCCGGCATCGGGCGGGGACGGCGTGACGGTGCACTTCGCCCACGCCACGGGATTCAATGCCGAAACCTATCGAGCCTTGTTGGCTTCGCTCGATCCCTCGCTCGACGTGTTTGCCATGGACGCCCGTGGTCACGGCATGTCGACCGCCGCTGGCGATCCCGAGAAGCTGCGATCCTGGGCTCCTTATCGTCGGGATCTGGAGCGGTTCGTGGAGACGCTCCGGCGACCGGCCGTCCTCGCGGGCCATTCGATGGGCGGGACGGTGAGCCTCGAGCTCGCGGCGGCCCGTCCCGATTTGGTCGCCGGCTTGGTGCTCATCGATCCCGTCATCCTGCCGCCCCGGCAGATCCCGCTCTACTTCTTGGCCAGGCTCCTCGGCTTGAGTCTACGATTGGTGCCGATTGCGCAGGCCGCGGCGCGGCGCCGGATGGAATTTCCTTCCAAGGAAGCGGCGGTCGAAAACTATGTCGGCAAGGGCGCGTTCAAGACTTGGCCTCGCGAGTGGATCGAGGCTTACATCGATGGTGGCGCCATCGCCACGGGCCGAGGGACGGTGCGGCTGCGATGTGACCGCGCCTGGGAGAGCAAAACTTTCGCAACGGCGACAGTCAACCCCTATGGGGCCATCAGGAAGCTTCGATGCCCGGTCACGTTGATCGCACGCGCGGATGATGGTCCACCGTTTACCGAGGCGGCGAGAGAGGCGTTCATGAAGATGCGGCCCGATACTCGGTTGCTCATCCTCGAAGACGCTTCGCACTTCATGCCAATGGAGCACCCCGAGGTCGCGCGCGCCGAAATCGAGCGCATGGCCGGAGCGGCTCGCTCAGAGCTCGGATAGCTCCTGCTCGAATCCACCGGAAAGAATTGGAAAGCGGCACCAGGTCTTTGGGTCTAGGTTCTTGTCATCGACGTGGAACGACGGCGCGTACCGCTCCCGTTTCCACTGATTGCGGGACCAAAGGCGGAAGAACCGCGCGACCCACTCCTTCAGCGTATCCGTATCGTGCTCCGGGAAGTCGTTGCCCAGGATTTCGAGGCAATCTTCGGGGGGAAGCTTGTCTCCGATCGCCAAGCGCTCGATGACGTCGAGGACGGGGTAGGGCATCAGATCGTCTTCATCGGTTTGCTCTTGGTCGCGCGGACGAAGCTCGGCGGTCGGCGTCTGGGTGTTCACCTCGTGGAGCGCCGGGATCGGGTGCATCGCGGTCGGCCCGGTCGTCTCGAGCCAGCGCAGCCAGTGGCGGAGAAACGCCTTGTCGATGCCAGCGATGGGGCTGAGGCCGCCGCAGGTATCGCCGTCCATCGTCGCGTAGCCGACTGCAGCTTCCGAGCGGTTGCTGGTGGAAAGCAGGAGCGCGCCTCGAATGTTGGCGAGCATCCATACGCTCGGGCCGCGAGCCCTGGCTTGTATGTTCTGCAACGTGATGTCGTCGCGTTCCCACGTGAGGGGCCTACCGATGGCGTCCGAGATCAAGGCTTCATATGCCTCCACGATGTGTTGCACGTCGAGCACGTAAAACGTGGCGCCCAAGGCTTTGGCCACGGCCGTGGCGGCGCTCCGCGTCACCTCGCTGCTGTTCTCGGGCGGCTGATACGCGCACCACAGCAGCTCCCGCACCCAGTCCCTCGGGTTCGGCTGCGCCTCGAGGCCGACTTTCTCCGCGAACCGTTCGCCGCCCAGCTCCCCGATGGCCCTCTCGATCATCAACGCAACCAGGCATGCCGCCGCCGCCGAATCGACGCCACCGCTGATGCTGAGCACGAATCCCCGGGACCGGCTCTTTCGCTGGTAGTCGAACAGCGCGAGCGTGATCGCGCGCATGAATTCCTCTTCCTTGTGGCGCTTGCTGGTTTCCCATTCGGGCACCGTGGGTTGGGAACGCTTCATGACAGCGCGCGGCAGCTCGAAGCTCACGTTGATGCACTTGGTTCCGGGGTCGGTGCGGTCCGCCATGAAGCTCGTGGTTCGCACTTGCTCGGTTTGCGAGGCTTCGATGTCCACGACGGCCGCGGTGAGCACGAAGTCATCGAAGGTCAGCCGCGGCGACTGGGCCAGCATTCTTCCGTTTTGGGCGATGAAGCACCCTCCATCGTAGATGACGCGTCCCGCTTCGTTTCCGAGCAGGTTGGCATAGAGATAGGTGACTGCCATCGAGCGCGATCCTTCCAGAACCAGTCGTTCCCGAACGGCATGCTTTCCAAATGCGAAATGACTTGCGCTCGGATTGACGATGATGTCCATCGCGTATCCGTCTAGCGCACCCCTGCGCTGCGCTACCCAAGCGTCTTCGCAGATCTCGAATCCCACACGCACCCCGGAGAAGTCGAAAAAGACGTCGCCGAAAGGATAGCTCTGTCCATCGTGCTCGAGGTGCACCACTTGATTATTCGGCCAAGGTTTGAACCAGCGCGGCTCGTAGTGAAGGCCTTCTCCTGCGAGGTGCTCCTTGGCGGCAAACCCGGCGATCCGGCCGTCGGCCACGACACACGCCGTGTTGTACAAACCGCCGCGGCGCCGTACGGGCATTCCAATGCTGACGGCCATGCGCTTGGTCTGCGGCAAGAGCGCCATCAACATCGCCCACGCGCGTCTCGAAACGTCCGGGCCGAGAAACGCGTCCTCACATCCGTAGCCGGTGACGCAGAGCTCCGGAAGCACGAGCAGCCCGACGCCCTCGTCTCGCGCTTGCTCGAGCACGCTTTCGATGCGCCGTTGATTGCCGTCCCAATCGAGCGGGGTCTGGTTCAACGACGCGGTCGCGACCTTGATCGGGAGCATGTGCCGGTTCTAGCACTGCTGGGTGCCGGACCGCGCTTTCGGCGATTGACTGCCGAGGAGGGCGAGCGTATGATGATTTCTACGTTTGTCATTTTCTGCCAAGTTGAGTAATGTCATGGCATTCCATCAAGCGCCTCCAACTCTTGGAAATCAGTACGATTCTGACTCTCTGCTGAGGGAGTACCTGCAGCGAGCCTTGCCACCGGAGCTGCTCCAGCGTTTCGAGCCCGAGTATCGGGAGCTTGGCGAGCGCAGCGGCGGAGAGCTCTACCGCCTTTCTCTTGCGGATTTGCCGAACGAGCCGGTGCACACCACGTGGGATCCTTGGGGGAACCGGATCGATCACGTCGAGGTGACCGAGGTCTGGAAGCGCGCACAGGTCATCTGCGCGGAGCACGGCTTGGTCGCGGCGGGCTACGATTCGGAGCTCGGGCCTTACGCGCGCATTCATCAGCACATTCTCAATTACGTCGTGCAGGCATCGCTCGACACGTACAACTGTCCGCTGGCGATGACCGATGGCGCGGTACGCACGCTGCTCGACTCGGGCAATCAGCAATTGATCGACCATGCCCTCCCACGGTTGCTCTCGCGTGACCCAGCCAAGATGTGGACCTCGGGACAATGGATGACCGAGCGCATCGGCGGGTCCGACGTTGCGCAGACCGAGACGGTCGCTCGGCGACAAGGCGACACGTGGCGTCTGTATGGCACCAAGTGGTTCACGTCGGCCACGACCGCCGACATGGCGCTCACCCTCGCCAGGCCCGAAGGCAATCCTCCCGGCGGGCGCGGGCTGGCCATGTTCTATCTCGAGCTGCGCGACGAGCAAGGCCGTTTGCAGAACCTGCACATCAATCGGCTCAAGGACAAGTTCGGAACGCGCAAGCTCCCGACCGCGGAGCTCACACTGGATGGTGTCGCTGCCATCCCGGTCGCAGGCCTCGAAAATGGTGTCCGCAACATCACCCCGATGCTCAACATCACGCGCACGTGGAATGCCGTTGGCGCGATTCTCGGCATGCGGCGTGCGGTTGCGCTCACCCGAGACTACGCGGGCAAACGGGAGGCGTTCGGCGCGACGCTCATCGACAAGCCGCTGCACGTCGACACCATGGCGGACATGATCGCCGAGACGCAGGGCGCCTTCTTGCTGGCGTTCCGAGTCGTCGATCTCCTCGGCCGCATCGAGTCCGACGAAGCCACCCCGGCGGAGCAGCTGGTGAGCCGCTTGCTGACTCCCATCGGCAAGCTGACGACCGGAAAGCAAGCGGTGGGCGTCGCATCGGAGGCGCTCGAGTCGTTTGGAGGCGCCGGCTATGTCAACGACACCGGTCTTTCGCGGCTTCTTGCGGATGCACAGGTGCTTCCGATTTGGGAGGGAACCACCAACGTGTTGTCCCTCGATGCCTTGCGAGCGCTCAAGCAGGACGGGGTATGGGAGGCATTCGCCGGCGAGATCCACGGCCGGATCGAAGCTGCTACCGATCCGCGCTTGCAATCAGCGGTCGAGCGCGTGAGGTCGGCGATCGAGCACGCAGGCCGATGGCTCGGAGAAACCTCAGAGGAGCGCACCATGCTCGAAGCAGGCGCACGGCGCTTTGCGATGACCTTGGGGCGAGCCACCGAGCTGGCGCTGCTAGCCGACCACGCGCAATGGTGCCTGAATCACGGCAAGGGCGAGCGCGCCCTTGCCGCTGCACGCAGGTTTTCGACGAGCCGCATCGACCTCATCGAGGACGAAGACTTCACTGCCGGTAGCCGGCTGCTGGTCGACTGAGCTAGCGGATGATGGCCGTGCCGTCGAGTGGCACGGGCAAACCACTTGGAAGCTCGAGCGGCCTTGCGGGCTCCCGGCTTTCGTCTCTCAGCGCCTTGTCGATGAACAGCTTGATGAGACGCGCGTCCTCGTCGCTGAACGGCATGCCGCTGCGCTCTAGCTCGTGGGCGACGGCATCTTCGAGCTTGCCGACCGATCCATTGTGAAAGTACGGATTGGTGAAGGCGACGTTCCTCAACGTAGGGACACGAAACTTGCCGCGATCATCCTGGAGACCGGTGACCTCCATGAGACCATCGTCCACTACGCCTTCGAGCTCCGGGACGCCTCGGTTCTCGAAGCGCTCCGATTCGAACAAGGGAGGCGCATGGCATTCATCGCAACCCATTTCGGCGAAACGAAACATGCCCTCGGCGACCTCATCGGTCAGAGCCTCCAGATCGCCCTGGACATACGAATCGTAAAGCGCACGTTTCGATATCATCGTGCGTTGGAAAGCCGCGAGCGCCGAAGCCAGGTTTTCGACGCTGACGCTCGGGTCCTCGGGAAAGGCCTCGGCAAACCGTCGCGCGTACTCGGCAATGGTTGCGATTTCAGCGACCGCTTCTTCCGGGTCACGTCCCATCTCGTCTGCTTCGAGCATTGGGACCAGCGCCTGTTCCTCGAGCGTCGCGGTGCGTCCGTCCTGGAAGAAGCTCTGCCGGAAGGCGAGGTTGTAGAGGGTCGACGCATTGCGCCGCATCACGTTCGGACCGGTCCGTCCCGGTCCCGCGAGCAAGCCCGCCCCGAGACCCACCGAGCGCTGCAGAGAATCACTCATTCCCCAAATCTCGCTATGGCAGGTGGCGCAGGCGGTCTCGCGATCGCCGGACAACAAGGTCTCGTAGAAGAGCAGCCGGCCGAGCTCGACTCTGGCGTCGGGAACTCCACGCATGCTCGGAGGATTCTCCGGGAACTCCCTCACGGGCCATGGCAAGTCGACGACCGCTGGCGGATCGTTCGTCCCCGCTGCCTCGCCGCACGAAGCCAGCAACGCGGCGCAGACCAGTGTGAGGCGAATCACTCGATCGCGAGATTGCACGGAGCAAACCGTGGGTCGTTGGTGTCCATGGCCGCGATCCAATCGCGGATCACCTGGGCGCCTTGCGCATGCACGGTGCTTCGGCCGAGAGGCGCCATCATCTCGCCGGCCGTCACCGACTCGATCCGGCACAGCAGGAGCGAGCGGTCGGGATCTCCCGGGAAAATGTCGTAGTTCTGTGTGCAAGTCACGCCATTGCCCGCAGAGGTTGCAGTCTTACACACACCCCAGCTAGTCGTGTCCTCGGAGGTGGGATCGAGATTGGCCCAATCGAGGAACAGAACCTTGTCCGCCACCTCGCCATCGGGTGCGTGGCAATGGGAGCAGTTCGAGTCAAGCCATGAACGTGCCGCTTCGTGCAAGCAATCGAAGTCATCAGGGTTGCAGCCTGCGTTGTGCTCGACCGGTTCGACGTAGGTGATACGGGGGTTGTTCTCGTTCTCGGGGGGAGGCGCATTGCTCAGCAACGAGAGCGCGTTCAGATGGTCGATCTGATTGACGAGGCCTTCTCCATAGTCGTTTTCGCGGTTGAGCATGCCGGTCGACGGTCCGAGCGTGCGGGTGTCGGGTGACGTGCCGTGGCACTTGCGGCATGCGCCATTCGAGGGGACGCCGTAGTTCTCCAAGGTCTGCGTATTGCCATCTTCGTCGATCCAGCTCACGGACACCGTGAGGCCGCCTAACGTGAGCACGGCGTCGGTCATGTCTTCATTGTAGACGTAGACCCACACTTTCCAGCCATCGACGTCGTGCACCAAGAGCCGGGTTTCGATGAGCTGCTCTCCCATTTCAGGAGATCGCATGTCGATGGGATACGCGAAGGTTTTTACATAGATCGTGCCCACGGGGGCCTGCCAGCGCGCGTCGTCCGAGTACTCGATCTGTCCACCCATGCGAAGCGTGACAAATCGATGCTTAAGCGCATAGTCGGTGAACAGGGGAGAGGTGACCTCGAATGGGACCACGCCTTCCGCCGGCATCTGGTTTCGGATGTCGTCGAACAGCTCCCACTCCGAAAGGAGGTCCTTCCGGCTGAGATCGACGCCACCGGTTCCACCTTCGCCACCTCCTCCAGCGGCACCGCCGACCCCGGCCGAGCCGCCTTCGCCGCCGGTGCCACCTACACCGGCAGTGCCTCCGATGCCTCCGTCATCGGAGGAGCTGGTGTCACAGCCTACGGCTACGAGGAGGAGGAGGAAGGAGACGATTAAGTTAAGTGCGTTCTTCACGAAATGCCTGCCCTTGCGATGGTGATGTCAGTTGTTGATGAGGACCGCTGGAAGGGTGCAGTCGCGGCCCGTCGGGTCCTGGGTGTTGCTTTCCACGATACAACCGATGAACTCGCCCTCGGTTGCCGCGTCCTGGCATTGATTGCTGGTGAGGTCGGTGTACGACGCGCGCTCCGCCTCGCCGAGACAGATGTTCGGGTCGGTGGTGTCTACGTTGATGTAGCCGTCCCAGATCACATCGGAGGCGCCATCGGCCCATGCCGTGATCAAGACCGCGATCTGGGCTAGAATCCCCTGAGGATCGGTCCCGTTGCTGATCAGCTCGTTGTCGTGGATGTAGACGTTCTCCGGGTAGGGGTTGTAGCCCTCCTGGTACGTGCAGTCGGTGCTGGCGACTTGGCAGAGGATGACATTGCTCACGACCAGCATGCCGGTGCTCACGTTGCTATCCATCACGTTGTCGCGAATTTCGATGCCATCGCCGGAGAAGCTCATCGCACCGGTGCCGGGTGGAATGTTCGACACCGTCGTGTTCGGACGAGCGAAGTTTTCGCGGTTGTTGCAGTACACGTAGTTGTTGCGCATCAGGATGTTCTCGTTGGCCAAGCGCTCGAGGCCCGGCTCTTGAAGCGCGAGAAGGCCGCCGCTGTTGTCGAAGATGTCGTTCTCATACACCTCGACGTCGAGCGAGTTCTCCACCTCGAGACCTGCGACGTTTCCGTACACCTTGTTATAGCGAACGATGCCGCCTTCGCATTGGCCCACGTAAACACCAGCGTCCGAAGCGCCGACCACCTCGACGTATTCGACCAGGGTGTCCTGACACTTCGTGGGGTACACGGAGTATGCGCCGTTTTCGGGGACCGAGCCCGCATCCCAAGTCACGTAGAGCTTACGGAAGACCGAGTCAGCCGCCTTGACCTCGACACCATTGCCAGCGGTGTTCACGATCCACATGTTTTCGATGGTGAACCCATCAGTCGTGACGTCGAACCCGCGGTCGCCGCGCCCCTGATAGTCGAGCTTGACGCTATCGGGGCTCTCGCCTTTGCCTTTGATGGTCAGATTTGCAGCGGAGGATACCGTTACGGAGCCCTCCATGTCGTAGGTCCCGGGCTCGAGGCAAATGATGTCTCCAGAGCTCGCAAGCTCCACCGCTGCGTTGATCGCCGCTGCGTCGTTCGTGCCCGTGGCTGACAACGTGGTGTCGCAATCATCGGTGGGCGTAGCCGGAGCGTTCTCGATCGAATACCCGTCCGGGTGCCCGATGACGTCCGCACAATCGGCAATTGGAGTCCACTCCATGCCTCCCGTACCGCCCGTACCGCCGTCACCGCCACCGCCGTCATCGCTGTCACATCCGACGACTGCAATTGCAGCCGCAAAGAGCACGCTGATAAGTATCTTGAAATTCATAAACGGGTCTCCTCCTCCGAAACAGGTCGGCCCCTATCTAACACCAAACCGAGAAAGTGGAAAGTGAGTTTAACTCACAATTTGTCGTTTTCTTATAAGTTGCCGATATAGCTCAGCTTTTAGCTGATAGCGGCGCTGCTTTGTCCATGTACACGGCCAGGTAGCCCTTCAGCAGCGTCTTCATCTCGGCAATGATGCGATTCGCCAAATCGGGGTCGTCCACGGACAGCGCCCAATCCTGCAATGCGTTGACGGCTTTGATCGCCGATTGCGTGACCAGCTCGATGCGATCCGGTGGAATCACTGCTCGTAGCGCCGGATGCAGCGCGAGCATCGCCGCGACGCGCTCGTTCGACTCGTCGGTGAGGGCGCCGAACTCCGGCGTCGGCCGAATGCTCAGCAGCAGTTGCGCGTAGCCGGGCTGCTCGGAATACCCCTGCATCGTCGCATCGATTGCGCGATCGATGGCCTCATTCCAGGGCAGCACGCCGAAATCCTCGGCGATCAGGCTTGCTGTCTTGAGATCGACCTCCGCCATCACGCGCCGTGCTAGCTCGGCCAGCACGGAAAGCTTGTTCGGAAAGTACTGATAGACCGATCCGATGGGCACCCCTGCCTTCTCCGCGATCGCTCCCGTCGTGATCTTGTCGACGGGAGTGTCGCCCAAGAGCTCGGCAGTCGCATCGAGGATGCGCTCCACGCGATCGCGTGAGCGTTCTTGGCTCGGCTTCCTGCGCGGAGACAGCTGATCGGACTTGGTCGTCACGGTGTGCTCGGGGGGCGAGTGTTCAGTCGAGCTAGATGAGAAGGCTAGTGACAAGCGCGATAATGCGCAATTTCGAGCCTAGATCCCACCCTGAGCTACGCGCTACACTGCGAATTCCTCGAAATCCGCCATGGCCTCGACTCCCACCACCAACGGAAGCCCGCAGGAGGCAATTGCAGCCTCTTCGATAGAGGACCGCCCGGCCCCGGCGGCATCCGTCGATCTGCAATCGTCGGAATTCTATCTCAACCGCGAGCTCACTTGGCTCGCGTTCGTCAAGCGGGTGCTCCACGAGGCCGAGGATGAGCGCACCCCGCTACTCGAGCGCGTGAAGTTTCTCGCCATCACGGCATCCATCCTTGACGAGTTCTTTATGAAGCGGATCGGCGGCCTCAAGCAGCAGGTGGCGGCGGGCGTCCACAAGCTCACGGTCGACGGGCGCACCCCGATGCAACAGATTCAGGAGTGCCATGATGTCATTCGCTCGATCACCGTCCAGCAGCAGCACTTGTGGGATGGGCTCCGCAACCGGCTCGACCAGGCCGGCATCGAGGTCGCCGATTACTCCTCGATATCTCCCGAAGACCAACGGTGGCTTCGCGATCACTATCTCGACAACATTTTCCCGCTGGTCACGCCGCAGGCGATGGATCCGGCGCACCCGTTTCCATTCGTTTCGAACCTGTCGCTCAACCTTCTGGTCTCGCTCCACTATCCGAATGATCCGGCTCCGCTGCTGGCCCGCGTGAAGGTGCCCCTCGGGTCCGGCGTTCCGAGATTCGTCCGGGTTGGTGAATCTCTGGTCTTCGTCCCGCTCGAGGAGATCATGGCCAACAACCTCGACCTCTTGTTTCCGGGGATGGTCATCGATCGGATCGAGCTCTTCCGAGTCACGCGAAACGCAGACGTCGAGGGAGACGAAGACAAGGCCGACGACTTGCTCGCGCTCATCGAGTCGGAGCTCCAGGAGCGGAAGTTCGCGCCCATCGTTCGGCTTCAAGTCGCCCAAGGCATCGATACCACGCACCGCGGCCGGCTCGCCGCAGAGCTCGGTTTGGACGAGCAAGCGGACGTCTTCGAGGTCGAAGGCTTTCTGGGGCTCGCCGATCTTTTCGAGCTCGCCTCGCTCGACATTCCAGAGCACCGAGACCCGGATCACCGCCCGGTCGACACACCGGTTCTCGTCGGGCGAAGCAACGTCTTTCATGCGATCCGCGACCATGGCGCACTCCTCGTCCACCACCCGTACGAAGCATTTGGAACCTCGGTAGAGCGTTTCTTGCGTGAAGCGAGCGAGGACCCGAAGGTCCGCGCCATCAAGATGACGCTCTACCGCACCTCGTCGAAATCCCGTGTCATTCAGCATCTGGTCAATGCCGCGCTCAACGGAAAGCAAGTCGCGGTCGTGGTCGAGCTCAAGGCGCGTTTCGACGAGGAAGCCAACATCAACTGGGCCGCGAAGCTCGAGCAGGCTGGCATCCACGTCACCTACGGCGTCGTCGGCCTCAAGACGCATTGCAAGGTCATTCTGGTCGTCCGACAGGATCACAACGGGTTGCGCCGGTACGTGCACATCGGTACCGGCAACTACCATGAGGAGACTGCCAAGCTCTATTCCGACATCGGGCTCCTCACCTGCGATCCGGACATCGGCCGCGATGCAACGGAGCTATTCAACTACTTGACGACTGGTTACAAGCCGAGCCGCAGCTACAAGAAGATCCTCCCGGCGCCTAAGATTCTGAAGCCCGCCCTGTTGCGCAAGATTCGACGAGAGGTGCGACGCGTCGCAGAAGGCAAGAAGGGGCTCATTCAGATCAAGACCAACGCGCTCGAGGACGTCGACATCACGCGCGCCCTGTACGAAGCGTCGCAGGCAGGAGTGCAGATCGATCTCATCGTGCGGGACTCGTGCCGGTTGCGTCCCGGCATACCCGGTCTCTCGGAGAACATTCGGGTCATCAGCGTAGTCGGGCGTTTCCTCGAGCACTCGCGCATCTACTACTTCCACAACGGAGGCCAGGACGAGTACTACATCGGCTCCGCTGACTGCATGACCCGTAATCTGGTCAGTCGAGTCGAGGTTCTTGCACCGGTGGAGAAGGAATCGCTGCAGGAGGAGCTTCGCACCGTTCTCGACGTGCTCCTCAACGATCAACGGAGTGCTTGGGAGATGCAGCCCGATGGCACCTACGTGCAGCGCAACGGTGGCGAGGGAGCCGAAAGCGCGCATCAGGAGCTCATCAAATGGGTCGAGCGCCGGTTCGCAGAGGCCAACCGTCTGCGAAAGAGGAGCGCGCGCGGGCCGCGCGGGATTTCAGGGTCCGAGTAACGTGATGCGGCAGGCCCGCAAACACGCGATCCGAATGCTTTCGCTCTTTGTGGGAGCCTTCATCGCTACCCTCGCAAGCGGAGCTTCGGCGCAACGCATCCTCATGGCGTCGCCGACCTGCGAGGAGCTCACCATCATGGACTTCTTGGCGCGCCTCGACGAAGAGGAAGGCCGCTACAAGCGTGGGCTGGATGCGCAGGGGCGGCGCGAGCTCTCCCAACTTCGTAGGGAGGTTTGCGCTCCGTACGTGGGCTACCGTGTAACGCGTCATCCCACCACCACATGGTCGAACGGACGATCCATCGTGCGTGGTTATCTAGAGCTCAACCATCCCAACGGACGGATTGCCAAGAGCCGAAGCGGCGAGTGGTTCTACCCTAGCGGCGCCAGGGCGAAGAGCGCCCTCGGGCAGTGGGAGTACGCAAACGGATTGCTGGCGCGAGCTCCAACGGGGGAATGGTATACGCGCGAAGGAAAGTACGTCGAAGATGCCGACGCGTGGCGCGCCAAAGCGTGCGACTACCTCGGCAAGCAGCTCTGCCCGATTGGGAAAGCCGACGAGGACTTGCTCGCAGTGACGATGATGGGGCTCATCAACGAGGTTGCTCCGCCCAAGCAAGAGGCGAGGCCCGAGAAAGACGACAAGGGCAAGGACGAGAAGAGCAAGAAGGACGAAGACGGCTCGGAAAAAGCTGACTGAGCGGCCGCCACGATGTGGTAGAACCCAAGGTCATGATGGAGCCCTCCCTTCGCGGCGCAACCTCCAGAGCCGACCGAGAAACCTTGCTCGAGACGGCCAAGGCCTCTCCTCGGCTTGCGGGCCAGCACGAAAAGGAACGCTGGCTCGCACTGTATTCGGACGACGCGGTCCTCGAAGACCCGGTCGGGACGCCGGCCTCGCACAAGGGGAGGCGACCCGGCCGGCTCGGCGACGAGCTCGGCCGTTTCTACGAGGCATTCATCGCACCGAGCGAAATCGAGATCGTGTCGCGGCGCGATATCGTCTCCGGCATGCACGTGTTTCGCGCGGTCGACATTCATACGAAGAACACGAAGACCGGCCTGAAGATGAAGGTGCCGGCCAATCTGCTCTACGAAATCATCTGTGACGCGGAAGGACGGTCCGCGATCCGGCGCATGCATGCGCACTGGGAGCTCAATCGCATGACTCGCATCCTGATGAGTGAGGGTCTGTTGGGAGTGCGCACCATTGCGTTCATGAACTGGAGTATGTTGCGTGCGTTTGGCCCGAAATGGCTGCTGAGCTATTTCCAGACATCGCAGCAAGGCGTCGGCCGCAAGGGTAAGGAGCTGATCGAGCGCATGGCCAAAGAGATCGGTCGTGACGGAGGCAGCTTCTTCGCCGACGACGCCACCGTGGAGCTGCCGGGCGTAGCGACGGCGCCCATCACCAAGTTCCTGGAGGGGTGCACCGCTCTCGAGGTCGCGGACACGTTGGCATCGGGTCAGACGGTTTCCGGCCTGGCGTCCCTCGAATGGGGAGGACGTCCCCGGGAAGCCGCGTTCGTCGCAGAGCTCGATTCCGACGGCTCTCGCGTGCGACGACTCCGTTGGTTCTGGGAGGAGTGACGATGATCAAGAAGGTTGCGATCTGGTCCGGCGCCGCGCTGGTCGTTCTGTTGCTCTATCTCTTGCTGTGGCCGGTCCCCATCGATCCAATCGCCTGGGAGCCGTCACCCGTTCCGGCACTCGAAGGCGACTTCGCCGCCAACCGGGTGCTTCAAGACATGCAGATCTTCGCGACACCAAACAGTCACGGCCCCGAGGACGTGGCGGTCGATGCCGAGGGACGCATTTACGTGGGCGTCGAAGAAGGGAAGATCCTTCGCTATGCGCCCGATGGCGCCAACCCCGAGGTGTTCGCCGACACGGGGGGCCGGCCGCTCGGCTTGGACTTCGACAACGACGGCAATCTAATCGTCGCCGATGCGTTCGCAGGGTTGCTCTCGGTCGACCCGAGCGGCGCCATCGAGGTGCTGTGCACGCAAGCCGGCGAGCATCCGCTCGGTTTCCCCGACGACGTGGACGTCGACTCGCAAAACGTAGCTTGGTTTTCCGATGCCTCGTTCAAGTGGACACAGCATGAGGTCATGCACGAGGCGCTCGAAAGCGCCCCGAACGGGAGGCTGCTGAAGCACGACCTCGAAAGCGGCGAATGCGCGGTCGTCTTGACGGGGCTCCATTTCGCCAATGGCATCGCGGTGTCGCCGGACGACACCTACGTGCTCGTCAACGAAACGATGCGCTACCGCACCAAGCGGGTTTACGTGCGCGGTCCTCGCCAAGGCGAGGTGGAGGTCTTCATCGACAACCTGCCGGGTTTCCCCGACGGAATCTCCACCGGGGCCGACGGCATCTTCTGGTTGGCGCTCTACGCTCCGCGAAACGCGCTCCTCGATTCGGCCGGACCGAAGCCATGGCTGCGCGAAATCATCTTCCGCATCCCCGCTGCGCTACAGCCGAAGCCGAGGCGGCACCCCTTCGTCTTGGGCCTCGTTGAGAACGGCAAGGTCGTCTACAACCTCCAAGACGAGCAGGGCGCGACCTTCTCCAAGTCCACGAGCGCCGAGCAGGTCGGGGATTGGCTGTACGTAGGAAGCCTCACGGAGCCCGCTTGGGGCCGAATTCGCGTTTCCGAGCTTCCCCGACGGTGAGGTCGTCGGCTTGCGGACCGTTTCAGATGCTTTGACTATCGGTGCGATTCTTGGATGGGAGCAATGAGATGTTGCGGTTGCGTTTGGTTGGCTTTGGGCTCGTCGTGGTCCTTGCGAGTGGAGGTTGCAGCTCATCCGGCTCCGGCTCCATTGCACGGGTCGTGGGCGCGGACGATGGAACGGTCGAAGTCGTCGTCGACGAGCGGGTGCTTTTCGCGCTTGCACCCACCGGGCCCGTCGCTCGCAACTTCAGTGAAAGGCCCGTAGGCGTCGGGACCATCTCGTTCGAGCGTACCGACGAGGTCGTCGACCCGTTGTCGGTGCAGTCGGTGGTGACCGAAGGAGCGGGCGTCCGGGTCGAGTACGAGAGCAGCAGCTCTCGAAAAGCCACGTTGATTGCAAGTCCCCTCGACGACGAGGTGAGCGAGTTCCGGCTCGAGCTCAGGGGTCCGCCTGCGGATTCGATTGCCGTGGGCATTCGCTGCGATGAGGAAGGGACTTTTCATGGTTTCGGGGAACAGTACAACGCAACCAACCAGCGGGGTGAGGCGTTCGAGTTGCTGGTCAACGAGCAAGGCAACGGTCGCGACGGAGGCCCGGGTGCGTCGATCGGCGACGAGCACACCACCTATTTCCCCATGCCCTACTACGTCGATGCACGGGGCTTTGGTGCGCTCTTCAGCACTGCGCGCCGTGTAGACGTGGATCTCTGCGCGAGCGATAAAGACATCGCCTGGTTCGAAGTGATAAGCGGAGCTCCGGTGCGGTGGCGCGTGTTCCATGGGCCCACAGCCATGGAGGTGATCCGGCAGCTCGGAGACGGAGACCTCGTGGGCCGGCCGTCGCAACCTCCCGCCTGGGCTTACAACCTGTGGATGGCCGGGCAGGGTGGTCGAGGCGCCGTCGAAACGGAGCGCGCTGCCTTGGAGGCCGCCGGCATTCCCGTAGCGGCGTTTTGGGTGCAAGACTGGGGTGGGATACGCCAGAACTTCGATGGGGGTTTTGGCGTTCAGTACATCTGGGAGGCGGATGAGACGCTGTATCCGAGCTTTGCGTCGATGGTTTCGGACTTCCATGCAGGCGGCTACAAGTTTCTCACCTATGTAAACCCATTCATCGTGAATCCCGATAGCGTTGCGGAGGAAGACGACCCGGCACGGTTCGCCGAGCGGTTCGATCCCATGGAAATGGGGCTGCTGCTCAAGAACCAGATGGGAGACACCTACATCGACATCATCGTGCCGAACATTCCGCAGTCCGATGCCCATCCGGATTTTTCAAACCCCGCCACGATGGAGTTCATCGTCGACTCTCTCGAGGAGATCGTCCGCACGTACGACGTGGACGGATGGATGGCCGATTTCGGCGAGTGGGTGCCTCTCGATTCGGTGCCGCAGGACGGAAGCGACCCCATGGAGCGCCGCAATACGTTCCCCGTCGACTGGCACCGTGCCTCTCGGCAGGCGCTGGAAAACGTTCGCGACGAAAACTGGGTGAGCTTCGCTCGTTCGGGGTTCACCGGCGTGCAAGGGGTTGCGCAGATTCACTGGGTCGGGGACCAGGAAACCAACTGGGGCGAGCTCGATGGGCTGCCGACGGTCGTTCCCGCCATGCTGAACCTCGGCTTGGCCGGGCAACCGTTCGTAACCCACGACATCGCCGGCTTCGCGCGCGGCGACGGACCGAGCACCAAGGAGCTATTCCAGCGATGGACGGAGCTCGGTGCGTTCACTCCGATCATGCGCACCCACGATGGCGCCGACAAGGTCAAGAACTGGCGCTGGAATCGGGACGGGGAAACCACGGCGCACTTCCGCAAATTCGCCTTCGTGCACTGCGCGCTGAGGAACGACTTCATGACGTTGGCCGCCGAAGCCGAGACGAGCGGGGCGCCGATTGTCCGGCACCTCATGCTCGTCTTTCCGGACGACCGGGAGACCTGGGATCTCAGCGATCAGTTCATGATCGGCGATTCTCTTCTGGTGGCGCCGGTCCTGGAGGAAGGCGCCACCTCCCGGTCGGTCTACTTCCCCGCGGGCACCTGGTACAACGTCTGGACGGGCGATGCCGTCGAAGGCGGCCGCCGAATGACCGTCAATGCCCCGATCGAAAGCCCACCGGTCTACTCACGAGGAGAGGACCGCGACGATCTCCGCAATGCCGAAGCCATGCTGACTGTCGAAGACTGTCGTTAGAGCGGCTTCGGCAGTAGGGTCAGCGCTGGTGACGACACGGGGAGCCACGCTGTGGGAGCGCGTTCATCCGGCCTGGGTGGGCCTCGTCGGGCTTGCGCTGTATCTGCGAACCATCCCCTATGGCTTCGTGCTGCGCGACGATCCATGGCTCATCCGCGACAATCGGCTGCTCCACGAGCTTAGCTTGGCTTCGGTTTGGCGGGTGTTGACCGATTTTTCTTGGGAGCAGCGGTACCGGCTCGGCGCGGAGTATCTGCCGGTCCGCGATTTGTCGGTGATGCTCGACTACGCGCTCTACGGCGAGTGGGTGGGCGGGCAGCATTTGACGCAGGTGATGCTTTACGCTGCCACCTGCGCAGTCCTCGCGTCTTTGGCGCTCGCGCTTTTCGGGAGCCGTCCGGTCGCTTGGCTGGCTGGCCTCTTGTTTGCCACCCATCCCATCCACGTGGAGGTGGTGGCTTGGTTGTCCGAGCGCAAGGGTGCCCTTGGCGCGCTTCTCCTGTCGTCCTCGCTGCTCCTCGCGACCGGGTACCTACGGCGTGGCGGGTTCGGTCGCGCGCTCGGCGCATGCCTGCTGTTCCTGTTGGCCGTTGCGGCAAAGGCCCTCGTCATCGCGGGAGCGGCCGCGCTCTTGTTGCTGGTCTTGTGGCTCGATTCCCCGATTACACGCCGAGACAAATGGCTTCTCGTCATTGCGTATGCAGCATCAGGCCTGCTCGCGTTTCTTCCCAACGTATGGGTATCTCGCTCGCTCGGAGTCATCGTCCCCTACCATGGCGAAGGATTCGCGGACACGCTGCTCTTGTTCTTTCAAGCCCACACGCAGTATCTACGTTTGATGGCGTATGGCGGTCCGTACGCCATCGACTATCCGATCGGGCCCGGGGCAGCAGGGCTCGGGCGCTGGCTGCCAGGAGCGCTCGCTACCGTGCTCGGTCTCGCGGCATTGCTTTGGGCGTTGCTCGACCGTTCGAAGCGCACGGCCATCACCTTCGGCATCGCTTGGTGGTTCGTTTTCTTGGCCCCGGTCAGCCATTTGCTGGTTCCGGTTCAGAACTACGCGGCAGACCGATATCTGTTCTTACCGAGCTTTGGAATGCTCCTCGCCTTCGCCGCATGGTTGATGAAGCTTCCGCGGACAGTGTCTCTGCCGCTCGGGATCACGACAGTCCTGGTGGCCTGCGCCTGGACTCTCGCGCAGACGCCCGTGTGGTCGAGCACCGAGCTGCTCTTCGAAAACGCGGTCCGGGCGGACCCGAGCAACGCCGGCGCCTGGGATCAGCTCGCCTCGTTGGCTTCCGATCGTGGCGATCTCGAGCGTGCTTGGGCCTACACTGGCCTGGGGCTCGAGCATTCGCCTGGCGATTGGCGACTCATCCATCGTCAGGGGCTGCTTCTTGCTTCGGAAGGCAAGCTCGATTCGGCCATCGAAGCGATGGAGCGTGCCGCTTCGGCGCCCGAAGCCCACAAAGCCTACGCCAACCTCGCGCTGCTCTACCTCAAACGAGGGAGACGCGATGAGGCGCTCCGCATGGCCGAGGAGGCGGTCCGCCTCCAACCCGATACCGCGCACAATCAACGCGTGCTCGGGATCGTCTCCCTCGAGCTCGGCAGGACCGAGCAGGCGTGCCATGCCTTCCAGCGAGCGTTTGCGCTCGACCCATATGACGCGAGCAACGTCAGCAATCTCCATCTGTGCGCCTCCCAGCGCGCGAAGGATGGCAAGCCATGACGACTTGGAGAAGGACCGGTGCGTGAGCTTGGAATCGTGGTCGCCATCACCGCGCTGATGTGCCTGCTCAGCGGAATCTGGTTCACGCCATGGGAAACGCTCTACGAGACCGGCATCTGGGTCACCGTAGCCGGTTTCATCGTGGGGCTGCCGACGGGGC
Source organism: Myxococcales bacterium SG8_38 (assembly GCA_001303415.1). Classification (GTDB taxonomy): domain Bacteria; phylum Myxococcota_A; class Polyangia; order Polyangiales; family Houyiibacteriaceae; genus SG8-38. The sequence continues at coordinate 65,122 of LJTN01000018.1, forward strand.
TCCTCTATCACCTCCGGCTCTACCAGGTGCTGAGCCCTCGTGGCGAGCTGCCGCCAGGGTGGTATTGGCAGCCGCTTCGCTTCAATGCGCTGCTCGGCAAGGACGAACGCGCCGGTGTGATGGCGTGGTGTTACATCGGCGGGCTTGGCTTCGTCATCATCTGCATCGGTCTCGTCATGATGGGCGCCGGCGTTTCCATGGCCGTCATTCGCGGGGTATGAGACCGTCCCGCTGAAGCTGCGACACGGTCCGCAGTGTCGCCTTCGAGCGGTTCAGTGTG